>NZ_JBVVAJ010000012.1:0-152622 GCF_055792805.1 Microvirga sp. HS2
CGGAAACAGGTCCGAGACCGGCATCATGGCCGAGCCGATGATGCCGAACGCATGCCCAATCCCATGCATCTGCAGAACCTTCACAAACGCCTCTTCCGTCGTCATCCTCATCGATCTCGTCCTAGCTTGGATCAGCCTGCCATCATCCGCAGGCATCGGTGTGGCTCTTGTTGGACGCGGCGACACGAGGTCATCGCATCAGTGTCTTTCGTGTGAGCGGACGATGCCGCTCACACGCTGCAACAGGATCAAACCTGGGCAACTTTTGCTCTTATCGGTGTCGCGATTTCCTCCGGTCTCCGGATGCCGAAGGCCGAAATCGCACTGATCAACGCAGCGAACACGACGTATGCGCACAGATACACGGGATCGCCTCCGCCCTGCGCAATGAGATACGTGGCGATGATCGGCGTCAGACCACTCGCGAAGATTCCGGAAAACTGGTAGACGAACGAGATGCCGGTATATCGCACCCGAGCGTCGAAAAGATCGGCGAAGAGCGCCGCTTCGGGGCCATAGCACATGGCGTAGAGGATGCCGAAGGGCACCACGAGCGCGATGCCGATTAGCAGCGGATTACCGGTGCTCATCATCCAGAATGCGGGATACGCGCATGCAGCCAGGATCAGCGAGCCGATCCCATAAGTCTTCGGCCGTCCCCAACGGTCTGAGAGCTTTCCGAAGTACGGGATCGCGAAGATCATGACGAAGGCCGACAGCGTGACCATCCACAATGCTGTCGTCCGGTCGACCTTCACGTAGTTCGAAAGATAGACGATGGAGAACACCGCGAAGACGTTGAAGAATACGCCGTCGATGAAGCGCGCTCCCATGCCGAGAATGATGTTCTTGGGATAGCGCTTGGCCATGTCCACGAAGGGTATCTTGGCCTCCGTGCCGGTGGCCTTCACCTTCGAGAACTCCGGCGTTTCCATGATTTTCAAGCGGATATACATCCCCACCAGCACGAGAAAAATGCTGCCGATAAAGCCGATCCGCCACCCCCAGGACATGAATTGCTCCTCCGGCAGGCCCGACACCAGAGCAGTGACTCCGGATGACAGGCACAACCCGAGGGCAAGCCCGATTTGCGGCAAGCTGGCGTAGTAGCCGCGCTTGTTGCTGGGAGCGTACTCATAAGCCATGAGAACCGCGCCGCCCCATTCTCCCCCGATACCAATTCCTTGCGCAATGCGGAGCAGAAGCAGCAGAATCGGCGCAGCGATTCCGATCTGCTCATAGGTCGGGAGCAGGCCGATCAGAACCGTGGCGACGCCCATGATCATCAGCGTCAGGACGAGCATGCTCTTGCGCCCGATCTTGTCGCCGAAGTGCCCGAAAATCACCCCGCCGAGCGGCCGTGCGATGAAACCCACGGCGAATGTCGTGTAGGCCAACAGGATCGAAATGACGGGATCGCCTGTCGGAAAGAAGAGTTTATTGAAGACGATGCCTGCAACAACGCCGTAAAGAAAGAAGTCGTACCACTCGATTGTCGCGCCGATGACGCTGGCGAAGACGACGCGCCTTAACTGACCATCCGCAAGTCCCTGGTTTGGCTGTGCCATTGTTCCCTCCTGGTGTTTCTTCCCGTTTCGACGTCCTCTCGGATCAGATCGGCAGCTTTCTCGCCGATCATGATCGCGGGAACGTTCGTATTGCCGGACACGAGAGTCGGCATGACCGAACAGTCGACGACCCAAAGTCCGTCGACACCTCGCACCCGGAGATTGGGATCGACGACCGCACGCGGGTCGCCGTCCGGTCCCATCCGGCACGTACCGGCGGGGTGAAAGATCGTCGCGCCGTGATGGCGTGCAAAATCCAGCAGGTCATCGTCCGAAGCGAATTCAGGACCGGGCTGCATCTCGGCCGCAACATAGTCCGAGAGCGGACGCGTATTTGACAGCCGACGCGCGAAGCGCATGCCGCCAGTGACACAACGGCGATCCGTCTCGGTGGAAAGATAGTTCGCGCGGATCCGCGGTGGTGCAAGCGGATCAGGTGATCCCAGAGTGATTGCCCCCCTGCTCTCCGGCCGCAACTGGCAGACGGACAGCGTGAAGCCTGAAAAGTCGTGCACCTTGCCGCCGGCCATGTCTGCGGAGAGCGTCGCAATGTGAAACTGGATGTCGGGAGTGCGCGACTCCGGCAGAACCTTCGTGAAAAGTCCGCCCTGATTGATCCCTATGGCAAGAGGCCCGGACCTGAAGAGGAGCCATTCCAGGCCCATCCGAACGCGGCCCGGCAGCGTGCGAAGAGCATCATTGGTCGTGATCGGTTTGGTGCATTGGTAGATGAGGCGGATCTGTAGATGGTCTTGGAGGTTCTGCCCGACTCCAATGTGGTCCATGAGGACCGGAATGCCGTGATCTTTGAGATGCTGAGCCGGACCGATTCCGGACAGCATGAGGATCTGCGGGGTCTGGACGGCCCCCGATGAGAGAATGACGCCGCGCTTCGCTCTGACGGCGTTGACGCCGCCCTTGTGCTGGAAGACAACCCCTGTTGCTCGCTTCCCCTCGAACTGGACGCGGGTGACATGCGCATCGGTGATGATCGAGAGATTCGAGCGTGTTCTGACCGGCCGAAGATATGATCGCGCCGCACTGGACCGGAAACCCTTTCGCGTCGTGAGCTGGTAGTAACCGACACCTTCTTGGTTCTTGCCGTTGAAGTCCTGGGTGCGAGGAACACCGCACGTCTCGGCAGCGCCGATGACGGCTTCGATCAGTTCGTTCTTTCTGCCGATGCTGCTGACGTGCAAAGGGCCATTGCTGCCGTGCAGTTGATCGCCTGCGAAGTCTTCGTTTCTCTCCAGCTTGATGAAATAAGGAAGAACGTCGGACCATCCCCAGCCGGTGTTCCCAAGCTCCCGCCAGTGCTCGTAATCCTCCGGCTGTCCGCGGATCACGATCAAACCGTTGATGGAAGAACACCCACCCAGGACCCGCCCGCGGGGCCAGTATATTTTCCGTCCCCCCATGTGTTCGTCGGGTTCCGTGTAGAAACGCCAGTTGATCCGGTCGTTCCACATGGTCTTCCCGTAGCCGATTGGCAGATGGATCCAAGGATTGCTGTCGCGAGGCCCAGCCTCAAGAATAGCCACAGTGTAACGACCGCCTTCGGAGAGGCGATTTGCAAGTACGCAGCCTGAGGACCCAGCGCCGACGATGACGAAATCGAACTCCCTTTCGATGACCATCGTACTTTTCTCCTCCCGTTGTCCTTGAATGCTGTCTCAGTCCAACAGCCGTGTCAATATAAATGAGACGTTTCGTTCCACTGAGTGCGACGATTACTGAGCGTTCAGCCTAGCCGAAGCCTCAAGGGCCGATTGACCTCAGAGACATCCCTGATATGTCGTCACACAGGGCGGGTGCCCTGGCTTAGGGAGTGTCGGGAAATTGCCTCAGGCGAAGAGTGATGAGCGCGAGAGCGGGTCGGCGGTCTTCCGGGCTCTCCATCTCCTGGAAAAAGTGTCAGAGTCAGGTCGCGCACTTACGATCTCGGAACTGTGCGCACTGCTCGATCTGCCGAAAGCAACGGTGCACCGCCTGTGCCAGCGCCTCGAAAATGAGAGATATCTGGTTCGAGAACCGGGGGGGCGACATTTCGGCATCGGTCCACGATTGCTAAGGATCGGGCTGGACGTTGTGCGGTCCGGCGCGAGCGCGGATCGCAGAGCGGTCCTGGAAAGCCTGGTTCACCAGATCGGAGAGACATGCAATTTTACTGCATTGGTCGGTCATGAGGTGCTTTATCTGGATCGTGTGGAGGCTCGCTGGCCGTTGCGCCTCCACCTCGAACCCGGCTCGCGTGTGCCGATGCATTGCACTGCAAGCGGGAAGCTGTTCCTGGCATTCATGGATCCGGAGCGCCGCAAGAGAGCGCTCGATCTGTTGGAGCTTCCGCCTTTCACATCTCACACCATTATCGAACGCGACGCTCTCGAGAAGGAGTTGTCGCTGATCTCGGAACTAGGATACAGCGTTGATCGCGAGGAATTTCTCCTGGGTCTCGTGGCTATTGCGGTTCCCGTGAGAAACCATCGCGGAGAAACTCTCGCAGCTCTTGCCTGCCATGGCCCCAGTGCGCGATTCAAACTTGAGGAGGCGGTACAGCACCTGCCACTGATGCAGGCCGCCGCCAAAAAGCTCGGCGAGACGTTGTCCGACTGACCAAAGACAATGCATCCTTCAGACAGCCTTGGCGAGACAGGTTCACCGCTGGAAGGCCTGTACAGAGATTTCCGGATTCGCTGTTCAGCGCAGCCCGCTCCGTCCACACGACACGCCAAGGACGACCGGCAACGATCGGCTTGGCTCTCTTGGCCCGGTTCCAGCCCATCGGCACCGCGTTCTTTTATCGAACCGTCAGCGGCCATGCACCGAACAACCGGCAGCCGCGGCCACAGTGTTTGAGGATTGTCAATTCAGGACTGAAGGAAGTGCGCCAATCATAATTCCCGTAGGAGGAAACTGATGGCCAAGTCTCCCAGAACTGTCTCGACGGCCCCGCCTAGGTGCGAGACTAAGCCTCTGCGGTTTCCGCGATGAGTGTCTTCGGTCATGCTGCCGAGGTGATAGTCAGCGACGACTGCTCGTCATGAGTTGAGCGCCACCCGTTTGGACCTGCAGAGGACATTCTCGAACGTCAGTCCAACAGGCACAGCAGGGCGGCGCAAATGGCTCGTTATGGCCAGCACGAAGCGCGAGGAAGTCAGGCGGGATAGCCCAAGCATCTGAAGGTGCACCTATGTATCATCATATCCTGATCGCAACGGACGGATCCTCACTGGCATCTCGGGGTGTCGAGCATGGCATCGGCCTCGCCAAGGCATTGAGAGCCAAGGTCACGTTGTTGACCGTCTCAGAACGGTTCCACACTTTCACCCTGGATGCAGAGCAGATCGAAGAGACGACATCCTCGTTCAGGGATCAGATGGCAAAGCAGGCGTCGCGAACCCTCTCGGAAGCGACGAAGATTGCAGAAGCAGCCGGAGTCGAAGCAACGTCGACCCATCAAGAAAACGATGAGCCCTATCAGGCAATCATCCGGACCGCCGAAGGAAGAGGCTGCGACTTAATCGTGATGGCCTCTCACGGACGCGGCGGTGTGTCCGCTATGCTGCTCGGCAGTGAAACGCTGAAAGTGCTGACTCATTCCAAGCTGCCCGTTCTCGTCGTCCGTTGAACCTGCTCTGTAGAACTCAAACGAGTCCGATGCCGGCCTCACGTATTCGCACGGTTCTGGCCTGCAGAGTGACCGGATACGTCTAGCCGAGACAAACAGAGTCTAGAACGGGATACGTGATGGAACACAGCTATGAGTATGTCCGCTTCTTTAAGGATATCGGCCTGACGGATGTTCCTTTGGTCGGTGGAAAGAACGCCTCGCTTGGAGAGCTCTACCGTGAGCTCGCGCCAAAGGGAGTCTTGGTACCCAACGGGTTTGCGGTGACGGCTGACGGATACCGTTCGACACTGCGGCAGGCTGGGGCATGGCCGCGCCTGCACACGATCCTTGATCCCGTGGACCCATCGAATATAGCGGATCTCGCGGAACGGGCGCACCAGGCTCGAGAACTGGTCTACAGCGCGCCCCTGCCGCCGAAGCTGGCAGACGACATCCGACGTGCCTATCAGCACTTAAAGGATGAATACGGCGCCTCCCTCGCGGTTGCCATACGCAGCTCAGCAACGGCAGAGGATCTTCCAAACGCGAGCTTTGCAGGCCAGCATGAGAGCTATCTCAACATCGTCGGGGAACAGCAGCTGCTTGACGCGGTGCGCCGCTGCTTTGCCAGCCTGTTCACGGACAGAGCCATCCGTTACCGGATCAACAATGGCTTCGATCATTATAAAGTGTTCAACTCAATCGGCGTCATGAAGATGGTACGCTCCGATCTCTCCTCCTCGGGCGTCGTCTTCTCGATCGACACCGAGACAGGCTTTCCCAGCGTGGTTTTCATCACCGGCGCCTACGGCCTGGGCGAGAACGTAGTCCAAGGCGCGGTCGATCCCGATGAATTCTACGTTTTCAAGCCTACCTTCGCCCAAGGCAAACGCATAATCTTGCGACGCTCGCTCGGCGCGAAACAAATCAAGATGGTCTATGCTCAAGTGGGGTCACGGGATCACACGCGCAATGTCCCAACCGACAAGAAGGACCAGGAGAGATTTTGCATCAGTGACGAGGAGGCGCTCGTAATAGCCGATTACGCCGTCAAAATAGAACGCCACTATAGCGAAAAGGCAGGCGAAAACCGCCCCATGGACGTCGAGTGGGCCAAGGACGGCACAGACGGCAAGATCTATGTCGTTCAAGCCCGTCCCGAGACGGTGACATCCAAACTCGATCGAACCAAGTTGGAGGAATATCGTCTGAGCTCCACGGGTCCCCTACTGGCGACAGGCAGAGCAGTCGGAACCAAGATCGCCTCTGGCAAAGCCCGCGTCATTTCAAGCCCATCGGATCTCGCCATCTTTCAGCCGGGCGAGATCCTCGTCTCAGACACCACCTCTCCCGATTGGGGCACTGTCATGAAATCGGCGGCGGCAATCGTCACCAATCGAGGAGGGCGGACCTGCCATGCAGCCATTGTCGCCCGCGAACTCGGTGTGCCGGCGATTGTCGGCACCGACAACGCTACCCGAGCGATCCGTACCGGAGATCCCATCACCGTATCGTGCGCTGAGGGTATTACGGGCAAAATCTATGAGGGTCTCTTGCCCTTTGAGATAGACAGAGCGAATCTCTCAGAAATTGCTCGCCCTGCGACGAAGATCATGATGAATGTGGGTGATCCCGACCAGGCATTCGCTCTGAGCTTTCTGCCCAATGATGGCGTCGGTCTCGCGCGCATGGAGTTCATTATCTCCAACTTCATCAAGGTCCATCCGATGGCCCTCATCGATCAAGCCCGGCTGAGCCCTGCGGAACGGGACGAGATTGCGCGTCTGACGCAGGGCTATGAAAATCCATCGGATTTCTTCGTCGAACGTCTGTCCGAAGGTATTGGCACGATTGCTGCTGCATTCTACCCTAAGCCCGTTATCGTGCGCTTGTCCGATTTCAAGACAAATGAATATGCAAGCCTTGTTGGCGGCAGAACCTTTGAGATCGAGGAAGCCAATCCCATGATTGGCTTTCGTGGTGCATCTCGGTATGCTCATCCTGCCTATGAACCCGGCTTCGCGCTCGAATGTGCGGCCTTGAAGCGGGCTCGCAACGATATGGGATTGACCAACATCGTCCCGATGATTCCCTTCTGCCGGCGTGTCGAGGAGGCGCAACGGGTGATCGAGCGGATGAGTACGTATGGCTTAGTCCGTGGCGAAAACGGACTGGAAATCTATGTCATGTGCGAAATCCCGAACAACGTCATCCTGATCGACGAATTCGCACAGCACTTCGATGGTTTCTCGATCGGCTCCAACGATCTTACGCAGCTGGTTCTCGGCGTCGATCGGGATTCAGAAATCGTGTCGTTCGACTTCGACGAGCGCGACCCGGGCGTCATGAAAATGATTGCGCTCGCGGTGGAGGGTGCTAGGCGCAATGGCCGCCACTCGGGCATCTGTGGCCAAGCCCCCTCCGATTATCCCGAGGTCGCGGAGTATCTTGTCCGCCTCGGAATCGACTCGATCAGCCTCAACCCGGACTCGATCCTGAAGACCACAATGCGGGTGATCGACCTCGAGAAGAAAATGGGACGAAGCCAGACATCATAAATCCTGCCTCCTGATCTAGCGTCCGATGTTCCTACCCTGCCCCCAAATCAATGAGAAAGGAAACAGCATTTTGGACTGTGCCGCAGCAGGTCGCCCGTCACTCCGCCAAACACCCACTCTTTCAGCCTGGTGTGGCCATATCCTCCTGTGACGATCAGATCGACGCTAGCCTACTCGTTGGCCTGAAGCAAGTCATCTGCAACAGTGCATTCGCGCCCATGCCAAAGCAAGGCGGCTGCGCTTTGCGTTTGGTCAAATTTGGAGGGGCACACTGATTCACAATGGTCGGCAGAATCGGTCAAGTTTGTAGGAGCAAGACGACGGCTGAGAGATCGTCCTGCATCCCAGCGGGAGGAAAAAATGTCTTTCCGGGATCTCCTTGTTCTTGGTGGAGCAGGCACCGATACCGCGCGCACTTATGGAATTTGGCTCTCCCATCAAATAGGCGCATTCCTCACCGGAGCCATTCCTGTTGTGACCCTCTCTCCTCCACCGGGCCTCACGGCAGAGTTGCCGGAGGATTTCATGGCTCGCCTTCGGGACGAGGCAGAGGCGGAGGCGTCTAAAACTGCTCGATCCTTCATGGAAGCCGCGCGTGATATGAATGCAACGGCAGACACAGTTCCATTCGATGTAAGCCCTGGCGATATAGGTTACCCACTCAGCCGCTTGGCCCGCTGCTTCGACGTCAGCATCCTCCAGCAGCCAGCCTCGGACGGGTCCGATGGCGTGCGCATCATACAGGACGTTCTGTTCGGATCCGGGCGGCCTGTTCTCGTCATCCCCTATATCGGCACCCGTCAAAAGACCGAAAACGCGCTCATTGCCTGGGACGGCGGCATTCAAGCGGCCCGGGCAGCATCCGACGCCATACCCATTCTCAAGCTCGCGCGTCATGTGCACATCATTACGATTGGCACAGAGCAGCAACAGACGCATCACTCCGGACAGGATCTCAGCAGACACTTAGCCCGACACGGGATTAACGCAGCCATCAAGCTCCTCCCGAGCGAAGACATTGACGTCGCCAATGCGCTTCTGTCTCATGCGGCCGACAACGACACCAATATGATCGTAATGGGTGGCTACAGTCACTCGCGCCTGCGGGAATTTGTCCTTGGTGGTACGACACGGGAGATCCTCAGGTCGATGACAGTACCAGTATTCATGTCCCATTAGGTCACGATGGATCTTCGATGGCTCTTGGCGCCAATATACCTGATCATAACGGCTATGATCATCTTTCATCGACGCCGATGTGGCGCATCGAGCGCCGACGTGAGGAAGCACTCATTACACTCACCGGCCTTTGGACTGCCGAGAATGCTCCATGGATGGAGTCTGCCGCAGCTACTTTCACGTCAGCCACAAAGGACTCTCCGCGAATCAGCTTCAATCTTTCTCATGTCGACAGACTCGACACGGCAGGGGCTTGGATCTTGGATCGCAGCCGACATGAACTTCAAAAGTTAGGCTGCGACGTCACTTTCACGAGCGCGCGTGATGAACACCGGGTCCTGCTCGATGAGGTCGATCATTACGATATCCCCCCCAAACAGGCCGTCGAGGCGTTTACCCTATACGATCTCCTCGCCAACCTCGGCCATACCGTATCCGCAGCAATAGAAAGCATTTTCTCAGGGCTGGGCTTTCTCGGCGCATTCGTAGCAGCCTTATCACATGTCTCTCTCAAACCGCGTTTCTTTCGAGGGATATCGCTCGTCCATCAACTGGATCTCGTAGCCTGGAGAGGGGTACCGATCATCGCCCTCATTTCGTTCCTCGTCGGAGGAATCATTGCTCAGCAAGGCATCTTCCAGCTTCGCCGGTTCGGAGCTACCTCATTCGTCGTCGATCTGGTCGGCATTCTTACACTGCGTGAGTTAGGCGTTCTTCTGACATCGATCATGATCGCAGGTCGGTCGGGATCGGCCATCACGGCCGAAATCGGCTCCATGAAGATGCGGGAGGAAATCGATGCCATCCGCGTCATGGGCTTGGAGCCGATGGAAGTTCTTATCATTCCACGCCTTCTTGCCCTGATTATCGGCCTGCCCATGCTGACTTTCCTGTCGGACATTGCCGCACTCGTCGGGGGCGGCTTCGTCGCATGGATCTATGAGGGGATCAGTCCGAATATTTTTCTTTCCCGCTTAAGGGATGCTATCGCACTCAATACATTCCTGGTCGGTCTCATCAAATCGCCGTTCATGGCGCTTATCATTGGTCTGATCGCTGCGATAGAAGGCTTCGAAGTTCAGGGATCCGCGGAATCGCTCGGGCGACATGTCACGTCGTCGGTTGTGAAAGCAATCTTCATGGTAATCGCAGCTGACGGTCTTTTCGCAATGTTTTTTGCGGCGATCAATTACTGATGCAGCGGCTCACCCGCTTGAGCAGGACGTTACCGTCATGACCATGACCATGCCTTCTCAGTCAGACAAACCTCATTGCAGTCATGCGTTGTTCACGGATCTCTACGAGATGACGATGCTCCGAGCCTACCGCGACCTCGCGATGACGGACATTGGTGTATTCGAACTCTTCTTCCGGAAGCTCCCGAAGTCGCGAAATTTTCTGATTTGCTGTGGCATTGGACCGCTTTTGGAGGAGCTTGAAAGCCTTACTTTCAGTGAGGACGATCTGTCCTACCTGTCATCGACTGCGCTCTTTCAGAGAGAGTTTCTCGAAAGCCTGAAAGACTTCAGGTTCACGGGCGACGTCTATGCGGTTCCAGAGGGCACTCCGGTCTTCCCCAACGAACCGCTCCTTGAAATCGTAGCACCGATTGGACAGGCGCAGATCCTGGAGACGCTGGTTTTGAATCAGATCGGGTTGCAAACGATCCTGGCGTCCAAGGCGGTGAGAATCGTCGAAGCTGCCCAAGGGCGCCGGGTCATCGATTTCGGTGCCCGGCGCGCTCAGGGAACCGATGCGGCTATCAAGGGAGCAAGGGCATTCTATATCGCAGGCGTATCAGCAACCTCTAATCTCGCCGCCGGACGGCGGTGGGGAATACCTGTCGCCGGCACGATGGCTCACAGCTTTGTTCAGGCGTTTGCAACCGAACTTGATGCGTTTCGAAGCTTTACCTGGGTTTTTCCGGAAACGATCCTTCTCGTTGACACATACGACACGCTCGAGGGCGTCCGTCATGTAGCACAACTTGCGAAGGAGCTTGGATCGAGGTGTCGGATCCGCGGGGTGAGGCTCGACTCCGGGGATCTTCCCGGGTTGGCTCAAGGTGCACGGTCCATTCTTGATAATGCGGGTCTGCAGCATCTCGAGATCATTGCCAGCGGTGGCCTCGACGAGTACACAATCGCCGACCTGATTGCACGCGGAGCCCCCATCGACGCCTTTGGGGTCGGCACCAGCATGAGCGTTTCTGAGGATGCACCGGCTCTCGACATCGCTTACAAGCTCGTCGAATATGCTGGGCAAGGTCGAATGAAGCTGTCGCCAGAGAAGCGCACATTTCCTGGTCGTAAGCAGATCTTTCGCAATCTCGATGGCGATATGGCGCAGTATGACGTGATCACCCGCCGTCCGGACACGCTCGAGGGCACCCCGCTCATGAAGCCCGTAATGATCGCGGGGAGACGTGTCAGCTCTCCTCGTGATCTGGACACCATCAGGGACTACACCCGATTAATGATCGGACAGCTTCCCTCAAACCTCCTTTCCCGAGACGCATGCACATCTCCGTACCGCGTTGATATCAGCGCATCACTTCAGGAGCATGAGCGCGAGGTGCGAAGGACAATCGCAGGCCAGTGAGCAATCAGGTGTTGTCTGTTGTATCATGGCATCGCGGCGAGTGCCTCCTGCGCCAGATTGAGATATTGTTGCGACAACGGCACCCATTTTTGAGGATCCCGTGGGACCGGGTCGAGAAGATGAGCCAAGGACAAGCGCGCCCTTAAGATTGCGTGGAGCACTGTATACAGGGCGACCAGGTCGCCGGGAGCATGATCCCCGAGGAGATCCGCAACGCGTTTGTTCAACGCAGGGCCAAACCATGCCGCGCCGAGTCGAGCACATTCCATCCCGAGGAATGACAATTCGTCGAAGGGATCAAGGAGCCGAAGATTCCAGCTGAACTCGAGACAATCGAAGATCACCACCGGATCGGTAAGGCAAACGTGCTCAGGCCGGAGGTCACCATGTCCTTCGACGATATGGCCGCCCCTCACCCGTGCGCGAAGCGGTTCTCTCTGGCCCTCCAAAACCGCCTCGATCTGGTCGAGGAGCCTTGATACCTTGGATGGTTCAGGCAGGAGGCCTGAATGCAGCAAGACCGCTCGGTTCTCCGTCAGTTCATCCAGGAAATGCAGATACGGCTTCTCTGGTTCTACCTTTGGATGTTCAGTACTTCGGTAAAAATTCGCAAGCACCTCAGCTAGGCGGGTGACATCGCTCTCGCCGACGCTTCTCTCCTTCAGTCGGACGTCCAACATGCATTCTGCAGGAAGCCGCTTCATCTCGACGAGCCAGTCGACGACCTCACCCTCTCCGTTCAATGTGAGGATATTGAGTTGTGATCGCGTTAGAGGCGTAACACCCAGATAGATTCCAGGTGCGAGCCGGCAGTTCAGGCGGACTTCCTCGCGGCAATATCTTTCACGCGCAGCGAGCGACCTAAAGTCAAGGTAGGGGTAACGAACAGGCTTCTTGAGCTTGTAGACTCTATCATCCGTGAGAAACACCCACGACATGTGGGTTTCCTTGATTGTGACGCGGCCCTGACCATGAGTGTAGGATGAGGGGTCGCCCAAAAAGCGGACTTTCTCCTCAAGCGTAGGAAACTCTGCATCGGTCGGTTTTCCATCGGCACCGGACATATCCGCAGGGTCAAGTGACATGGCCTAAGGAGAGCCTAACATCACTATCGCGACCTTGATTATCGTCAATATGGCCATTGCCCGAGTTGGTAGCGATGAAGGATCCAGTCGATCGATATCGGCAGGAGGATCGGCCTCTTTATCCCATGCCCCTCCTCATTGCGTATACGGAGGCATTCGTTCATGGACCATTTTCAAGACCGCACGAGCGCCGGTCGGCTCTTGGCAGAAGAGCTCATAAGGATGAACCTCAAAGATCCTGTGGTCCTCGCACTGCCGAGGGGTGGCGTACCGGTTGCGCTCGAAATCGCCAAGGCTCTGCAAGCGCCCCTCGACCTCATCCTGATCCGCAAAATAGGCGTTCCGAGCCAGCCCGAGTTGGCGGCTGCGGCTATTGTCGATGGAGAACAGGTGAATCTCGTTATCAACGAGCAGGTCATGGCCTGGTCGGGGCTGAGCGTGAAGACACTCGACGCCTTGGCACAGAAGGAGCTCAAGGAGATCGAGCGCCGCCGCAGGACCTATCTTTCCAATCGTCCTCCGGTATCCGTCAAAGGGCAAACCGCTGTCGTCGTCGACGACGGAATTGCGACTGGCACAACGGTTCGCGCCGCCCTGAAGGCCCTCGCCCAACGTGGCGCTGAGCAAATCGTCCTTGCTGTTCCGGTTGCCGCCGCAGACGAGATCGCGTCGTTGCGAAAGCAGGTCACGTCTGTCGTTTGCCTTATTCCGGCGAGGGCCTTTTTCGGCATCAGCTCATTCTATGAAGACTTCCATCAACTGACCGACGCGGAAGTGATCCACCTTCTTCAAGAGGCCCCTCAGCCACCAGCGTTCAATCAGGACTCGCCTCAGCCGAACCGCATGCCTGAATTGTCGCCTGGAGAGACCTCTGGATCCCAACGCCGATGAATTTTCTCTCTCGCCTGTGACGAGGTGAGCTATGACGACATTAGCCGTAACGGATCCCGCACTCCGAAGATTGTTCGACAGGCTCGATTTTTCCCCTCAACCCAAGGACACTTCGCTGTCTCAACTGTTCGGATACTGGGTCAAGAAGAGAGATGGCCGGACAGCGCCGACGTCTCAAGAGATCAATCGCTCTGATCTAAGAGAAAGCTCTGTCGATGCTTTCATGCTCCAATACGATCACGATCGAGACGCACCGGCTTTGATGTTCGGCGGAGCGACGTTCGAAACCCTGGTCGGTCCCTGTGACCCCGGCGCCATGCTCCTCACCGAGGCATCGCAGCCGCGCGGCCTCGTCAGATTGCGAAGGCTCGCCGAGCTCGTGCGACAGCGCGCAGAACCCGTCCTGGTAGAGTTTACCATGCGTGCCGCAGGAGGAGAGCCGCTGCGCGCCGAAATGTTTCTCGCCCCTCTTTCGAACGACAATCGTTCGGTCGACGGACTTTTTGGGGGGTTGGCTCTCAGGCACCTGCATTCACCTCAAAAGCCCGGCTTTCATGCGCCTCTCAGACCGGCCAGAGCAGCGCCGCTGCTCTTGTTTGCCTTGAATTCCGCCCGAGATCTGGGGCAACGGGTCGCCCAGCGCCTTGGGCAACCGCTTCAAAGTCATGAGGAGCGCGACTTTGAAGATGGAGAGCATAAAATCAGGCCTCTCACTCACGTTCGAGGCCAACACGTCTATGTGATGGCCAGCCTTCACGGCGAGAAAGGCCAGAGTGTCAATGACAGACTTTGCCGCATGCTCTTCTTCATCGCAGCCTTGAAGGATGCAGGTGCGTCACGGGTCAACGTGGTTGCCCCCTATCTCTGCTACGCTCGAAAGGATCGCCAGACCAAGCTGCAAGACCCTGTCACGAGCCGCTACATCGGGCAGCTCTTCGAGGCCGCAGGAGGAGATTGCCTCACAACGATGGAGGTGCATAATCTGGCGGCATTTCAGAATGCATTCCGCTGCAATACGATCCATCTGACGCCATATGCAGCGTTCTGCGAACATCTCGTAACTCTCTTGTCAGATACGCCCATCGCCATTGTCTCTCCGGATATTGGAGGATCAAAGAGAGCCGAGACATTCCGCCAGGAGCTCGAAGATCGTCTCCGCCGACCGGTTTCGAAGTGTATTGCTGACAAGCAGCGGAGCATGGGCCGCGTCTCCGGAGATCTCTTCGCAGGAGATGTTTCCGGCTGTACGGCGATTATCCTGGATGATCTCATCAGCACAGGCACGACGATGGCGCGCGTAGCAGCGCAATGCCGAGAACATGGAGCAAGGCGAGTGATCGTCGTCGCCACTCACGGAGTCGGCGGCGCCAGCGCGCTTCCGAACCTGCTTCAACCAGCGATCGACCAAATTCTGCTATCGAACACAATCCCTCAGCCCCGTGAATTTACGGTGCCTCTAGGCGACCGACTTACGATTATCGACATTTCGAGCATTGTTGCGCAATCTTTGCGAGACTGCGTCATCGAGGACGATATGGGTATTGTTTAATCACGTCGAAGCAGGCGGCCCGCATGTGAGCCCAGATTGACATAGATCATGGTAGAGGAACGACGATCGGCGAAACCCTTATCTGCTCGGATTCAGGAGAGTGGAATGGTACTTTGTTGCGCGACACTGCAAGGGCATTTGGAGACCATCAGGAGGAGCTGATGGAGCCTACATTCCCGATCGGCCAGCTGTTCCACTTGGCTGAAACAAAATCCGACGCTGGGGATCAACATACCTATTGCGTCGTTGATATAGCTCCGTGGGGCATAGAGGGATCCCTATGCTATCGGGTCGACACTATGAGTGGGATCGAACACACGGTTCGTCCCCAAAATATCAAAGAAGCCAATGCGGATGCTCTGCTACAGTAAACCCGCAGGCTCGGCGTCCTACAATAGGCGCGATGTTCGCCAGCCGCTCTTCGCGCGCCTCTCCGGAGCCTCTACCGTGATGAGGGAAGCCGAAAGGGGTTCAGGCGAGAAATGGGAGCCTCGGGCTACGTCGCAAGCTGCCCGCGGTAAAGAAGGCAGCGACAGCATGCACGGCTCTCTACCTGGACAGGCTCGTTCAGTCTGGGCGCATCTTTTGACATTCGCCTTCGCCCTCCTCGTCCCCGTCATCCTGTTTGCAGGTGTTCTGGCATGGTTTTACGTCGATTCAGAGCAAGAGCGAGCGAAGGAGCAAGCTCGCCTATCGGCACGAGAGCTTGTTGTCGCCATCGATCGCGAATTGGCAGGCCCGCGCCTCATGCTCCAAGCCTTGGCGACCTCACCTTTTCTTCAGTCGGGTGATCTCGAGAGCTTCTACTCCCAGGCGGAAGATATCACGCAAGCGCTTAATTTAACGATCGCGCTCCGTGTCCCCGGACAAGCTGAGGAAGTTCTGAATACGTCCGTTCCGTGGGGCGCCTCGCCCGGGGAAGATTACCCAGATCTCTCACAATACATGCAGGAGATGACCCTCACCAAGCAGCCGGTTGTCACGAACTTGACAAAAAATCTGCTGCGAAAGACCTGGGTTGTCACCGTCCTGGTTCCTGTCATCAAGGATGGAAAGGTCATTTATCTCCTCTCCCTGGACATACCTGCTGTTCAACTAGCCCAAGTTCTTCGGCAGGTTCAGATCGCGCCGGGATGGATCTCTGCCATCGTCGATAATCACGGCACCATCATCGCGCGATCTATCAATCATGAGAGTTTTGTCGGCCAATCAGCGCCCCGCGACTGGGCCACTCAAACGACGCTTCCCGAAGGAGTATGGACCGGTCGCAATCTGGAAGGGACTGAGGTGCGAACGGCATATGCTCGATCTCCGCAGACCAACTGGGCCATCGCAGTCGCCGTACCTGAGCACACCTTCAATGCGCCCCTGAGACGTGCCTTACTGACCCTTACAAGCATAGGGGTATTGTTGCTTACATTAGCGGCTAGTCTTGCATACTGGGCCGGTTCACGCCTCTCACACGCGATCCGGAGTCTTAAGGACGCAGGGACTGCCGTAGCGCACGGTCTTTGCACCCCTCCAGTGGCAACATCGGTTCTTGAGGTGAACGAGGTAGGGCATGCGCTTGCGATTGCATCTGGTCAAGTGCGAAACAGAGAGGCACATCTTCGCTCAATCCTCGAAACCGTTCCCAGTGCAATGGTCGTGATCAACGAACATGGAACGATCCAGTCGTTCAGCCTCGCTGCTGAAAAGCTGTTCGGGTATCGAGTCGATCAGGTCATCGGACGCAATGTGCAGATCCTCATGCCCGAGCCTGATCGAAGCGCTCATGACGGCTATATTCAGCGCTACCTTAAGACTGGAGAGCGTCGGATCATCGGCAAGGGGCGCCTTGTGACGGGACTGCGCAAGGACGGCTCGCTTTTTCCCATGGAGCTGAATGTCGGTGAAGCCAACACAAATGGGGAAAGAGTATTCACCGGATTTATCCGCGATCTCACCGAGATGCGGCAGATTGAGCATGAATTGCGGCAAACACAGAAGATTGAAGCAATCGGCAAGTTGACTGGCGGCGTCGCCCACGATTTCAACAATCTTCTCACGGTCATCAAAGGCAACCTGGAGATGATCGAGGCGCGGCTTGCCGGCGACGAATACAAGGATCTCATCTCTGAAGCCCAGGAGGCGGTGGATCTTGCGGCTCAACTAACGGCAAGCCTGTTGGCTTTCGGCCGGCGCATGCCCCTCAGCCCGAAACGGGTCGATCCAGGTCAGCTCGTATCGAACACAAGTGATCTTCTACGGCGTACCCTTGGCGAGACCATCACGGTTCGGACCATCATCGAGAGCCGATCCCAAGCTCTTATAGACCCTGCCCAGTTCCAGAACACGCTTTTGAATCTTGGCATTAATGCCCGTGACGCGATGCCAAATGGAGGAAAACTCACCATCGAAGTATCGGATGTGGACCTGGATACGGATTATGCGGAGCTCCATGCGGAAGTTCGTCCTGGAAAATACGTCCTCGTCTCGGTAACCGATACGGGAAGCGGCATGTCGCAGCAGGTGCAGGAACGGGCTTTCGAGCCGTTTTTCACGACAAAGCCGACGGGATCTGGAACCGGACTGGGCCTGAGCACCGTCTATGGCTTCGTGAAGCAGTCCGGAGGACACATTACTCTTTACAGTGAGCTCGGCCGTGGGACGACAGTCCGAATTTATCTCCCCTCTGCGATCGAGGAAACGGCGGGTGAGGATGTCGAGGCTGGCCATAGCCCGTTCCTGCCAAGATCAAATGGCGAGACGATCCTCGTCGTGGAGGATGAGGAGAAGGTTCGTCGGGTCACGGCGGCCCGCCTCAGCGACTTGGGATATCATGTACTGGAGGCCGGGAGCGGCCCCGAAGCGCTTGAAATCTTGACCTGTACCAAGAGTGTTGATCTGCTGTTCACGGATATGGTGATGCCCGGGGGCCTTTCGGGAGCCCAACTCGCGGCGGAAGTACACCGCATTTACCCGGAGATGAGAATGCTCTTTACATCAGGCTATGCCGAGCCTGCTGTTGTCCGACAAGCCGAGGCTGAGAGCAGCAACTGGATCAGGAAGCCCTACACCGCCGCGGACCTTGCTCATAAACTGCGCTCGATCCTCGATTCACGCAGAGATGGGGCCTTTCCACATCGAAAAGTAGACCACCTATGAGCCCAAGGGCTTCAAACCCTTTTCCACCTTGGCTGTGAGAACATAGCCCGCCCCCCGCACGGACTTGAGAATCTTGGGATTTTGAACGTCGTCCTTGATTTTACGCCTCAGACGAGAAACTTGAGCGTCGATACTCCGGTCAAAGGCCTCCCACGTGCGACCTCGTGTCTGATCCATCAGGTAGTCGCGCGTGAGAACGTGCCCGGCATGTTCAAGGAAGACGCTCAGAAGATCATACTCGCTGGTGGTGAGAGTGACATCCTGGCCATCCGGCGATGTTAGCTGTCGGCGCGTACGGTCCAATACCCAGCCGTCGAAGCTCAGCACCTCGGCTCCGGCCTCCTGTCCACCTGCGGAGACCCTGTCAGCAGCATGCAGGCGCCGGAGAACGCTTTTTACCCTGGCCAAAACCTCGCGCAGGTTGAATGGCTTCGCGATATAATCATCGGCCCCGATTTCCAATCCAACGATACGATCGACGTCGTCTCCGCGACCTGTAAGCATGATGATTCCGAGGTCGGAAGTGGACCGTACATTCCGCGCAATCGTCAGGCCGTCGGCGTCCGGCAAGCCTAGATCGAGAAGAACGAGATCGATATGCGAAGCCGCTAGGCATTTACGCATTTGCGCCCCACTCTCGGCGAGGCTGACCCGAAAACCTTCGGACTCAAAATAGCGCAACAGCATCGACCGAATTCGAGGATCATCGTCGACCACGAGTAAATGGGCATGGGACGCAAGATCCTCGAAGGAATGCTTGGAGCTTGAAGCCCGTTCTCGGGAAAGCATGAGACTACCCCGTGTGGAGGAACAACCTGACGCGTCAGCGTAGGACCCGACTCTCACTGCATAGGTAGCCTATCAATTTCTCCAAATTGGGTCTAAAAGATGTCTTTGCCTCACCATGAGACAACCCGTCATCTGTTCGAGCGAGCGAGAGAGGCTGGAGCGGATTGGCAACTTGACCATATCCCTGCAGGATGGGACGTGGTTTTTTCCGTAACGCTGCGTTCGACGCGCGCTCTCGGACCTTCTGGCATTCCTTCCTTCGTTCAGCTTATCGCCAAGGGAGATGATCATCGACCGCCCATCGTTACCGGGTTCACTCTTAGATCATGCCTAGCGGGCGCTCTTCGGGATCAGCCGCTCATTACCTCCTTAGGGATTATCTGAGCTCAGTCGTATCCGTATCCCGGCATCCAGATTGAGACAGCAATTCCAACGATGAGGGGCAGGCTGCGGCCTACTTCTCTGCCCGGCGAGATGAGGGTAGCGGCTGCTACCAGCAGATTGGCTTCGGATGCAACACGGCCGTGGGTGAGTTGCCTTATGGAGTTCACGGACTCAAGGCTTCTTTGATTGTCATTACAGATCTGTCCCTTGAAAATCATCATGTCGGACCTTTCCGTAAGAAGAAACAATCGCGGACCAGATCCTCATCCAGGCGCGATCTTGTCTCCGCAATCCCTACACGCGAGGCTTCAAAGAGGTCGCAATCAATTAGGGAGCTTGGCCAAGGCCGCCTCATCCGCAACGTCACGGAAGGCATCTATCGAACCGGCCATGTCGCGCATTTCGTCAATTCGACGCAGGATGATTTTATGACGCCCCTGCAATGTAATTGTGCCATTTCGCTTGAGCTTCGACATGGCCCGACAGACCGTTTCGATGGTCAACCCCAGATAATCGGCAATATCGAGCCGAGTCATCGGCAGTTCGATGAGCGCCGATCTCTCCAGCTCGACATTCGTTCGGAGCGCCACCGAAATGAGGAAATCTTTCACTCTTTCCTCGGCGCCAAGTTGGCCAAGTACGATAATGTGCCGTTGAGCGGCTTTCATCTCATCGAGCATTTCTGACATCAGGAGGCTCTGCACTCCGACCACCCGCTCCTCCGCCAGGGCATGAAGGCGATTGCGGCTGATCCGGCGAAGTCGCACAGGGGTAACAGCCTCGGCTGTATAAGCGTATGTGCTCGGGCAGGAGATGCCGAACGTTTCGCCTGCAAAGCGAAATCCTATAACTGCCCTTCGGCCGTCGGCAAAAACGCGATAGAGACGTAGGCAACCCTCGACAAGCTGAAACAGGTGGGAGGCAGGGTCTCCCTCCCAGAATGCTGCCGCGCCGGCACAGAGTTTTTCAGCGGGTTGGGAAGCGAACAATCTTTCCAGCGTCATCGGATCAGATGTGGAGCTTCTTGCTGGAAAGGAGAATCTGCTTGTCGGCACCGGAGACGGCAAGGCGTGCATGGGAAGCTCCACTGACTGTGTTGCCTCATGCAGGTAAGCAGGTCGCCGTTACATCTGTATCGTCCTTCAGTAAGCAAGTGCACATTTTTGTGACCGTTTGTGACCGATGCGACAATATTCCTTCGCATCTGCCGGTATGGTCCACCACATTCAGTCGCTCGGTCTCGGCATCTTGTACATCCTGTCCCTGACATCCCTGATCCCAGGAGTTGTTTCGGCTGCCACCCGAAGGGCCGCGTGTTGCTCTTCCGAATGAACAGGCCCCCAGAGTTCGGCAATGCCGTCTTTCACGAGAACTGAAAGCAGCCAGGGCATGCCACCCGGCACGGCTTTGACGTGTTCAGTGACCTGTTCTCGCAGGGCTACATCATCCTGAACGACAGGCAAATGCACGGGTGCAGATGCCAGCGCCCTGATCAGATTCGCCCGGCTGACGATCCCGACCACCCTGTCATTGCGCACGATCGGGACGCGCTTGATTCCATACCGTTCCAGAAGTGCTGCGATCTCAGCAAGCGGCGTATCTTCGCGAGCCGTAACGACCTCTCGGGTCATGACGTCCGCAACTTTGAGGGCATGTGTTTTGGTGAAATCGCGGGCAAGCTGATCGCGTGAGCTCAACAGCTCGATCCACCATGACCTGTTCCCCTGCGTTCCAATTTCCGCACGACGGATCAGGTCACCTTCGCTGATCACGCCGACGAGAGCGTCTTTTTCGTCGACGACAGGCAACCCGCTTACACCATGGTCGAGCATAATCTGCGCGGCATCCCGGACCGTTGCATCCGGCCGGGCCGTCACGACTGCTCGGACCATCACATCTGAAGCGTTCATTCAGGCACCTTTGCGTATATGTCTCGACAGCCAGAACGGCCTTGTCAGCCCTGGGTCAAGTGCCGCTCGATCTCATAAATCGGGATCTTGGTCAGGTCCTTGTCGACCTCGGCAGCGACAAGGCGATGAACCGAGGCCGGCAGCGCGTCTCTCAGTTGGGCGAGAGTTCTCGGGGGAGCAACGATAATAACCGACTGAACGTTGCCTCGACTGCATACGTTCTCGAGGGCGGAGGCCAGGTCTTTTGCAAAGTCGATCTCCGCGCGGTCATGCAGATCTGTTTGTTCGATTGCGCTCCTCCGCCCGCCAAATATGGCACGCGGAGGCTTTCCCGATCCCTGAAGATGGGTTGGGGGATTGGCCGGGGCATCCATCTGCCGCTCAAGTTGCAGGTTGGGATAAACGTCGTCCCCATCGTTCCTGAGCAGAAGTCCTTTTCGCCCATCTCCGACCAGAACGTAGCTATTGTGCGGTATGCGGATCTTCTGTTTCACGGGCTTTCCCTCCTCCCTGCTTGCGCTGACGACGTCTTCAACTTCTTATCGTGGAGCCCCTGTCCGACTTTGACGAAAGTCATGTCTCATGCTCGCTCCCTCCGATGGCACAGGAACATGCCGACGCGCGACGCTTCCCGGAACAGCATCGAAGACCCCGCTCCTCGACGCTCACCGCGCGTACAGACCAGTAAGGCGCGCTTCTGCGAGCGCGCATCTCCGCGCCTCTTTTTCCACATCGCGGCAGGTGGCTCGATCCGGTAGTGAAAGATGCTCCTCCGGAAGGGCGAACAGGGAAAACGTATACCGGTGGGATCCATGTCCATGCGGCGGACATGGTCCGCCGTAGCCGACACGGTGGAAGTCGTTGACGGCCTGTCTAAACCGGCGGTCGGCTGCCTGTTTGCCGGCCCCGGCGGCAAGAGATGTCTGGTCGGCAGGAATGTCGTAGGCCGCCCAATGATGCCAAGTTCCCGCTGGCGCATCGGGGTCGATACATAACAGGGCAAAGCTCCGCGTCTCCTGCGGAGCATCGCTCCAGTCAAGCGGCGGGGAGAGATCCTCACCATCGCATGTGAAGAGGCGTGGGATCGAGTTACCTACCTCGAAAGCGCTTGATCGCAGCTGCATCGCTATCTCCAGACATGCAAGCCCTCATTGCTGAGACGTCTCCAGGATCCCATGAGAGCCTGAATGGACCTTGACAGATGTCAACGGCCAGCGCCGATTGTGCGTTGGGAGTGGCTCCGCCGCTTGGTCTGCCGATGGCCGTATTCTTTCTGAAGCTCGGCCGGAACCGATGAAACTCGCAGCCTGGATCTAGACTATTCCCGGTCCGTCGACGTTAAGTTATCGATCTGAAATCGCATACCATTGGACCGGGTGCAGAATGATCCCGTTTTTTTCGCCTTACCGCCACGATTTCGTTCGTATCGCAGCCTGCGTGCCGCAGATTGATGTGGCGAACCCGCGTTTCAATGTTCAGAGGACCCTCGAACTCCTTCGCCAAGGGGATCGGGAGCGCATTGCCCTCATGGTCTTCCCTGAACTTGGCCTTTCCGCCTATGCGATCGATGATCTGCTGCATCAGGACGCCTTGCTGAACGCCGTTGAACAGGAAATCACCAACCTCGTGGAACAGAGCTCCGGACTCTTCCCGAGCTTTGTGGTCGGAGCCCCGCTCCGTTGGCAAAATCGCCTCTACAATGCTGCCGTTGTCATCCATGCCGGGCGTATTCTCGGCGTCGTTCCCAAAGCCTATCTGCCGAATTACAGGGAGTTCTACGAGCGCCGCTACTTTGCACCTGGAGCGACGATCCGTGAGCAGGAGATCGACATTGCGGGGCACCGCGTTCCGTTCGGGGTCGATCTCCTGTTCCGCTCGAAGGGCACTTGCGCCTTCACCTTCCATGTGGAGGTTTGTGAGGACATGTGGGTGCCCCACCCACCCAGCACTGCCGCCGCTCTTGCCGGAGCGGAGATTCTGTTGAACCTGTCCGCGAGCAACATCACCATCGGCAAGGCTGAGGATCGCCGGCTCCTGTGCGGATCGCAGTCGATGCGCTGCATCGCCGCCTACGCCTACTCGGCGGCAGGTCCTGGTGAATCGACCACGGATCTCGCATGGGATGGCCACGGGGGGATCTTCGAGGATGGCTTGCGCCTGTCCGAAACGGAGCGTTTTCCGTCAGGCTCCACGATGGCGGTCGCGGACGTGGATGTGGGACGCCTCCGGCAGGAGCGGATGCGTCGCGGAACCTTCGGCGATTGCGGACGCGTCCTGGACATCGCCCCAGATGACTTCCGGACAATACGGCTCACGCTGAATGCCCCGGAAGAAAATCTCCCGCTCCGCCGCCCCATCGAACGGTTTCCCTATGTTCCGTCCGACCCGTCGAAGCTCGCGGAGAACTGCTACGAGGCTTACAACATTCAGGTCCAAGGCCTCGCGAAACGCCTGCAGGCCACGCGTACTGAGAAAGTCGTGATTGGCGTTTCCGGCGGCCTCGACTCCACGCAGGCGCTTCTCGTCTGCTGCCGCGCCATGGACAAGTTGGCGCTGCCACGCACGAATATCCTCGCCTATACGCTTCCCGGCTTCGCAACCAGCGAAGGCACGAAGGGCAATGCCTGGGCACTCATGCGGGCACTCGGCGTCCGGCCGGCTGAGATCGACATTCGCCCGGCCGCTCGCCAGATGCTCAAGGATATGGGGCACCCCTTCGCTGAAGGGCAGCCGGTTTATGATGTGACATTCGAGAATGTGCAGGCCGGCCTGAGAACCGACTACCTGTTCCGCCTCGCCAATCACAACCGGGCCATCGTCGTCGGCACGGGCGATCTCTCCGAGTTGGGGCTCGGATGGTGCACCTATGGCGTTGGCGATCAGATGTCGCATTACAATGTCAACGCATCGGTGTCGAAGACCCTGATTCAGCATCTGATCCGCTTCGTCGCGGCTTCCGGCGATGTCGATCAGGCAACGGCCGCTATTCTTCATGCGATCCTGGCAACCGAGATATCGCCGGAACTCGTTCCGCAGGATGCCGCAGGGCAGATCCAATCGACGGAAGCCATCGTCGGGCCTTACGCCCTCCAGGATTTCAACCTCTTTTATCTCACGCGCTACGGCTTCCTCCCGTCGAAGATCGCGTACCTGTCATGGCATGCCTGGAAAGACGCGACGAGCGGCACCTGGCCGCCGAACATTCCGGCAAGCGCGCACCGATCCTACGAACTCGGCGAGATCAAGCGATGGCTGCGCGTGTTCCTTTCCCGGTTCTTTACCAGCCAGTTCAAGCGTACCGCCATGCCGAACGGCCCTAAGATCTCCTCCGGCGGGTCGCTATCCCCGCGGGGCGACTGGCGTGCACCGTCGGATGCGGGGCCGCAGGTCTGGCTGGAGGAGTTGGAGAACAACGTTCCTGATACGGATACGTCCTCGGCGTGATGTCAGGCGGGCCTCTCTGCCGGCCAGACCGATTTTTCGGCGAAGTGGATCCGGCTCACCGTTAGAAACTGCAGCCGGGACAAAGACAGAGAGCTGTTTCCAGCCACGTGGAAACAGCTCTCTGTCTCGCGCCCTTCGCCGGCGATAACGGAAGGGGTTACGCTGGATTGCAAGGCAACCTTCCGTCCTTCCCGGATCACTCGCCCCAGGGGGCGCCTTCGAGGGCATTGAGAGGGATCTTGAGATAGCGCTTGCCGTTGCTCTCGGGCTCCGGCAGACGCCCGCCGCGGATGTTCACCTGAAGCGCCTGCAGGATCAGCTTTGGCATGGGCAATTCGCGGTCTCGCGCCTCGCGCACGGCAACGAACTCTTCTTCCGTCCTGGCCTTCACGAGGTGCTTGTTCTCGCACCGCTGCTGGGCAACCGTGCTCTCCCATTGCGCCTCGCGCCCACCCGGCTGGTAGTCGTGCCCGGTGAACAGGCGCGTCTCGTCCGGCAGGGCCATGATGCGCCGGATGCTCTGCCAAAGCGCCTTGGCGGAGCCGCCGGGAAAATCGGCCCGCGCCGTGCCGCTGTCCGGCATGAAGATCGTATCGTGAATGAAGACAGCGTCGCCGACGACATATGCAATGGACGCGAGCGTGTGGCCGGGAGTGAACATTACTTCGACATCCAGATTGCCGATCTTGAAGCGCTCACCATCGGCAAAGAGCCGGTCCCATTGCGAACCGTCGGTTGGGAAGCTGTCCGGCCAGTTGTAAAGGCCCTTCCAGAGCTTCTGAACCTCCACCACCTTTTCGCCGATGGCGGTGGGAACCCCGGTCTTGTCCTTGAGATAGCCGGCGGCTGAGAAGTGGTCGGCATGCGGGTGCGTGTCGAGGATCCACTCCAAGCGATATCCTTCGCGCTCGATATAGGCGAGGAGTTCGTCTGCCGACACCGTCGCTGTTGCGCCGGAATTCGGATCAAAGTCGAGCACCGGGTCGATGATGGCGCAGCTCCTCGTTTCGGGGTCGGCCACGACATATTGGATGCTGCCGGTGCGCTTCTCATAGAAGCCTTTCACGATGGGGCGGCCATGCAAAGGTGTCGAAGTCGGGGTCGGCATACGGACTGCTCCTCTTGGTGATGGACAGCGGGTCTGATCAGAAAGGAAACGGTCGGTTTCCCCTCTGGCTTACCCGTCAACTCCGGCGGGCTCCCGCCGGAAGGTGACCTGCGGCCAATCGGCAGGCACGAGGCGGAAGATGGCCATGCCGACGATCATCGCGGCCACGAAGGCGAAGATCTCGGTTGGACCGAAGGTCAGGCCGACGAGGGCGGGGCCGGGGCACAGGCCAACAAGGCCCCAGCCGATGCCGAACAGGGCGGCCCCGCCAATCAGGCGAGGATCCAGGTCGCGCCGGTTCGGGATCTCCAAGCGCGGAGCCAGCACAGGCACACCGCGACGTTTGGCGACGAGATAGCCCAGCGCGGAGACCACGACCGCGCCGCCCATGACGAGAGCCAAGCTCGGGTCCCAGTTACCGAAGATGTCGAGGAAGCCCAGCACCTTGGCCGGGTTGACCATCTGCGAGACGATCAGCCCGAGACCGAACAATAGGCCGGACGCGAAGGCGGAAACAATCAAGGGCATGGCTTACATTCCAATGACGTGACGGGTCAGGAAGACGGTGGCGATGGCGGTGGCCATAAAGACACCTGTGGCAACGAGAGAGCGCGGCGAGCCACGGCCGATGCCGCAGACGCCGTGGCCGCTGGTGCAGCCCGCACCCAGGCGCGTGCCGAATCCGACGAGCAGACCGGACACGATCAGCAAAGGCAGCGAGGCGTCCAGGGTAACTGTCGGCAGGGCTCCGCCGAAAACCACATAGGCGAGCGGGGCGATGAACATTCCGCTTAGGAAGGCCAGGCGCCAGCCGAATTCGTTTCGAGCCGGCTGGAGCAGGCCGCCGAGAATACCGCTGATGCCAGCGATGCGCCCGTTGAGCACGAGAAACAGGGCGGCGGATGCGCCGATCAGAAGGCCGCCGATGAGGGCGGACACAGGGGTGAAGTTGTCCATGACAGATACCTGTTAAGCGGATTTCTTGATCTTTGCCTGTTTGCAGAACAGGCCGTAAAGCGTCGCAAACAGTTGCTCGATGCGCGGATCGGCGATGCGATACCAGATCGTCTGGCTCTCGCGCCGGGTGGCAACGATGCCTTCGTCGCGCATCTTGGCCAGATGCTGAGACAGGGCCGACTGCGAGAGACCGACGGCTTCCGCCAGCGAGGTCACATTGCCTTCGCCCCACTCCACCAGCTTGCACAGGATCATCAGCCGCCGCTCGTTGGCAAGCGCCCGCAGAATGTCCGCGACCTCGGTCGCTTGCCCCTCGAATGTCTCAAGGTCGAGTTCGATCTTGGGCATACTTTTACCTCACTCAATAAGTTTAGTCTAATTTAGTATCTTCTTATAAATATGCAAGGGGCTTGCCTCGGCTCCCGCCTATCCTGTGGAACCGACCCGCCAACGCTTCGTTGCTCCTGTTGTTGCAGGAAGCTGAGCCATGGTTGCAAACACCGTCGAGCGCGTCTCAAGGCATACGGGCGAAGTCATCAACCGGCAGATCATGCAAGAGATCGCAGACAGTGCGCGCTGGCATGCGGCCCATCCCGAAGGAATCGGCCGCCGGCTGCGAGAGCTCGATCGGGAGTGGGATATCGAACGGACGCTGGAAGCGAACGCTTCAACTCTCGCCTTCACGGGAGTGATGCTCGGAGCGGCAGTCGACAAGCGTTGGCTCGCCCTCCCCGCGCTTGTGACCGCGTTTCTGTTCCAGCATGCGGTGCAGGGCTGGTGCCCGCCCCTGCCGATTCTGCGGCGGCTTGGCTTTCGCACGGCCCGGGAGATCGACACCGAGCGCTATGCTCTGAAGGCGCTGCGGGGCGATTTCGGACCCATCGGTCCGGACCCTCATGACCATGACAGCCGTGCCAGCCATGCCCTTCAGGCGGCACGGCTCTGAGCCGACTCGTTCATCCTGGAGGCTGCCATGGACGGGAACAGGCGAAACAATATCGGCTTCCCGATCTCGGCCGGGATCCTCTTGGGCCTCGGGCTCGGCGGGTTTTTCGACGGCATCGTGCTGCACCAGATCCTCCAGTGGCACCACATGCTCACCAGCGCCGGCTACCCGCCCGACAGCGTGGAGAACCTGCGGGTGAATACGCTGTGGGACGGCCTCTTCCACGCCAGCACCTACATTTTCACGGCGATCGGTCTTTGGGTCCTGTGGCGCTATTCCCGAACCAACCACATCCGATGGTCGGGCAAGCTCCTGACGGGGACACTCCTGATGGGGTTCGGCCTCTTCAACCTGGTGGAGGGCACCATCGACCACCAGATTCTCGGCATCCACCACGTCAATGAGACGGTGCCGCGGGAGCAATGGATCTATTGGGACATCGGCTTTCTGGTCTGGGGCGCGGTGATGCTGGTCGGCGGCTGGCTCCTTCTGCGGGCCGGCCGACAGGAAACGGCGCCGAGGCGCGATGGGACAAGGGCGAGCGCCATAGAGCCCGCCGGTGCGCCATTCCGCGGCGGACCGTGACGATAGGGAACATTTTCAGCTTCGAAGGCCTCGCCGGCTGAGCATAAACCGGCTTTACGCGCGTCATATATGCGCATACCTTATGCATATTCAGCTCTGGAGTGAACGCGATGCCCAAGCCAGCCGGGGAAACGAGAGTTCGACGCCCGACAAACGTCACGCTTCCTGTCGAGCTCGTGGCCGAAGCGAAGGCCCTTCAGGTCAATATCTCCCAAGCCTGCGAAAGCGGGTTGGCCAATTCCGTTACGGAAGCACGACGGACCCGCTGGCTGGAGGAGAACAAGGAGGCGATCGACGCGCACAATGCGATGATCGAGCGCGACGGCCTGATCCTGGACGAGTTCCGATCGTTCTGATGGCCCAGTTCGATGTCTATGCCGGAGTCGGCCGCAGCAGGAGCTATGTGGTGGAGCTGCAATCGGACCTGCTGGACCGGCTGGCCGTCCGGATCGTCGCGCCTCTGGTGCCTTGCGAGGATGCCGCGGTCATCGCCGGACTGACGCCGGTGGTCCGGTTCAGGGAGGGCGACCACCTTCTGTTGACTTATCAGCTGGCCACGATTCCGGCCCGTGAGCTGCAGCGCCGCGTGGGCTCCCTCGCCGCGGATCAGGACGCGATCAAACGGGCGCTCGATATCCTGTTCCTCGGCTTCTGATTACCGCGGCGCAGTGTCGTCGGGATAAAATCCCAAGGGTCGACGCGCTTCGAGGAATGGTTTCCGGAGCCTGCCGGGCCGTTTCTCATCAGCTTGACTTTCGGGTCCCGGTGGCCGAGCTTGCGGCGCCATGCTCAAGATCAATGCCCTTTCAGCCATGCGCGCGGGCCGTCTGAAGACGGGATTCTGAGCCCCGGACAATTCGTTGATCCGGGGATTGATGGCGCATGCGCCCATCCGCCGACGCGACCGGGCGGGGACCGAGAGCAGCCGTTTCGCTCCTGAAGCATGATCCTCTCACATCAGATCACGAAGACCGCCTGCTCGTATGAGCGGCGGACGTGACGATGAGGATCGTTCGGCCCAGGGCGCTCACGACACGGACGATTGCACAAATCCTGTCATGCCTTCCGGGAGAATCCGCTCGCTCGAGCCGAAGCCATGGAACTCAGGAGAAACCACATGAATATCGATCAAGCCATTCGCGCCCGTTGGAAGGAGCAGGCCCGGTCCTGCCGTTACGGGGACTTCAACAGCATCGCCATTCTCGCAGCCGAGGTGGCCGACAGCTCCCACTCGACTCTTCGCATGCGAACCGCCGCTCACAGAACGCGCGCCGACGCCGATACCGCGCGAACGCCCCACGCCACCGAGGCCCAGAGACGGGGCGCGATGGACAGCTTCATCTCCCTGAAGGGAGAGCTCGGAGCCTTCTGGGATCTCATCTAGCGCATCGTGCGGACCCAGCGGGCCGCGCAGCGACCCGAAGGGCCACGTCAGTGAAAAGTGGACCCGGTTTTCCGCGTCCCACGATGCGCTCATCCAGGAAGGGAGCATCGGATTGATCCCAAAAGTGCAGGTCCACTTTTGGGTCCGATGCTCTAGACGCAACCCGACGAACTGCGGTGGAACGGCTTTGACCTCCTTCATATCCTCGTCCACGCGGGAACCCGGCGCTCCCTATGCGCGCACCGGCGATGCCCGCGCATCGGCCCCGATTCCGGGCCTGCCGACCCTGGAACGATCGCTCAGGTTCTTTGCCGCGGAGCACCGGCTCTGCATGAAGCCCACCAAGCTGGCGATGAACCAGGCGCTGTTCTCCTCGGGTGATACATGCCACTCGCTCTATCTTCTCGCATCCGGGCTGGTGCGCGTGTTTCAAACGCTGGCCGACGGCCGGCGGCACATCACCGACTTTGCCAGGCCGGGCGATCTTCTGCCCATGCTCGACGAAAGCATTTATTGGCAGAATGCGGAGGCCGTCGTGCCGTCCGAGGTCTATGCGGTGTCGCGTCAGCACTTCCGCGACCTCGTCGAGCGGCATCCGAGCCTCGCGGGCCAATGGAACGAAATGACCCGGGCGTCCCTTCATGCGGCGAGCCAGCGGCAGGTGCTGCTCGGATGCCTGTCGGCCCTGGAAAGGGTCGCGTCGTTCCTGATCATGTCGGCTCGGCACTCGGCCGTTCAGGGCGGTTCGGGAAACCGAGTCGAGCTGCTCATGAGCCGCTATGACATCGCGGACTATCTCGGCCTGACCGTCGAAACCGTCAGCCGCTCGCTGACGCGACTGAAACAGCGCGGGCATATCCGGCTGGTGACGCCCCAGGAAATCGAAATCGTGGATAGGGCCGGCCTCGTGCAGATGGCCGGGCTGCCCGGAATCGTCGGGCCGACCCATCGGCAGCATTTGTCGTGAAGCGGTCCTGAACACAGCGCCGCAGCGCCGGTCCCTGCATCGGGTGTCCGGCACGCGGGGCCGGCGCGTATCAGTCGCCGCCGGCCCCGCGCCCCTACGCCTGTCGGAAGGGCGCTGCCCGCTCGCTACAGGGGACGCCGCAGCCGCGATGCGATGAACCCGACGATTCCCTCGCGGAAGAGCAGCACGCAGAGCACGAAGACGGCGCCCTGAATCACGGTGACCCAATCGCCGAAGGAGGCGAGGTAGTTCTGCAGAAGAACGACGAGCGCCGCGCCGACGATGGGACCGAAGAACGTGTACATTCCGCCGATCAGGGTCATGAGAACGACCTCTCCGGACATGGTCCAGTGGACGTCCGTCAAGGTCGCGAGCTGGAACACGATCGCCTTGGTTCCGCCGGCGACGCCTGCCAGCCCGGCCGATATCACGAAGGCCATGAGCTTGTACTGATTGACGCGATATCCCAGCGAGACGGCACGCGCCTCGTTGTCCCGGATCGCCTTCAGGACCTGGCCGAACGGCGAATGGATGATGCGGTAGAGCGCGAACAGGCAAGCCAGGAAGACGGCGACGACGAACCAGTACAGCGTCCTGTCGTCGGACAGAGGGACGAGCCCGAACAACGCTCCCCGCGGCACCTTCTGGATGCCGTCCTCACCCCCCGTGAAGGGCGCCTGAAGCGCGAAGAAATAGACCATCTGGGCGAAGGCCAGCGTGACCATCGCGAAATAGATGCCCTGGCGCCTGATCGCAAGCGCGCCGAACACGCAGCCCAGAAGGACGGCGACCCCGGCCCCGCACAGAATCGCCAGTTCCGGCGACAGCCCCCAGACCTTCGCCGCATGGGCCGCCACGTAGCTCGACATGCCGAAATACGCCGCATGTCCGAACGAGAGGAGACCGACATAGCCCAGCAGCAGATTGAGCGAGCAGGCGAACAGCGCGAAGCAGAGGATCTTGATCACCAGGATCGGGTAAAGCAGGGACGGCGCGACGAGAAGCAGCGCGCCCAGCCCGAGCATGACGGCGAGATGGTAGCGCGGCATGCCCAGCTTCTGCATCGAGGCCGCGACGGGCGCATGGCTGTGAGTCGACATGTTAGGAGCTTCTCCCGAAAAGGCCCGCGGGCTTTGCCATCAGAACGATGGCCATGATCACGAAGATGACGGTCGCCGATGCTTCCGGCCAGAACACCTTGGTCAGGCCTTCGACGAGCCCCAGCGAGAAGCCCGTGACGATCGATCCGAGGATCGAGCCCATGCCGCCGATGACGACCACGGCGAAGACGACGATGATGAGATCGGAGCCCATCGTCGGATTGACCGAGTAGATCGGAGCCGCGAGCACCCCGGCGAAACCGGCGAGCGCGACGCCGAAGCCGTAAGTCATGGTGACCAGCAGCGAGACGTTGATGCCGAAGGATTCCGTCAGCGCGGGATTCTCGGTCGCGGCGCGAAGATAAGAGCCGAGGCGGGTCTTCTCGATGACGAACCAGGTCGACAGGCAGACGATGAGCGACGTGACGATCACGAAGGCCCGCGAGTTCGGCAGGAACATGAACCCGAGATTGTGCCCGCCGGTCAGAAGAGGCGGCAAGGTATAGGGCATGCCGGTCGCGCCGTAGAAGTTGCGGAAGAGACCGGTGATCATCAGCGCGAGGCCGAAGGTCAGGATCATCCCGTAGAGATGATCGAGATCGTAGAGCCAGCGCAGCAGAAAGCGCTCGATGAGAACGCCGAACGCGCCCACCAGAACGGGCGAGAGAACAAGCGCCCACCAATAGCCGATGCCCAGGTAGTTGAGCAGCATCCAGGCGCCGAACGCGCCCATCATGTAGAGCGCGCCATGGGCGAAATTGACGATGTTCAGGAGTCCGAAGATGACCGCCAGCCCGAGGCTCAGCATGGCGTAGAATGCGCCGTTGATGAGCCCCAGCAGCAGTTGGCTGAAGAAGACCTGAGGAGGGATGCCAAGCAGTTCGAACATGATTTCCCCCTTCTACACGCCGAGATAACGGCTGAGTTTCTCGGCGCTCGCCCCGAGATCGGCATTGGTCATCATGTCGACCACGCGTCCGTGCTCCATGACGTAGTGGCGGTCGGCGACGGTCGAGGCGAAATGGAAGTTCTGCTCCACGAGCACGATGGTGTAGCCCCGCTCCTTCAACTGCCTGATCGTCCGGCCGATCTGCTGCACGATGACCGGGGCCAGCCCTTCCGTCGGCTCGTCGAGGAGGAGCAGCTTGGCTCCGGTCCTGAGGATGCGCCCGATCGCGAGCATCTGCTGCTCGCCGCCGGAAAGCTTCGTGCCCTGGCTCTTGAGGCGCTCGCGAAGGTTGGGAAACATGTCGAAGATTTCCTCGACGGAGAGTCCCCCCTCCCGCACGACGGGCGGGAGCCGCAGGTTCTCCTCGACATTGAGGCTCGAATAGATTCCCCGATCCTCGGGGCAGAAGGCGATTCCGCTTTTCGCAATGGCGCGCGCACTCAGCCCGATCATCTCCTGGCCGGAATGGCGAATGGATCCTTTGCGCCGGCGCATGATCCCGATGATGGATTTGAGGGTCGTGCTCTTGCCCGCGCCGTTGCGCCCGAGGAGCGTCACGACCTCACCGGCCGGGACGTCGAACGTCACGCCGTGGAGAACGTGGCTTTCGCCATACCAGGCCTCGAGCCCCCGAACGGCAAGCAGCGGATTGGATGCGGAGGATTCGGCGGAAACCTTATGCATGAGGCACCCCGATATAGGCTTCGATGACGCGAGGATCCTTGGACACGGTGGCGTAATCGCCCTCGGCGAGGACCTTCCCCCGTGTCAGGACGGTGATCCGGTCGGAGAGCGACGCCACGACCGAAAGATTGTGCTCCACCATCAGGATCGTCCGGTTCTGCGATATCTTCCGGATGAGCGCGGAGACGCGCTCGACGTCTTCCTGGGTCATGCCCGCCATGGGCTCGTCCAGCAGAAGCATCTCGGGATCGAGAGCGAGCGTCGTCGCGATTTCGAGGGCGCGCTTGCGCCCGTAGGACAATTCGCGGGCCGGAACGAGGGCGAAATCATCGAGGCCGACCGCCGAGATCAACGCCCAGGCTTCGTCGTGAAGGGAGGCGAGCACACGTTCTGAGCGCCAGAAGTCGAACGAATCTCCCCGGATCCTGCGCTGAAGCGCGATCCGGATGTTTTCGAGCGCCGTCATGTGGCCGAACACCGCCGAGATCTGGAACGACCTGACGAGGCCGAGCCGGGCGACGTTGGCCGGCGACATTCCGGTGATGTCACGGCCGTTATAGACAATGCGTCCGCTCGTCGGGCTCAGCACCTTGGTCAGGAGGTTGAAGCAGGTCGTCTTCCCGGCTCCGTTGGGGCCGATCAAGGCATGAATCGTGCCGCGCCGGACGGCGAGCTTGACCCCGTCCACGGCGACAAAGCCCTTGAACTCCTTGGTGAGCTCCGATGCGCTCAGAATGATATCGTCCGCCATGGCTCCACAGACATTGTTCGATGGCGCGCACCCGAAGGTACGCGCCAGTTTCATGTTGGAAGGGATCGAAGTCCGTCTTGAAGCGTGCCGTTATTTGACCAGCGGGCAATCGCTCTCGGACAGAGGACGGAAGGCTTCGTCGCCGGGGACCGTGCGCAGGATCTTGTAGTAGTCCCACGGCGCCTTGGACTCGGCCGGCGCCTTCACCTGCGCCAGATACATGTCGTGGACCATGCGGCCATCGGCGCGGATCTTGCCGTTCTTGGCGAAGAAATCGTTGACGGGCGTTTCCTTCATCCGGGCGACCACCTTCTCGGCGGAATCGCTCCCCGAGGCTTCGATGGACTTCAGGTAGTGCATGATGGCCGAATAGACGCCGGCCTGAGACATCGTCGGCATGGCGCCATGGCGCTTGAAGAAGCGCTGCGCCCATTCACGGGTTTCGTCGTTGCGGTCCCAATAGAAGCCGGTCGTCAGATAGAGACCCTGCGCCGTCTGGAGACCGATCGAGTGAACGTCGGTCAGGAAGATCGCGAGGCCCGCGATCTTGGCTGTTTGCGTGAGGCCGAACTCCTGCGCCTGCTTCAGCGAGTTGATGGTGTCGCTGCCGCCGTTCGCCAGCGCGATCACGTCGGCCTTCGTGCTCGGAATCCGCATCAGGAACGAGGAGAAGTCGGAGGTGTTGAGCGGATGCTGCACCGCCCCGACGACCTTTCCGCCCGTCGCCTCGACGACGCGCGACACGTCGGCCTTCATCGTGTGGCCGAACGCGTAGTCGGCCGTCAGGAAGTACCAGGACTTGCCGCCCTCCTGCACGATGGCCTTCGCGGTGCTCACGGCCGCGGAATAGGTGTCCCAGGTCCAGTGAATGCCGTTCGGCGAGCAGGCCTTGTTGGTCAGGTCCGCCGTTCCGGCACCGGACACGATCAGGACTCGGTTCTTCTCGCGCGCCAGCTCCTGAACGGCCAGCACCACGGACGAGTTCGGCACGTCGATGATCATGTCGACGCCTTCGGCATCGAACCAGCGGCGGGCGATCTGGGTGCCCACGTCGGCCTTGTTCTGGTGATCGGCGCTGACGAGCTCGACCTTCTTGCCGCCGATCTTGGTGCCGAAATCCTCGACCGCCATCTCCGCGGCGACGACCGAGCCCTTGCCGGCGAGAGACGAGAACACGCCGGTCTGGTCGGTCAGCACGCCGATTTTCACGGTGCCGTCCGAGACCTGCGCCGAAGCCGCCGTGATGGAACAGGCAGCGCCGATGATTCCGAGACAGAGTTTTTTCATGAGAGTCCTCCCGAGTGTTTTTATGAAGGTGATGGCGTTCTTTACGCCTTATTGCTTTGCCCGGAGCTTGCCAGAAAACCGCTACCGTTGAGCAAAAAAGTATTCCGCTATGCGGAAGGATACGGCCGTTTCCGGGCAGGGCAGCCTCAAAGCTACCCTGTGCCGTGCAACGGATGTCGCCGGCAAGTCGGGACGACGCGCTCGCTTCCTCGCCGCCGTCCTGCTTCCCGTCGAAATCCTCGATCAGAGGAGGCCGCGGATGAGGCCTCCATCGACCGCGATGTTCTGCGCCGTGATGTAATCCGCATGCCGCGAGCACAGGAAGGCGCACAGGGGACCGAAATCCTCCGCCGTGCCGAGGCGCGCCGCCGGAACGGATGCGGCCATGCGCGCCGATGCTTCCTGTTCCGTGATCGCATCCCGCGCCGCGCGGGCCCGGATGACGCGATCGAGCGCGCCGGTGGCCATGAGGCCGGGCAGGATGTTGTTGACCGTGATGCCCTTGCCGGCGACTTCCCGCGCCAGGGTCGCCATCGCACCCGTCAATCCGGCGCGGACGCCATTGGCGAGAGCCATGTTCGGATAGGGCTCCTTCACGGCGAAAGACGTGATGTTCACGATCCGGCCGTAGCGGGCCTCGATCATGCCCGGCAGAAGAATCTGCGCCGCCTGGATCGCCGACAGCATGTTGACCTCCAGCGCCTTGCGCCAGGTCTCGATGGCGTGATCCGTGAACTCTCCGGTCGGAGGACCGCCCGCGTTCGTGACGAGGATGTGAATTGGTCCGAGCTGGCTTTGGGCCTCCTCGATGAGGCGCGCGGGCTGATCCGGCTCGGCGAGATCGCCCTGCACGAAGATCGCGCCGTTCCCGAGAAGAGCGACGGCCTGAGCGCCCTCGTCGGCATTGCGCCCGTTGACCGCGACCCGAACGCCCGCGGCGCTCAGTTCACGGGCGCAGGCGAGGCCCAGCCCCTTCGTCCCGCCCAGCACCAGCGCGGTTTCGCCACTTATCCTGAGATCCATCGTCCGCCCTTTCCCGAATCGTCTGCTGTTCTAGCTTTTTCAAACGATCGTTGCCCCACCCGTTTTGAAGGAGGGGCAACCCAATCACGCCCCCGTATAGTTGGGAGACCGTTTTTCCAGAAACGCCCGCATGCCTTCGTTCTTGTCGCTGGTCGCGAACAGAACCTGAAGAGCCTTGCGCTCCAGTGCGAGCGCCGCGCCGAGCGATGCGTCCTGACCGTAGAGGATGACCTCCTTGATCTGCGCGAGAGCGATCGGCGGGAGCTTGGCCATCTGCTCGGCCATCGCCATCGCGGTGTCGAACACGGCCTCGTCCGCGACGAGCTTGCTGACGAGCCCCATGGCGAACGCCTCTTCGGCGTCGATGATCTCGCCGGTCAGGCACAGGCGCATCGCCTTGAACTTGCCGATCGCCCGCGTCAGGCGCTGCGTCCCGCCCGCGCCCGGCATGATGCCGACGCGCACTTCGGGCTGACCGAGCTTCGCGCTGCGTCCGGCAACGATGATGTCCGCGTGCATCGCGAGTTCGAGTCCGCCGCCGAGCGCGAATCCGTTCACCGCCGCGATCACCGGCTGCGGGCAGCGGCCGATCGCTTCCCAGAGGCGTTCGTTGTGGCGCAGATACATGTCCACGGCGCTGATCTCCGCCATGTCCTGAATATCCGCGCCGGCAGCGAAGCTGGTTTCATCGCCGGTGAGGACCACGCAACGCAGCGCGGTATCCTCGACGAAGCTCTCGAAGATCTCCGCCAGCCTGCGGCGCACCGGCATGTTGAGGGCGTTGCGCACCTTCGGCCGGTTGATGCGCACCACCGCGATGGCGTCGCTCCTGCGATCGAGAATGACTTCCGGATGCTCTGACTTGTCCATCACGCCTTCTCCAACACGAGGGCGATCCCCTGCCCCACGCCGATGCACATGCTGCACAGGGCCCGCTTCGCGTCCCGTTCCTGCAATTCCAACGCCGCCGTCAGCGCGAGGCGCGCGCCGGACATGCCGAGCGGATGCCCCAGGGCGATGGCGCCGCCGTTGGGATTCACATGCTCGGCGTCGTCCGGCAGCCCGAGCTGGCGCAGGCATGCGAGCGCCTGAGCCGCGAAAGCCTCGTTGAGCTCGATCACGTCCATGTCCGCGATCGTCAGACCCAGGCGGGACATCAGCTTCCGGCTGGCGGGAACGGGGCCGATGCCCATGATCCGCGGCTCCACGCCGGCCGTCGCGAGGCCCGCGACGCGCGCCAGCGGCGTCAGGCCGTATCGGGCCACCGCCTCGCCCGAGGCGACGATGAGCGCCGCGGCGCCGTCGTTGACGCCCGAGGCATTGCCCGCCGTGACGCTGCCGCCCTTCCGGAACGGCGTCGACAGCTGGGCGAGCTTCTCCACGGTGGTCTCGCGGGGATGCTCGTCACGCTCCACCCTGATCGGATCGCCCTTGCGCTGAGGAATGGTCACGGCCACGATCTCGCGGCCGAGGCGGCCCGATTGCTGCGCGCGGGCGGCGCGCTGCTGGCTGCGCACGGCGAAAGCGTCCTGATCCTGCCGGGAGACCTGGAACTGCTCGGCGACGTTCTCCGCCGTCTCCGGCATGGAATCGATGCCGAACCGCTCCTTCAGGACCGGATTGACGAAACGCCATCCGATCGTCGTGTCGAAGATCTCCGCCGAGCGGGAGAAAGCGGTGTCCGCCTTGCCCATGACGAAGGGCGCCCGCGTCATCGATTCGACGCCACCCGCGATGAAGACATCGCCTTCGCCGGCGCGGATCGCCCGCGCCGCCTGGCCGACCGCGTCGAGGCCGGAGCCGCAGAGGCGGTTGATGGTCGTTCCCGGCACCGTGTCGGGCAGGCCCGACAGCAGCACCGCCATGCGCGCGACGTTGCGGTTGTCCTCGCCGGCCTGGTTGGCGCAGCCCATGATGACATCGTCGATGGCCTCAGCAGGCAGCTGGGGCGCACGCGCCATCAGCTCGCGCAGGACGAGGCCCGCCATGTCGTCGGGCCGAACGGAGGCGAGCGCACCGCCGTAACGCCCGATCGGAGTGCGCACGCCCGCGCAGATATATGCTTCCGCCATGGGGCGATCTCCTTAGAGGGGGCAGTCTTTGGTGAAGTTCGGACGGCGCTTCTCCCGCAGGGAGGCCAGCCCTTCCTGAACGTCCGGGCCCTTGAAGCCCATGAACTCGAGCGCGAGGGACGTGTCGAAGGTCGGCCCGGCCATGCGCAGCCAGTTGTTCAGCGCGTACTTGGTCCAGCGGATGGCGGTCGGGGATCCCGCGGCGAGCTTCTTGGCCACCGCGAGCGCCTTGTCGTGAAGCTCCGCGTCGTCGACGCAGAGCGACACCAGGCCGATGCGTTCCGCTTCCTCGCCGCTCACCGGCTCGCAGAGGAGGAGATAATATTTCGACTTGGCGAGGCCGCACAGGAGCGGCCACACGATGGCCGCGTGATCGCCCGCGGCGACGCCGAGGCGCGTGTGCCCGTCGATGATGCGCGCCGAGCGCGCGGCGATCGACACGTCCGCCAGGAGGCCTGCGACGAGGCCCGCACCGACGGCCGGGCCCTGCATGGCGGACACGATCGGCTTGGAGCAGTTCACGAGATTGTAGACCAGATCCCGCGCTTCCTTCCACACCCGCGTGAGGGTGTTGAAGTCTTCCGTCATCTCCTTCACGAGATCGAGATCCCCGCCCGAGGAGAAGGCCTCGCCCGCGCCGCGGATGATGACCGCCGAGACGTTCGGATCGGAATCGATGTCCCGCCAGATCCGAACCAGCTCGCCGTGCATGATCTCGTCGGCTGAATTGAGACGGCCCGGATTCTCCATCGTGATCCGCAGGATGCGCTCTTCCGGCCAATCGAACTTCAACCGGCGATAGCTGTCATAGGGGCCGCTCATATCTTTTTCTCCCGATCTTTCCAGTAGGGCTCTCGCAGGATGTTCTTCTGAATCTTGCCGATCGGAGTCTTGGGGAACTCCGCCACGAACTTCACGACGCGGGGCCGCTTGAAGCGGGCGAGGCGCTCGGCGCAATGGGTCACGAGGTCGTCCTCGCTCACCTGCATGCCGGCCTTGATCTGGACATAGGCCGCCGGCACTTCGCCCCATTTGTCGTCGGGAATGCCGAAGACCGCGCATTCGGACACCGACTCATGCTCGTAAAGCACGTTCTCGATTTCCTTGGGGTAAACGTTCTCGCCCCCGGAAATGATCATGTCCTTCGACCGGTCGACGAGCGTGACGAAGCCTTCCTCGTCCACCGTGGCGAGATCGCCCGTCCAGCCCCAGCCGTTCCGGAAGAAATTCGCGGTCTGTTCGGGCTCCTTGTAATATTCGAGCATCACGTTCTCGCCGCGCGAGACGAGCTCGCCGATCTCTCCTGCCTTCACCGGATGCCCGTTGCGGTCCACGACCGCGACATCCACGTTGTAGGCTTGGCGTCCGACGGTGCCGAGCTTGGCGGGCAGGTACCAATGGCGGAGCACCGTCAGCACGCCGACTTCGGACTGGCCGTAAATCTGGGTCAGCCTCACGTTCGGCAGCTTTTCCAGCATCTCCCGCTGCACCCAATCAGGCATCGGCGCGCCGGCGAAGGAGAGTTTCGTCCATGTCGCGTAGTTGGCCGCGTCGAAATTCGGATCGCTGACGACCATGCTGGCCTGGGTCGGCACCATGAAGGCCGCCGTCATGCCGGTCTCCCGCGCCATGGCGGCGAAATCGGAAACGTTCCACTTGGACAGGAAGGTGGAGGTCGCCCCGGCGAGGACCGCAGGCTGGAACATGATGTTGAGCGCGGCGACATGGAAGAGCGGCGTCACGATGCCGACCACGTCGCGCTCGTCGATCGCTTCCTCGACCATGACCGTGTGAGCCGTGATCATGCGGTTGCGGTGGCTGGTGAGAACCCCCTTCGGGCGGCCGGTCGTGCCGCCCGTATAGGTCATGCTGAAGGGGTCGTCCTCGTGAATCTCGACGGAGGGATACGTATCGGAGCCGCGCGCGAGGACATCCTCGAACGCCACCGCCCCGTCGACCGCGCCGCCGACGCAGATATATGTCCCGATCTTGGGCAGGTTGTCCCGGACCGCCATGACCTTCTCGGCGAAGACGTGTTCGAAGATCAGGATTTCGACATCCGCCTTGTCGAGCACGTATTGCAGCTCTTCTGGAGCATAGAGAACGGAGACATTGACCAGGACGCCGCCGGAACGCGCTGCGCCGAAAAAGGTGATACCGTACTCGGTCCGGTTGCGGCTGATGATGCCGACCTTGCTTCCCTTCTCCAGCCCCAGATCGATCAAAGCATTCGCGAGACGATTGGCGGCGAGATTGAGATCCCGGTAACTCAGCGACGTGCCCTGCCAGAGGATGGCGGGCTTCGTCGGAAAACGCTCGGCCGAGCGACGCAACATGTCACCAGTCAGCATCCATTTCCTCCCCAATTCTTGCGTTCGACAACGTCCGCTTCTGTCACGGCGGGCGCGTGGACTTTCTCCGAGAGCGGTGTTATTCGCAATGTGTATTTGCGAAAAGCCTTTCCGCACAGCGGAATTATGAGAGGGCCGCATGGAACGTGAGGACCGACAATTCGTCGACGCTTTTGCCCGGGGGCTGGCTATTCTCGAAGCCCTGTCCCGTGTGCAGCGTCCGTTGAGCAACGGAGAGCTCTCGCGGGCGACCGGTCTTCCGCCCTCCACCGTCAGTCGGCTCACGCATACGGCGATGGAACTGGGTTATCTCCGGTTCAGCCAGTCGAAGCGCGCCTACGAGCTGACTCCGAAAAACCTGACGCTCGGCTATCCCGTGCTCGCGGGAATGACGATGCTCGACCGCGCGAAGCCTCTCCTGAAGCAGCTTTCCGAAAAGACCGGCGAGACGGTGGGGCTCACGATCCGCGACGGGCTTCACGTGACCTTTGTCGAAGTGGTCCAGGGCTCCGAGCTCGTCGCCGTGCGCCTCGCGACAGGCGGACGGCTGCCCATTGCCGTGTCGGCGGCGGGGATCGCCATGCTCGCGGCGATGCCGGAGCGGGATCGCCGTCTCATCGCCACCCGCGTCTCGTCCCATCTCGCCAAACGCGGCGGCAATGTCGAGGCCTTCAAGGCCCAACTGGCGGAAGCCTGCCAGCTCGGCATCTCCTTCGTTCGCGACGCCTGGCGGCGCGGCATCGGCGGCATCGCCATCGGCTTCGAGGATAACGGCGAGATGGGAGCCATCACCATCCCGATCGCCACCGGCAGCGTGAGCGAAGCAGACATGCGCGGCCGCCTCGCCGATGCGCTGAAAGACACCGTTGGATCCCTGTGGGGGCCGAGGGGCTAGAGCAGTTTTTGCGGCGACGTGGACCCGGTCCGCCGCAAAGAATGCGGCATGACAAAGAGAAAAGGTAATTTCACGGAAGGGGAAGCAGCTCGAGCATCCAGACTCAATCGTGTTGATGGAACGGCCGTCGTGTCGGCTTTGCAACATGTTTGGCGGCAGGCTAGTGTTTGGAATGGTTGGCACACGGCATACACCCCTGGCGTTTCAGACGGCTGCTGAGCTCGGTGCCTGGCTTGCGACGCATCATCAGACGGCAACGGAATTCTGGGTCAGGATCTTCAAGTCAAGCGCGGGCAGGCCCTCTGTGACGTGGGCTGATTGCGTGGTCGAGGCGATCCGCTTCGGGTGGATCGATGGGCAGAAACAGCCGCTCGATACAGAGTCGTTCCTGCAGCGGCTGACGCCCAGGAAGCCGAAGTCCAACTGGTCCGCCAAGAACCGCGCTCATGCGACGACGCTGATTGCGGAAGGTAGGATGGCTCCGGCCGGGTTGGAGCAGGTGGAGGCCGCGAAGGCCGACGGTCGGTGGGACAAGGCTTATGCTGGCTCAGCGACGATGACGATCCCTCAGGACTTCCTTGACGCCCTGGAAGCAAAGCCGAAGGCGAAGGCGTTCTTCCTGACCCTCGACCGCAAGAACCTTTATCCGATCTATTATCGCCTTCACACGGCGAAGAAGCCCGAGACGCGGGCCAAGCGGATGGCACTGATGCTGGCCCAGTTGGAGCGCGGCGAGCGGTTTCACTGACCAGCGCTGGACAAGAAGTGAGCGGCGAGCTTGTCGTAGCGGTTGGTGTCGTAGCCTTTGTCCGCGACGAGACGACGGAAGCGGATCGCCTCCTTGGTCAGCAGTTCGGCCGCTGCGGCTCGATCCGCGCCCACGCCTCGCCCGACAGCCAAAACAGCGATCCCCGCATCGCGCGCCTCCATCCCATCCATCGAAAGATGGCATGAGATTCAGCCTATTGCAGCGATCTCAAGACGCTGATTGGGTTTGGACCCTGGAGTACCGGACGGAGAAAGTGGACTTGCACTTTTGGGACCGATGCTCCCTTCCTGAAAAAGCGCATCATTCGAGCGGACCCGCTGGATCCGCTCGATGCGCCAGCTCACTCGGTCCAGACGGCGATATCGAGCGAAGCGCGGCGGCGCAACCACTGACTCGGGCGATAGCGGTCGTCTCCCGTCAGCGACTGCAGGGCCGTCAGCACGCCAAGAACGTTGCTCGGGCCGACCGCCTGGGCGAATTCGAGCGGACCTTTCGGGTAGTTGAGGCCGAGACGCATGGCCTTGTCGATGTCGTGAGGAGCCGCAAGCCCCATCTGCGCCATCTCGCATCCGAGATTGGCCACCATGGCGACGATCCGTTGCGCGATGAAGCCGGGAGAATCCGCGATCACGGTCACGGCCCGCCCGCTCTCGATCAGGGAATTGACGACCGACTGCCGGATGGCGGGATCGAAGCCGGGAGCCATCATGAGGGTGATCCGCTCGGATGTGTTGAAGCTCAGGTCCAGGGCCACGAGCCGGCGGGCATCGCTTTTCGTCCGCACGGCGAATGCGGTCGCGTCCTCTCCGAGGGGAGCTCCCAGCAACGGCGACGCGCCGTCATCCTGATCGAGCAGGGTCAGCCCGAGTTCGCGGGCCAGAGCCTTGAGCGGCTCGCTCGGCTCGACGAGGAAGACCTTTTTGGCCGTGCCATCCGTTCTTGCCGCATCTGCGGACGGCTTCTGCGCGCCCTCGCCATAATCGTAGAAGCCGCGTTGCGTCTTCCGGCCGAGTTGTCCGGTCTCGAGAAGGTAGCGGTGGAAGGGCGTCGAGCGCAGGCGCGGATCGCCGAAGAAGCTCTCGTGAACGAAACGCGTGACGGGAAAGTTCACGTCGATTCCCGTCAGGTCCATCAATTCGAACGGCCCCATGCGGAAGCCGCAGCAATCGCGCATGACCGCATCGATCTGCGCAGGGGTCGCCACGTTCTCGTTGAGAATCGCAAGCGCCTCGGTGGTGTAGGCGCGTCCGCCGAGATTGACGAGGAAGCCGGGCGTGTCGCGCACGACGACCGGGTCTCGCCCGAACCGCTCGCCCAGCGCGACGAGGGTGTCGATGACCTCCGTGGTCGTCTCCGGGCCGGGAATGACCTCGACCAGACGCATCAGGGGAACCGGGTTGAAGAAATGCAGACCCGCGACTCTCTTGCGATGCTTAAGGCCCGCCGCGATGGCGCCGATCGGCAGCGAGGAAGTATTGGACGCGAGAATGGCGTCTTCGCGGACGATCCCCTCGAGCGTTTGGAACAGCGCGCGTTTCACGCCGAGATCCTCAACGATGGCCTCGACGACGACATCGCAATCGGCAAGGGCTTCGATGCTGTCGACCGCATTCAGGCAGGCGACGGTCGCCTGCGCGTCCTCCGCTTTGAGCTTGCCCTCGTCGACCCGCTTCTGCAGGCGCTTCGCGATGTCGCTTCTGCTTTTGGCCGCAGCATCCGCGCGCGTATCGAAGATCATCACCCTGACCCCCGCGGTGGCAGCGACCTGTGCGATGCCGGAACCCATGGCGCCGGCTCCGACGATGCCCAGAGTGATGCGTGCTTCGTTGATGTTCCCCATTGTTCTTGTCCTTTCCTGCCCCGCACGAATTGCGTCCCGGTGCACAACCTTCCCGTGCCGCCGCGGCCGTGACGAGCACGCGGGCCGGTTGCGGAATGGCGCCTCCCGAGGGGCTCCTAAAAGAGCCTCGGCCCGGGGAAGGGTCAAGCAAAATTGCGGAAAACTATTCCGCTGTGCGGAACAGTTTATGCCGTTTCCCCGCAGCGGCTCCGCTAGAGTGACGGCACCCGAATGGGTTGTTCCCTTCCCCCTGTCGAGCTCGAATTTCGCGATGTCGAACGATATTCCTGATCCATCCGCTGCAGAGGCCGCCCCCGTCCTGACGGAACGGGGCGAGGGCTATCGCGTCCTGACGCTCAACAGGCCCGCGCGCCTGAACGCCTTCAACATCGCCATGCACGAGGCGTTGATGGCTGCCCTCGATGAAGCGGACGCGGATGCGGATTGCCGGGCCGTGATCCTCACCGGCGCGGGGCGCGCCTTCTCCACGGGACAGGATCTCGCGGACCGGGTTCGTCCGGACGGATCGGCGCCGGACCTTGGAGCGAGCCTCGACCGCTCCTACAATCCGCTCGTGCGGCGGCTGCGCTCGTTCCGCTGTCCCGTCATCGCCGCCGTCAACGGCGTCGCTGCCGGCGCGGGCGCGAATATCGCGCTGGCCTGCGATATCGTCGTCGCTGCGCGCTCGGCGCGCTTCCTCGAGTTGTTTTCCAATCTCGGCCTCGTCCCCGATTGCGGCGGGACCTGGTTTCTCCCGCGGACCATCGGGACGGCCCGCGCCAGGGCCCTTACCCTGCTCGCAGAACCGCTCCCGGCGGAACAGGCGGAGGCATGGGGGCTCATTTGGAGAGTCCATGAGGACGAGGTCTTGTTGTCCGAGGCCAGGACGATCGCCGCGCGCCTCGCATCGAAGCCGACGCTCGGCCTGACGTTGATCAAGCAGGCGCTCGAAGCCTCCGGGACGAATGGCCTTGACGATCAGCTCGACCTGGAACGCGACCTGCAGCGCGAGGCCGGACAGGATCCGGGCTATGTCGAGCGGGTGAAGGCGTTCATGACCAAGCGCTGAGGGTCTCAGGACGCGCATTCCCTTGCCGCCCGATCCCGGATGATCGTTGCCGATTATTCGCTAAGAGGACATTGACGGATCCATCCTGACCGATGCCCGACCGCTGGTGATGTCCGTGATCATCCGGACGATGGATAGGGCGTCTGCTTCGGGCAGGTCGACGATCAGCGTTGCGCCGGTCTCGGTGAAGCTCTCCTGGCGGATCCGAACCCCTGGGGTGCCCGTCAGCCGCGCCTTCACCAGAGCCAGATCGGAAAACGCCACGACGATCATGGCCTCCTGAACGGCAATGACGTCGACCAACGGCCCCGCCCGCAGGCAGGCCGCAGCGGTTCCGCCATAGGCCCGGACAAGACCGCCGCTTCCGAGGAGAACGCCTCCGAACCAGCGGGTGACGACGACGGCGACATTGTCGAGAGCCAGCCGGTCGATCGCCTGAAGGATCGGTTTGCCGGCCGTGCCGCTGGGTTCGCCGTCATCGCTGCAGCGATAGCTCTGGCCGAGCCTCCAGGCCCAGCAATTGTGGTTGGCCCCCTCATCCGAATGCGCGGCGATGAAGTTCCTGGCGTCCTGCTCGCTCGCAACCGGGCCAGCTGTCGCGATGAACCGGCTCTTCTTGATGATTTGTTCGAGCGTGGTGGGGCGTTCCAGGGTCAACATGGGTGCAAGGAGGGTCCAATCGGCTGGGCGATGTTGGCGACGGATGGGATCGGCGGGCATCCCTCATAGCGGCCCGGTGCGTGAATGTCTCGTCGGCGGATCGGGATGCGGACGGAGATTGACGAGCCTTACACGATCCCCCATGCGCGATAGCGGGTGCGGCCGGTAAGCTCACGGGGCAGCGCGCCGCCGAGCTGGGCCAGCATCAGATCGACCGCCTTGGGCGTGACCTTCAGGAGCTTGGCGGCGAGCGGCACCGTCACCAGCGGGCGCGACAGGAACAGCTCGACCAGCTCGGGCAGCTTGGAGTTCGAGCGGCATTCCCTGGTCACGCGCTGCATCAACTCGCGGGCGAGGATCAGGCGGTCGAGATCCCGGTTGCCGATGGCGATCGCCTCCTCCACGACCGTGCAGAAGCCTTCGAGCTTTTCAGGCGCGCCTTCCCGGCCCTGCGGCCGGAATTTGGACTGCTTGAACCCAGCCGCGAGGGGGAGCAGATGGCCGGTCAGGCCGCGGGCCCGCAGGACCGCTCCAGCCATGATCAGGCCGAGCCACGGCAGGCGGGTGTAGAGGCCGAGATCGAGCCAGGCATCCCAGGCGATGGCGGCGGCGGCGACGGCAGGCCAGTGAGCGGTTCTTTTCACGACATCGAGCCAGAGATCCTCGTTCTCGGCTTCGTCGAGATCGGGGTCATAGACCAGGTGCGACCGGCTCCGGAGCAGCGGGGTTTCGCCGGCAAGCACCTTGTCGGTGCGCTCGAGCAGAGCGTCGATTTCGGCGAAATGCACCTTCCACGGATCGGCATCGTTGGCGAAGGGCGGATAGGCCTCGTCGTCTTGCGTATCCGGCATGCCTTTCGCCCGCTTGCGATCCCCCTCCCCTCGCCCGGGCGCGATGCCGCGCAGGGCCGCCAGCCCGTCGATGGAGAGCGGCCAGGGGGCCGGACGCGCGAGCGCGGTTCGCCGGGCCCGCAGGGTCGTGGCCGCGCGCGTCAGCTCGTGGGTGGGATGACGGATATCCATGCCGGCATCGTGGAGCACCAGATCGCCGATCTCGACCAATTGTCCGTCGAGCATCAGTGCCCGCACGGCCTCCGTCGTGTCGCAACGCGACTGCCAGCCGGCGGAGAGCCCACTCGCCTCCAGGCGGGCATCGAAGCGAAGGATGCCGACCGTGACCTGCTCGAGCCTGCCGGCGATCGTTTCCCAGGGCAGCTCCGGCAGCGCGTAGGAACGGGAGCCTGACCACTCCTCGTCATCGAAGTCACCCCCCCTGCCAACGAATGCCACGCTTCGATCCCGCATCTAAATGATTGATGCTTCAAGCTATAGCTTAACGAGAGGAAGCAAAGCAAGGCTTTGCTACGGTGATGGATGATGGTGAAAGTTCTTCGAAAACCATGGCAGAGCGACCGGATCCGGGCGCCGCATAGGGCCGATCCGCGCTCCGGACCGACATCGACGGCGCTGAAGGATCCTGTAACTCCCAATGAGGCTCTGTTCGCCCGTCCACGAGACGCTCTGTCCCTCCCGCCCGTCACCTGCCATGTGCGGAGATAAAGCGATGTCCGGCCGGACTTGTCCCGGTTGCTCCGTCATCGGATGGTTGCGGTCCCGATCCAGAGTGAGGTTCGTTCCGTCTTTTCGCCTGACTCTTCGCATGCCTCAGCTCATTCTCCGCCTGCGCATCGCCTGGAGCTCCATTTCAAGGTTGAGTGTCCCGCCTTTCACCATCCGGACGAGAGCTCGGAAATAGCCCCCGGGATTGTGAATCCGGGATTCTCCGACCGCAGCATCGTCATCGCAGAGCTGCAGGACATAGACGACCGCTGCCGCTGCGTTGACGGGACCGATTTCGGCGACGGCCTCATTCCATGCGCTTTCATGAGCGCCGAGCGATGCACGCAGATAGCGCCCTGCTCCGACAAGATCACCCATGTCGTGGATCGGTCGTCCGTAATCGGCGATGACCGGGCAGGCCTCGACGACCAATCCCGGAGGGAGAGGAGCCGTTGGACGCATGCTCGAAGGGATGGCTTCGGCTTTTTTGCGGACGCGCCTTGTACAAGATTCCCTGGGAGATTCTTTCTCTGTTTCTCTGTGTCGGACTCCGAGTCCGCCATTGCCGGTCTGATCGAACATTTCTTCGGCCAGATGCCTCAAGCTCTGCCAGTCGTGCAGCAGGTCCCGGGGAAGCTCCTCCGTCGATCGGGCCGGGGTGCGCTTCAGAAGCTCCGTGTAGCGCTTTTCGAGATCGGAGCGATCCACGGCCGCAAAATGCTGCGCGAGGGCGCTGAGGGCCTCCTCCGTGGCACGCCGGGCGATCGTGACCTCGTCGTAGGCTCTTTTGCGGATGTCGCGCATGACCTTCTGCTCGGCCAGCATCGTGGTCCACTCCCCTCGCCTCGCATAGATCGGGGTGAGGTCGAAACCATAGGCGTCCACGATGGCGCCTGCCATGTCGCGGATGGCGAACCGTTTCCCGTTGGGCGAGTCCTTCGCCACGATCAGCTTCAGATCCGTGAGCTGCGCCAGGATGCGCCGGATCGAGCGGTCGTTCAGGCCCGTGCGGCTCGCCAGATAATCGTTGGACGGCCACACCAGCAGCCGTTCCCATTCCTGCTCGCCCCAGCAAGCGACGAGCTCCGAGAGCACCAGGCGCTGCGCGGGGCGCAAGGCGAGCGCCTTCTCCGCGTCGCGGGCCGCCGCCGAGAGCTCCTTGCGCGTCACTGTACTGCCCGCCTCCAGGGCGAGCTTCTTCGCGACCAGAGCGGCATGAACCAGCCGCCGGCCTCCTGTCGATGCAATTTGCACCACACCCTCCTTATCGAGGGCAAAGCGGGACCGTTCACCGGACCGGTGTCTTGACACGCGATTCGTCTGGGTGGATAAGAATGGTGTGACTTATCCTCGCCACCCAGTGGTGAGATCCAAAGGCCTCGAGGTCGCCAAACCTCGGGGCCTTTTGCTTTGCCGCGGTTACATCACGAAGTCCCCTCCTCCCTCGCCTTGGCATAGGCCTCGGCCAGGACTGGAAGCTGCTCGACAAGGTATGCCGCGAAGTCCGCGTCAAACCCCTTATCGACACTGATCTTCAGATCGCGTCCGGTGCGATTGACCTTGGCGACCTTCCGACCAGAAACGGTTGAAATCATCTCGGCCCCTCCCCTGCCGGATTGGGGGCTCTCGACGGGCGGCTTCTTCGTGGCGGCCGAGAGCACGCGGGAGAAGCGATTGTCGGTATCGAGACCTGCGAAGGACGGTTCGGCGATCGCGGTCTCGGCGGCTTTCCGGGCCGGGCCCGTCGCCAGCGCATCCGCGAGCGCCATCCAACGCGCCCGGCCCGCTTTCGGAGCGGGACCAATGGCGCTTGCGATATTCTCGGGAACCGACTTCGCGACCGCGATGTAGCGGCTCAGGTCGCCCTTGTCGGTGGACAGCGCCTGCATGATGACGGCGCGGTCGAAATCGAGGGCTTCGAGATGAAGCGCGAAGAAGGCCTTCTCGATGAAGGAAAGGTCCCGCCGATCGAGGTTTTCCTTGCCCTGGGCGACGACGAGTTCCTGGTCGGTGAGGTCGCGCACGACGGCCCGGACCTTGATGCCGAGCCGGCGGGCCGCCCTCACCCGTCGGTGGCCGAACGCGATCTGATAGCGGTCGCGGGCGTCCGGATGCGGACGCACCAGGATCGGCACCTGCTGCCCGCTTTCCCGGATGCTCTCCGCCAAGGCATCGATGCTCGCGTCCGTGGCGTCGGCCATGCGGTCGGACACGAAGGATCCGTCGATCAGGACAGGGTCCAGCTCGATGATGGCGGATCCGGATTCCACCTGGTCGCGGATATCCGTCAGTTGCTGGAGCGAGGCGCCCATCGCGGCGATCGCGCCGCTGCGGATGCGCGGCGCGGACGGCGTCTGAGGAGCATCGTTGGGAGCTCCCAACTTCTCGGGAGCTTTGACCGATGCCGAGAAGATGGCATCCATTGCTGTCTTGCGGCTCATGCTGCGCGTCCCCATGCCTTGCGGATCATCGCCTCGACCTCGCCGTTCACGGCATCGAGCGCCTCGACGGCCCGGTCGTATGTCTGCCGGTTCATGGATTCGCGGCCGACCTCATAAAGCGTCTGCTTGGTGAGCCCCGCGTCCGAGACGGCGGACGATTTCACCATGGGGCTGGTGAGGACCGAGTCTCCGAAGAGATTGCGCAGCAGAGCGGTGATGCGCGTTTGCGGCCCGTCCTGCGGCTCGTAGCGGGTGATCAGATACCGCAGCGCGTCGTAGCGGATCACGCCCCCTGCCCCGCGCACGACTTCGAGAAGGTCGTCCGTCATCGCGAGAAACTGCGACATGGAGGCGACGTCGAGCATCTGGGGGTGGACGGTGATGAGCAGCGAGGTCGCCGCGCACAGAGCCGAGAGCGTGAGGAACCCGAGCTGAGGCGGGCAGTCGATCACGACCACATCGTAATTGTCGGCCACGGAATCGAGGGCCTTGGCGACCCGCTCGAAGAAGAGCTGATCGCGCTGGCGCGACGTGAGCGCCTTGGGCGTCTCGTGCTCGAACTCCATGAGCTCGAGGTTGCCGGGCACGATGTCGAGGCCGGTGAAATAGGTCGGGCGGATGATCTCGGACAGCGGGCGGCGTTCCTCGCCGTAGCGGATCGCGCCGTAAAGGGTTTCTCCCGGGCCGACGTCGATCTCAGGCTGCACGCCGTGCAGGGCCGACAGGCTGGCCTGCGGGTCGAGATCGACGGCGAGGACGCGATAGCCCTTGAGAACGAGATATTGGGCAAGATGCGCCGAGGTCGTGGTCTTGCCCGAACCGCCCTTGAAATTGACCACGGAAATGATCTGGAGATGCTCGTCGCCCTGGCGGCGGGGTGAGAATTTCCGGCCCGATTTTGTCGTCTCGTCGAAGAAGTCGCGCAGCGCGTGAAGATCTGCCAGCGAATACGACCGGCGTCCGTGCTGGGTGACCTCCGGCTGAGGGCCCTGGCCTTCGATGGAGAGCTGTCGGAGCCTGCTGTCGGAGATCCCGAGGATCTTCGCGGCCTCGCCGGACGAGAAACGGCGCAGAACCTTCTCTGCGCTGGGGGGGTAAAAGGCCGCTGCCATCGCTTGCAGCTGCGAGCGTAGGATCGCAGCGTGCTCGCCGATGGCAGAGCCCGATTCGGGAGACGGCATTGCAGCGTCTGATCGCACAGCTTGCTGTTTCACGGCGGTCCTTTCATTTACGGCAAATCGACAAATACACGCCTACTACCGTAAAGGTTAATGGATTCTTCGATTCGGCTCGAGAGTCGAGTCGGTTGGGAGGTCCCAACGGCATTTACCTGTTGAGAACCCGGCACCCATCAGCGGCGTGAATCGGTTGCTGCGTAACGGATTCAACCTTTGAATTGGATCCGATTCGGGGCCCGCGCGACATTGCGGCATGCCTCAGGACACGATTCAATACCTCATTCTCGACCGCTGCGATCCGGGCGCAAACATGGCCCGCTTCTATATGCTGTCGATCCAGGCGAGCCTGTTCGGCGATGCCGCGCTCGTCCGTGAATGGGGTCGTATCGGAACGTCCGGACAGCGCAAGATCGAGCTGCATGACACGCCCGAGCGGGCGGCGGCAGCCCTGGCGCTATGGCTGCAGCGCAAGCAGCGGCGCGGATATCGGCTCAGGGCGACGGGGGCTTCATCCTGAATGCCGGGCGCGCCGACCCTTCCCATCCGGACGATGGATGGCTGACGACGCCTTGATGCGAATCCATGCGGTCCTCCGGCGTCTCCCCGAAGGACGCGCTTGCTGGATCATCGGCCGCGATGGGCTTTCCTCGCAGATGCCTGAGCCGGAGCGGCACCCGGATCTGCGACGTGACGGCCTGTCGGGAGGCGTGTGCCTCATGGCGCAGCCCTTGTCGGGTTTCCGGCGCCTCGGAGCGTCGTTCCTAGCCTGCCGGGTTGGAGCATCGTCGGATCCTCATGCCGCCGGTTCATTGGGAAGGAGAGTGGTTCCTTCGTCGACAACGAGACGGGAGCGATGCCGAAATCCGATGGCGTCGCGGCTCCGAGCATGATGCCGCTGCCACCACGTTCGCTCCTTCGATTCGCCTGCGCTTCTGATGCTAGGCGGTTGAGGGCGTTCGCGCCGCGAGCAGGTATCAACGCCGATGTTGGGAGCTCCCAACACCGAAAGCGAAAGGGACAACTCCGCACTGGTTGGATGCGAAGACCTTCTCCCTGCGCCATTCGGGCTCTCCTCGCGTCGCAGCTCGACATCATCCGCGACGCCGCATTGTCGGCGAACCGGATCCGCTCCGCCGAAAAGGCTCCAGATCTCACGCCCGCCGCGCTGGATCGGGGAGGGGGGACGGGCCCGCCCATGCGCGTCGACCGCTTTGTGTTCTCCATCGTTCGCCTGCCCTCGGTATTGTGCGGAGTAATATGGAGCAGCGCCGGTGCCCTTTGGTCCGAAGCGGGAAACAAAAGAAGCGATCGGGGTGGCGATGGGCTCTCTTCTCCGGGTAGGGCAGGCCGCTTGTTGCCGGCTCCCAATTCTCCAGAATTCCGCCATCGGGTGCGGCCGCAGAGAGGCGGGGCCGGAAGGCTCCGGGCAGGGCAGCCGAAAGAACCATGCCGCATTCGGAGTCCACGAGGATCCCTTTCTACGGGTATCTCTGTGTGGCTGAAGGACCGGGCGGATGGGGCGGGATCAGGAAGCGCCTTCCCGGCCCTGTCTTCTCCGGCAGACCGCTCCGCCGGGTCCATGGCGAGGAGGGCAATGACGGGAGCTCATCCGATTCGATTCCGTCTGGCGCTTTGGCCGAGGCACCGATCCTGATCGAGCCCGGAGTCCCGGCAGAGGGCGGCTCAACTCACCGCTTGGCGCGGGTGCTCGGAATCATCCCGGCAGGGGAGGGGCGTTGCTCTTCGTCCCATCCGCTGAACTCTGTGCCGAAGCGGGGCGGACCGCTGATGCGGGAATGGCTCGAGGTTCCCGATCCGCGCTGCCAAGGTGCGCAGATCGGACCTGTGTCCTTACGGCAGGTTTCTCGCCGCGGCGGATGCTTGTTTCCGCGCCGGTCGCGCGTCGTCAGGCGTCAAGCTCGCGCCCACGATGCCGACGGTCCGTGGGGGAGACCTGTCCCAAGGGAACCGCTTCGCCGGGGCGAAGAGATGGGGGTGAAAGGAAGGATTCACGGATCGTTTGTAGACGTTTCTGCCTGCGCTCTGCTAACCAGTTCGAGCGGGAAGGGGCTCTCCGGGGATTCGAGCGCGGAGAGACCTCCATGAGCCCCCGGATCGGGCCCTGGACAGAGAATCGCAGGTCGATCGGCACGGCAGCAGGACCGTTCATCAGACCGTAGCCAAGTCCCGGATCGCTTCCGTTTTCCTCTTTTCCTTTATTGAAGCTCAATGGCTTAGCCATTTCGTTGAGACGATACCCTGGAAGGGGGAGGAGGCCCAAGCCTCGCCTGTCGCACGAGGACAGGAGAGGGGGGAGGAGAGGAGTGTCGGCCCTGCCGCCGCCGTGCGCTCGTGCCGCCTCGCCAATTCGCGTCATCGGCGCTACGCTTCTCCTGTCCGAACGTCATGGACGTCGATCATGCCAGCGGGCCTGCTCAACGCACTTTCGCGCACACGCCATCTGCCTCTTGGCGCATTGGTGGCCCTGTTGTGCGGCTCGCCGGTGGCGGCGCAGGCCCAAGCCGCCTCTTCGAGTCCCTTTTCCGGCTTTGCCGGATCGTGGTCCGGCAGCGGCACGATCGCCCTCTCGAACGGCACCACCGAGCGCCTCCGCTGTCAGGCCACGTACGCGGTGGCGTCCGCCGGCACGAACCTGCGGCAGAACCTCCGGTGCGCGAGCGACAGCTACACCTTCGAGCTCAGGACGGACATCAACGCCCAGGGCGGCCGCGTCGCCGGTCAATGGCTGGAGGCCACGCGCAACACGCAAGGGAGGATCTCCGGCCGGATCTCGGCCGGTCGGATCGACGCCGTCGCGGAGGGACCCGGCTTCTCGGCCGGGATCGCCATGGCCCCTCAAGGCACGCGGCAGGCGGTGAGCATCCGCTCCCAGGGCACCGAGCTGTCTCAGGTCTCGATCACCATGAGCCGGGTCCGGTAGGCGGTACGCGATAGCCTCGAGGGGGCTGTGAAGACGGGATCATGGAGACGAAGGCACGATATTCTCTGATCGGATTCTTCACGCTCTGCGTGATCGCGGGGGGCTTCGCTTTCATCTACTGGCTTCGCGGCGCCGGCGGGTTCAGCGAACGGCAAACCTATCGGGTCGTCTTCGAGAGCCCCGTCACGGGGGTGCTGCGGGGTTCACCGGTCCTGTTCAACGGCATCCCGGCCGGCGAGGTCACCGAGCTCCGGCTCAATCCGGACGATCCCAACCAGGTGATCGCCACGCTCTCCCTCGATCCGCAGACGCCCATCAGGGCCGACACCAAGGTCGGCCTCGCGTCTCAGGGGCTCATGGGCGCGCCGTCCATCGCCCTCCAGGGGGGCACCGCCGCGGGATCGCGCCCCAGCGCGACGGACGGCGCGCCCGTGCTCAAGGCCGATCCGGCCGCGAGCCAGGACCTGAGCCAGGCGGCGCGGGAGGCCCTGCACCGCCTCGACACGCTCATCGCCGACAACGCGGAGCCGCTGCACGGCACCATTGTCAATCTCCAGACGTTCTCGGAGGCGCTCGCGCGCAACGCGGACCGTCTCGACCGGATCATGGAGGCCCTGGAGCGTCTGGGCGGCGCAGGCGCGCCCAAAGCGCCGGCCGTGGTCTATGACCTGATCGCCCCGACAGCCTTCTCCCCGCCGAGCAAGGGGGCGAGCGGGCAGCTCGTGGTTCCGGAGCCGACCGCCCTCGCGCTGTTCCAGACGCAGAAGATCCTCGTGCGGCCGAAAGCCGACGAAAGCGTCGCGCTGGACGCGCAGTGGAGCGACAGCCTGCCGAAGCTCCTCCAGGCCAAGATCATCCAGAGCTTCGAGAACGCGCATGACTCGCAGGGCGTCGCATATCCCACGGAAGGCTTGACCGCCGACTACCAGCTGCTGATCGACATCCGCGGCTTTCAGCTGGAGCTGCTCCCGGAGCCAAACGCCGACGTGGAGTTCTCGGCCAAGGTCCTATCCTCGGACGGGCGGATCGTCGGCGCGCGCGTCGTGCATGCGAGCGTTCCGGTCAAGGCCACCGACGCGCCAGCGGCGGCGGCGGGCCTCAACGACGCCTTCGGCAAGGCCGCGACCGAGCTGGTGCTCTGGGTATCGGACCTCCTCTGAGATATTGGCCTGGTCACCAGGACCGACTCTGAGTTGTAGGGCTACCCCTTTGGAGGTATCCTTTCCTCAAATTGCCTACCGGAATGATTCGGCCAGTGTGCGCGTAGAAGCGGCGCAGTATCGGAGTGTGGGCGACCTGTTGAAAATCTCCCTGTCGTCAATTCGGAACAGCGCCCACATCATGAAGGTCTTTCGCATTATTTTGGGGGCGATCCTCGTCCTCGGCGGACTTTACGTCATCATCGGAGAGTATCTGCTGGGCACGAGCGCCGATGCCACGATCAACGCCCGCACCGCCGTCCTCCGGGCGCCGATCCAGGGCATGGCCGAGTTCTCCGTGCGGACGATCGGGGCTCAGGTGTCTCCCGAGGAGACGGTGGTGCGCATCACCGACGAGCGGTTCGACACGGCCCGCCTGATCGACCTGGAGCGGACCCGCTCCACGCTCGAAGCGGATCTCGCCCGGCTCAAGGCTCAATCCACGGCCGTCGACGGAGCCCGCAAGGTCCTTCAGGATCAGGCGAAGAGCTACCAGGACGGGCGGGTGCGTCAGATCTGGTCCCGCATCGCCGAGGCGCAGGCCGCCCTGAACTCGGCGGAAGCGCGGTTCCGGGAGGCGGAGAGCGCCTTGGACCGGACCCGGGAACTCAGCTCGCGGGGCGTCCAGACCGCGATCACCCTCGACAAGGCCAAGGCCCAGCACGATGTCGCCCAGCAGGATATCGCAAGCGCTCGCGAGCGCGTCAGCTATCTCTCGTCGGAGCTCTCCTCGGCCCAGAACGGCGTCTACATCGGCGATTCGTACAATGACGCGCCGTTCTCGATCCAGCGCATCCGCGAGTTCGATCTCCGGCTGGCCGAATTGAACGCGGAGGCCGAGAACGTGAGGAGCCGTCTCACCCTCGCCTCCGAGCAGATCACGGCCGAGCGGGTTCGCGTCAATCGCCTGACGGCGGCCGAGCTCTCGATGCAGAGCCCCGGCATCGTCTGGAACTTTCTCGCCAGCAGCGGAGAGCACGTCAACCAGGGGCAGGATCTCGTCCGGTTCGTCGACTGCTCCGCCGTCATGGTCACGACCAGCGTGAGCGAGCGGGTCTATTCCGCCCTCAGGGTCGGCATGCCGGCTCAGTTCCGGCTCAACGGCGACAGCCGGGTCTTCGAGGGCACGATCACCCGCCTCGGCGGATCCGGAGCGGCCAGCCTCTACACCACGCTCGCCATCGGTCCCAGCCCGGAGCACCTGACCCGTTTCGACGTCGCGCTGAGCATTCCGGAGCTGACCAGCGATCCGGATCTGACCTGCGCCGTCGGCCGCACCGGGCGGGTGGTCTTCTCCGGCGGCCCCCTCACGAGCCTCCGGCAGTCGCTGGGGAATCTCGGATTCTAGATGCTCGTTCTCGACCCATATCTGTCGAGCCTGGCCGGCCTCGCCATCGTGGCCGGCCTCGCTCTGCTGCTGCTGCCCCACGCAACGCCGAAGGTCGGCTGGATCCGGGTGCTCCTGCTCGGCCTCACGATCCTTCTGGGCTGGCGCTACATGCTGTGGCGGATCACCGAAACCGTGCCGGCGAATGGGCTGACGATGGACTCGGTTGCGGGCTGGACCTTCGTGACCATCGAAGCTCTGGCCCTGGTGTCGTCCACGCTGGCCTACCTGGTCCTGATGCGGCGCAAGGAGCGCCGCGGGGAGGCCGACCGGAACCTGGGATGGTGGGGGAGTGCGCCGCCGCGCGTCGATCTCTACATCGCCACCTACAACGAGGAGCTCGAGGTTCTGGAGCGGACCCTCGCGGGCGCGCAGGCGCTCGACTATCCCAACCTGCGCGTTTTCGTTCTCGACGACGGCCGCCGCGAATGGCTGACCGAGGTCTGCCGCCGCTACGGGGCCGAGCACAGAACCCGGCCGACGAACGATCACGCGAAGGCAGGCAACATCAACTACACCCTGCTCCAGCGCCTGAAGGAGGAGGACGCGCCGGATTTCGTCGGAGTCCTCGACGCGGATTTCGTGCCGCACCGCAACTTCGTCCGTCGCGTCGTCGCGCTGTTTCATGATCCCAAGGTCGGCCTCGTCCAGACGCCGCAGCACTTCTTCAACCCGGACCCAATCCAGCACAACCTCTACATCGCGTCCGCCTATCCGGACGAGCAGCGCTTCTTCTTCGATCATCTCGAACCGTCGCGCGACGCGTGGGGCGTGGCCGTCTGCTGCGGGACTTCCTCGATGGTGCGCGTTTCGGCGCTTCGCGAGATCGGCGGCTTGCCGACGGAGAGCGTGACGGAGGACTTCCTCCTGACCATCCGGCTGGACAGCCATGGCTATCGGACGGTCTATCTCAATGAGGCGCTGACCGAAGGGCTCGCCCCGGAAGGCTTGCACGAATACGTCGTGCAGCGCGGGCGCTGGTGCCTGGGGCTGATGCAGATCGTGCGCAACGTCTACAACCCGCTCGGGTTCAACAAGCTCAGGTTCATGCAGCGCCTGAGCCTTCTCGACTCGCTGCTGTTCTGGACGACGACGTTTCCGTTCCGTCTGGCCGCGCTCGTCGGTCCGCTGCTCTACTGGTTCTTCGGCATCGTGGTCGTCAACGCCTCCGTGCCGGATCTCGTCTCCTATTACCTCCCGTACTACGCCGCCGTCCTCATCTCCCTGAACTGGATTTCGGGCGGCCTGATCTGGCCCGTGCTCAACGACGTGTCGCAGCTCATCGCCGCATGGCCGATCACCCGCGCGGCCGCGATGGGCCTGCTGACCCGGGGGCCGCACAAGTTCCGGGTCACCGCCAAGGGAGGCGACCGGACCAGGACCATCGTGCAATGGCCGATGATGAAGCCGTTCGCCGTCCTGTTCGCGCTCACCGTGCTGGGGCTCGTCCTGCCGCTGCTCTTCCCGGCGCAGTTCAGCCATGTCGCGAAGGCCGGGGACGGCATCCGGGTCATCCTGTTCTGGACGCTCTACAACCTGCTGGTGCTCGCCGTCACCATGCTGGTCTGCGTCGAACGTCCTCGCGTCAACCGGCCCCAGCGCGAATCCGTCGAGATGGCTCTGCTGTCGGTCGACAGGCAACGGCTCTCGTCATGGGTGCTCGAGCTGGGCGTCGATCATGCACGGGTGCGCGGCCTGTCCGGTCTCCCGGTCGGCGCATTGGGGACGATCGCCCTGGCGGAGGTCGGCGACGTCGCCGTCCGCGTCTCGGCGGAGACGAGCGACGGCTACAATCTTTCCTTGCGTCCGACTCCCGCGCAGCGCGACGGGATCCTGCGCAAGCTCCACACGGCCGACGCCAGGCCGGGAGCCGGACGCGGAGATCTTCCTGAAATGATCCGGGGCTGGATGCGCAGCCTCGTGTCTCGATAGGCTTGAAGCAAGGGAGCGCGGACATGCGCGTCAGCTTGAAAACACTCGTGTTCGTGATCGGCGCCCTGCTGATGCTCGCGCCCGCCATCGTGGCGGGCATGATGTTCACGGATGCCATGCAGCGACGGGCGGAGGCGGCGAACGCCGCCCGTCTGCGGGTGCTCGGAGAGATCGCCGCCCATCAGCTCGGAGGCCAGATGTATCGCCTCTGGCAGGATGTCGAAGCCATGTCGCGCATCGCCAGCATGGACGATCCCGACGAGGTCCGTCGTCAGCTCACCCTGCTCAGCAGCGTCGACCGGCGTTATACATGGATCGGCGTGGCCGATACCGAGGGAAAGGTGATCGCCGCCTCTCAAAATCTGCTCGAAGGGGCGAGCGTCGCCGAGAGGCCATGGTTCCGCCGTGGCCTCAACGGCCCTGCGGCGACCGACGTGCACGAGGCCGCGCTTCTCGAAAAACTTCTCCCGGCCGCTCCCGAGCCGCGCCGCTTCGTGGACTTCTCGGCTCCCATCAGAAACGGTCAGGCGGACACGATCGGCGTGATCGGCGCCCATTTCGATTGGAAGCTGATCAAGGAAGGGCTCAATGCCTTCAGAGGGCAGGGGGTCGATGTCCTCCTCGTCTCGCGCAACCGCGCGGTTCTGTCGGGTCCCTCCGATCTCGAGGGCACGACCCTGTCGGTCGGATCGGCGGTCGCCGCCGGGCAGGGCGCGTCCGTCTCGCTGCGCGAGCGATGGAGCGACGGGAACGACTACATGACGGTGGTCGTCCCGTTGATCTGGAAGGACATGCCCGGTTTCGGCTGGAGCGTCATCGTGCGGGCCGACACCAATGCGGTGCTCGATCCGATCCGGTCCATCGCGCAGGCCTTCTGGACCATGCTCGGCGCCGGTGTTCTGGTCGGCATGGTCCTGCTGTATCTGTTCGCGGCCTGGCTCGCCAAGCCGCTCCGGCGGCTGGTGACGACGGCGGAGGCGCTCGCCAGCGGGCGATCCGACCTGCCGCCGCACGACGAGACCCGCTACGAGGAGGCGGCCCGCCTGGGCGCCGCGCTCGTGCGGCTTCAGACCCACTCGGTCCGACCCTATCAACCCGCGCGGGCCAAGGCCGACAAGACGTCGATTCCCGGGTCCTGAACGGGACGGCGACGACAGAGGCCGCGTGGACCGTTCGCGGGCGTGATCCCCGGCCTGCCCGTCACCGCCAGCCCAGCGCCGGGGCGACATGCTTCAGGATCGCCTCGATCACGTGGGCGTTGTAATCGACGCCGAGCTGGTTCGGCACGGTCAGGAGCAGCGTGTCGGCTTCCGCGATTGCCTCGTCCGCTTTGAGTTCCTCGACGAGCCTGTCCGGCTCCGCCGCGTAGGATCGGCCGAAGATCGCGCGCATGTTGTCGATGAGGCCGATCTGGTCGCTGTCCTTGCCGCGCCCGAAATAGGCGCGGTCGCGGTCGTCCACCAGCGCGAAGATCGAGCGCGAGACCGAGACGCGCGGTTCGCGGGCATGCCCGGCTTCCTTCCACGCCTCCCTGTAGCGGCGGATCTGCTTGGCCTGCTGGACGTGGAAGGGCTCGCCCGTCTCGTCCTCCTTCAGGGTCGAGCTCTGGAGGTTCATGCCCTGCTGTGCGGCCCACACCGCCGTCGCGTTGGAAGCGGAGCCCCACCAGATGCGCTCGCGCAGGCCCTCCGAATGCGGCTCGAGGCGCAGCAAGCCGGGCGGATTGGGAAACATCGGGCGTGGGTTCGGCTCGGCGAAGCCCTCGCCCCTGAGGACGTCGAGAAACACTTCCGCGTGGCGGCGCGCCATGTCGGCGTCGCTCTCGCCCTGAGCCGGGGCGTAGCCGAAATAGCGCCACCCATCGATCACCTGCTCGGGCGAGCCGCGGCTGATGCCGAGCTGGAGACGCCCGCCGCTGATCAGGTCGGCCGCGCCCGCATCCTCGGCCATGTAGAGCGGGTTCTCGTAGCGCATGTCGATGACGGCGGTGCCGATCTCGATGCGGCTCGTCCGCGCGCCGATCGCCGCCAGGAGCGGGAAGGGCGAGGCGAGCTGGCGCGCGAAGTGATGGACGCGCAGGTAGGCGCCGTCGGCGCCGAGCTCCTCGGCCGCCACGGCGAGGTCGATGGATTGGAGGAGGGCGTCGCGGGCCGACCGCGTCTGGGATTGCGGCGAGGGCGACCAGTGCCCGAACGAGAGAAAGCCGATCTTCTTCATGAGGCCGTCCTGTGCAAATGCCTTCCGTCGATTCGCCACCATATCACGCGGATCGGCCGTCCGCGCCGAAGCGCCCGTCGCGGCCTGCCGGGCGCAACCGCCGCCAACCGTCGAGCCGGCGCGGCGGCGATATCTAGGGCGGGTCGCAAGACAGCAATACCTCTCACGTATGGAAGTAAAAAACATAAAGAAGAATATATGATGTGAGGCAGTCTCCAGTAAAAGTGAGCTTTTATATAACAAATGCTGCGATTGACGATAGAAATCGATCATGAGAGCATTTGCGAAAACAAAAAAGCACGGTCTTGGAGGAAGCAATGCGGTTCAGGAATATCGGCCTATTATCGATGGCCGGCTTCATCGCCGGCACGAGCTTTGCGTTTGCTCAAGGTCAAACCTTGACAATTGCCACCGTCAACAACGCCGACATGATCATCATGCAGCGCCTGTCGCCGAAATGGGAACAGGTAACCGGGAACAAGCTGAACTGGGTCGTGCTGGAGGAGAACGTTCTGCGTCAGCGCGCGACGACGGACATCGCCACCAAGGGCGGGCAGTTCGACATCATCACGATCGGGTCTTATGAAGCGCCGATCTGGGGCAAGCAGAATTGGCTCGTGTCTCTCGACGATCTGGGCAACGACTACGATTACGGCGACCTCATCCCGACCGTGAAGAGTGCGTTGTCCGCCAACGGCAAGCTCTATGCCGTGCCGTTCTACGCCGAGAGTTCGTTCACCTTCTACCGGAAAGACCTGTTCGATCAGGCCGGCATCACGATGCCGGACAAGCCGACCTATGATCAGATCGCCGAGTATGCCGCGAAACTCACCGACAAATCCAAGGAGCAATATGGCTTCTGCCAGCGCGGCAAGCCCGGCTGGGGCGAGAACATGGCCTTCATCGGCCCCATGGTGAATGCCTTCGGCGGGCGCTGGTTCAACGAGAAATGGGAACCGCAGCTCACGACAGAGCCCTGGAAGAACGCGATCAACTACTACGTCAAGAACATGAGGGAGTATGGCCCTCCCGGAGCGACGGCCAACGGCCACAACGAGAACCGCGCCCTGTTCGCGACCGGGCATTGCGCCATCTGGGTCGATGCCACGTCGGCGGCGGGCTACATTTACAATCCGAAGGAAAGCCAGGTCGCGGACAAGACGGCTTTCGCGCCCGCGCCCGTGGAGGTCACCAGCAACGGATCGGCCTGGTTCTGGTCATGGGCTCTCGCCATCCCGGCCTCGTCGAAGAAGACGGACGCCGCCAAGTCGTTCCTGAAATGGGCGACGTCGAAGGACTACATCACGCTGGTCGGCAACGAGGCCGGATGGGTTGCGGTCCCGCCCGGGACGCGCAAGTCGACCTACGACAATCCCGAATACCAGAAGGCCGCGCCCTTCGCGAAGATCGTCTATGATTCCATCGTCAACGCGGACATCACCAAGCCGACGAAGGATCCCGTTCCCTACGTGGGCATTCAGTATGTGGCCATTCCCGAGTTCCAGGGAATCGGCACGGCGGTCGGCCAGCAGATCGCCGCCGCCCTCGCGGGCCAGGAGACGGTCGAGCAGGCTCTGGAGAACGCACAACGCTCCACCGAGCGGACGATGAAGCAGGCAGGCTATCCCAAGTAAGCGCAGTGCCATGCGGCCGGCGAGCCGGAATGCTCGCCGGTCGTCCGTTCCGATCGTGAGTCAGCAAGATGGTAGGCACAACCACAACTGCTCCTGTCCCCACGACGAAGGATGTCGTCGGCGGGCGCAGCCAGCGCGATGTCAGAACCCTGCCCCTGATCGCGCCGTCCGTCGTCGTCCTGTTCTTATGGATGATCGTGCCGCTGGTGATGACGTTGTGGTTCTCGTTCCAGTACTACAATCTGCTCGACCCGTCGGTCGGCGGATTTGCCGGATTCGAGAACTACACCTACCTGCTGACCGATCCGTCCCTCTGGACGGCCATGGCCAATACGCTCTTCCTGGTCTTCTGGGTGCTGGTCATCACCGTCGGGCTCGGCACGCTGCTCGCCGTTCTGTTCGATCAGGACTTTTACGGCCGCGGCATTGCCCGCCTGCTCGCAATCGCCCCGTTCTTCGTCATGCCGACGGTCAGCGCGCTAATCTGGAAGAACATGCTGATGCATCCGGTCAACGGATTGTTCGCCTTCTTCTCGCGCTCCCTGGGTCTGCCCGTCGTCGATTTCTTCGGCAGCCTTCCCCTCACCTCCGTGATCATCATCGTCGCGTGGCAATGGCTGCCCTTCGCGCTGCTCATTCTGCTGACGGCCATCCAGTCTCTCGACAGCGAGCAGAAGGAAGCCGCGCGCATGGACGGGGCGGGGCCGTTCGCAATGTTCTTCTTCATCATCCTGCCGCATCTGGGCCGCGCGATCAGCGTGGTGATCATGATCGAGACGATCTTCCTGCTCTCGGTCTTCGCGGAAATCTATGTCACGACGTCGGGCGGCCCGGGGCTGGCCTCCACCAATCTGGCCTTCCTGATCTACCTGCGCGCCTTGCGCGAGTACGATGTCGGCGGCGCGTCGGCCGCGGGCGTGATCGCGGTCATTCTGGCCAACATCGTCGCGGTCTTTCTCGTCCGTTCGATTGCCAAGAACATTGCCGATTGAGGACACGGCCATGCATCCGAAAACCCGCGGCAGGCTCATCATGACACTGGTCGGCTGGATCGCCGCCGGATTGATCTTCTTTCCGATCTTCTGGATGGTCCTGACGAGCTTCAAGCCCGAGGTCGAGGCCATTGCGACACCGCCCAAGCTCTTCTTCACGCCGACTTTGGAGAATTACATCACCGTGCGCGAGCGCGCCGATTACGTCCACTTCGCGCTGAACAGCGTCGTCATCTCCCTCGGCGCCACGCTGCTGGCGATCGTGATCGCCGTGCCGGCGGCCTACGCCATGGCTTTCTTTCCGGGCCGGAGAACCAAGGATCTGCTGCTCTGGATGCTCTCCACCAAGATGATGCCCGCGGTGGGAGTTCTGATCCCGATCTATCTGCTGTTCCGGGACATGGGAGCCATCGATACGCGGTGGGGGCTGATCGTGATCTATACGCTCATGAACCTGCCGATCGTGGTGTGGATGCTCTACACCTTCTTCAAGGAGGTGCCCAAGGACATCCTCGAGGCGGGGCGGATGGACGGAGCCAAGCCGAAGCAGGAGGTCTGGATGCTGCTGATGCCCCTGTCCCTGCCCGGCATCGCGTCGACCGCTCTCCTGTCGATCATCCTGTGCTGGAACGAGGCGTTCTGGAGCCTCAATCTCACCACCTCCGAGGCCGCGCCGCTGACGACGTTCATCGCCTCGTTCTCGGCTCCCGAGGGATTGTTCTGGGCCAAGCTCTCGGCCGCCTCGACGGTCGCCATCGCGCCGATTCTCGTCTTCGGCTGGATGAGCCAGCGCCAGCTGGTCCGCGGCCTCACCTTCGGCGCCGTGAAGTGAAAGGGAGGGCCGCGATGGCGACCGTCACGCTCAAGGACATACAGAAGAACTACGGGACCGTGCAGGTGATCAAGGGGATCAATCTCTCGATCGACGACCGCGAGTTCTGCGTGTTCGTCGGCCCGTCGGGGTGCGGCAAGTCCACCCTCCTGCGGATGATCGCGGGCCTCGAGGAGATCACCGCCGGCGACCTGCTGATCGACGGGCAGCGCGTGAACGACGTTCCGCCGTCCGAGCGCGGGCTCGCCATGGTGTTCCAATCCTACGCGCTCTATCCTCACATGTCCGTCGCCGACAACATGGGCTTCTCCCTCCGGCTCGCGGGCGTTTCGAAGGAAGAGCGCCGCGCCAAGGTCGCCGAGGCTGCCCGCATCCTGCATCTGGACACGCTGCTCGACCGCAAGCCCAAGGAGCTCTCGGGCGGCCAGAGGCAGCGCGTGGCGATCGGACGAGCCATCGTGCGCAAGCCCAAGGTCTTCCTGTTCGACGAGCCCTTGTCCAACCTCGACGCGGCTTTGCGCGTCCAGATGCGCATCGAGCTCGCACGGCTGCACGACGAGCTGGCCGCGACCATGATCTACGTCACTCACGATCAGGTCGAGGCCATGACGATGGCCGACAAGATCGTGGTCCTTCAGGCGGGCATCATCGAGCAGGCGGGCACTCCGCTCGAACTCTATCATCATCCCCGCAATCTCTTCGTGGCGGGCTTCATCGGCAGCCCGAAGATGAATTTCCTGCCCGCCACGATCGCCGCCGTCGACGAGACCGGCACCACCGTTCGACTTGCCAGCGGAGCGAGCCTTGCGATTCCGGTTCGTCCGGGCCGGCAGAAGGTCGGCGACGCCGTGACGCTCGGCGTCCGGCCCGAGCATATGCGCCTGGCGGGAGAGGGCGAACTGGCCGGCGAGGTCATGGTGGTCGAGAGGCTGGGCGGCGAGACATTTCTCTACACGCAGCTGCAGGACGGCCCCATGGTCATCGTCCAGGCCGACGGGGAGATCCCGACGGGTGTGCATGAGCGCCTCGCGATCAGGCTCGATCCGGCGACATGCCATCTGTTCGATTCCGAGGGCCTCGCGGTCGAGCGGATCCAGCGTCATCCTTTGGCCAACTTGCGCCGGCTGCCTGCACGCAAGGCGAGCTGAAGCCTTTTGGGGGAAGAATCATGCCCTTGAAGCGGTTCGACTACATCATCGTCGGCGGCGGCAGCGCCGGCTGTGTTGTCGCCAGCCGCCTGGTCGCGGAGCACGGCGCTCGGGTTCTCCTGATCGAGGCCGGGTCGCGCAGAACCAGCCGGCTCCTCGCCATGCCTGCGGGCTATATGAAGTTTCTGGCGCGAGATACCTATCTCACGATGCACAAGGTCATCCCGCAGCCGCAGCTCGGCGGCCGCGCGCCGATCGTTCCGCAGGCGAAGGTTCTCGGCGGGGGCAGCGCGGTCAATGCCATGGTCTACATCCGAGGGCAGGCGGCGGATTACGATGCGTGGGATGCGGAGCTCGGCGGAGCAGGGTGGAGCTACGCGGATCTTCTGCCCTATTTCATCGAGCAGGAAGGCAATGATCACCTCGGCAAGCCCTATCACGGGGTCAGCGGTCCCTTGAAGGTCTCGCATCTCGGGCAGCACTCCGCGATGAGCCGCGCTTTCGTCCAGGCGATGCAGGAGAAAGGGGTGCCCTACAACCCTGATTTCAATGGGGCTCGTCAGGGAGGCGTCGGCTTCATGCAGCACACCATCGACTGGCGGTCGCGCCGGCGGTGCAGCGCGGTTGATGCGTTCCTTCGGCCCGTCCTGTCGAACCCGAAACTGACGCTGTTGACCAACACCACGGCCACGCGCATTCGCATCCACAAGGGGCGGGCAACAGGCGTCGAGGTGAAAGGACGCTCCGGCCCGGAAACCTTTCACGCCGACACGGAAGTGGTTCTGGCCGCCGGCACCTACGTGACGCCGAAGCTGCTGATGCTGTCGGGGATTGGACCATCCGGGGAGCTGTCCCGCCACGGCATCGCCGTCCAGGCCGATCTGCCCGGAGTCGGCCGGAACCTGCAGGATCATCACGAAGTCCCCATCGTCGCCACGACCACGGGAGCCTTCGGCTATTTCGGTCAGGATCGCGGCCTGGCCATGCTGAGCCATGGGTTGCAATACATGCTGTTCAAGTCGGGAGCCGTGACGACGACAGGCGTGGAGGCCTGCGCCTTCATCGACCCGGACGGAAGCGAGCGGCCGACGATCCAGCTCTATTGCGTCCCGACGATCTATCTCGACCGGGACGTCTCGGGAATCGAGCCGACGCATGGCGTGACGCTCAATCCCTGTCTGCTGCGTCCCAAGGCGCGCGGATCGGTCCGGCTCGCATCGGCCGATCCGTTTGCCGCGCCGCAGGTCGATCCGCAATTCTTCGGGGATCCGGATGATCTCCGGCTGACCCTCGCGGGGTTGCGCTATGCCCGGGACGTTCTCGCGACGAGCCCGGTTCGGGACATGGTCGACAAAGAGATCCTCCCGGGACCCGAAGTCTCGTCCGACGAGGCTCTCGCCGCCCATTGCCGGCAAACGGTCAAGACGAACTATCATCCGGTCGGCACCTGCCGGATGGGCCGCGAGAGCGACGACCTCGCCGTCGTAATGCCGGATCTCCGCACGCGCGGCGTCGCGGGCTTGCGGATCGTCGATGCCTCCGTCATGCCGAGCATTCCCAGCGGAAACACCAACGCCCCCGTGCTCGCCCTTGCGGACAAGGCCGTCGACATCATGACCGGCCATGTGCGGTGGAATCATGCACGGCGGCCCGGCCCGCCCCGACAGCCCCTTTCTCTCGCCGATCAGGTCAATCCGTCATGAGCCAGCCTCTCAGCCTTGCAACTCTTGGAAATCTTCCCGCTGCGGTCGCGCGGCCCCGGTACTCCCGCGAGGCGCTGCGTCCCGGAATCCTGCATATCGGCGTGGGCAACTTCCATCGCGCCCATCAGGCCATCTATCTCGACGACCTGTTCAACGCGGGCAAGGATCTGGATTGGGCGCTGCTGGGTGCGGGCGTCCGGTCCGGGGACGAGGCCATGCGGCGCGCGCTCGCGCCGCAGGACTGGCTGACCACCGTGGTCGAGCTGGAGCCCGGCGCCAACAGGGCGCGCGTGTCCGGCTCGATGGTGGATTTCGTGCCGGTGCGCGAGGATGCTCGCGCCATCGTTGCGGCCCTTGACGATCCGGCCTTGAGGATCGTGTCCCTCACCGTCACCGAGGGCGGCTACTGCATCGATCCCGCCACGGGAGCCTTCGACCCCGAGCATCCTGAAATCCGCTACGACGCGGCCCATCCGGATGCGCCCAGGGGCGTGTTCGGCGTGCTCGTCGCCGCCCTCAAGCGCCGCCGCGAGCGGGGACAGGCGCCCTTCACCGTGATGTCCTGCGACAACATCCCCCATAACGGCCGTGTCACGCTGGACGCGGTGGCAGGCCTGGCCGATCTCGTCGACCCGGCTCTCGGCTCTCATATCCGCGAGAACGTGGCATTCCCGAACAGCATGGTCGACCGCATCACTCCGGCCACGACGAACAGGGAGCGCGCCATTCTCAGCGAGCGCTTCGGCATCCGCGACAACTGGCCCGTGTTCTGCGAGCCCTTCCGGCAATGGGTGCTCGAAGACCACTTCACGGCGGGGCGTCCGGCCCTGGAGGAGGTGGGCGTCACCTTCACGTCGGAGGTCGCCGCCTTCGAGCTGATGAAGCTGCGCATCCTCAATGGAGGGCATGCTGCCATCGCGTATCCGGCCGCCCTGTTGGGGATCCATTTCGTCCACGACGCGATGGCGGATCCTCATGTCCGCGCCTTTCTCGACACGCTCGAGACCGAAGAGATCATTCCCCACGTGCCGCCGGTGCCGGGTGTCGATCTGCACGCCTATTACGCGCTCATCGCAAGGCGTTTCGCCAACCCGGACGTCGGCGACACGATTCCCCGCCTGGCGCAGGACGGCTCCAACCGGCAGCCAAAATTCATTCTGCCTTCGACGCGGGACCGTCTGGCGGCAGGCGAGGACGTGACGGGACTGGCGCTGGAATCGGCATTGTGGTGCCGCTACTGCGCGGCGAGCGACGACGCGGGCACCCCCATCGTGCTCAATGATCCGAATGCCGCGCGTCTGACGCCGGCCGCGGTCGCGGCGAAGGACGATCCCGCCGCATTCCTGGCCCTGCGCGACATCTTCGGCGACATCGCGGATGCGCCATCCTTCCGCGCGTCTTTCGGGGCGGCGCTGAGACGCCTGTGGCGCGAGGGTACTCGCACCACCCTGCAGCGCTATCTGAACCGGGAGCCCCTGTGAGGCGCGACCGGCGGACGGTCAAACGAGGAACGGCAGATCGGGACGGATGATCAATGTATGTCGGGATCGATTTGGGAACATCGGGCGTCAAGGCCGTTCTCATGGACGAGAGCGGCGCGATTGCCGGTGAGGCGACTGCGCCGCTGACTTTGTCCCGGCCGCACATGCTCTGGTCGGAACAGGATCCCGAGGCGTGGTGGCAGGCGACCAGGGATGCCGTCATCAAGCTTGGAACCACGCACTCCCTCGATGCGGTGAGGGGCATCGGGTTGTCCGGTCAGATGCACGGGGCCGTGCTTCTCGATCAGGGCGACCAGGTCCTGCGTCCCGCGATTTTGTGGAACGATGGCCGCGCCGGGGCGGAATGCGCCGAGCTGGAGCAGAGAGAGCCCGCCAGCCGAACCATTACCGGCAACATGGCGATGCCCGGCTTCACGGCGCCGAAACTCCTTTGGGTCGCCCGGCACGAGCCCGACATCTTTGCCCGCACGGCGCGGGTTCTGCTCCCGAAGGATTGGATCAGGCTGCGTCTGACGGGAGAGGCGGTGAGCGAGCCCTCCGATGCCGCCGGCACGCTCTGGCTCGATGTGGAGAAGCGGCGCTGGTCGCCCGCCATGCTGGCGGCCACCGGACTTGACGAACGGCACATGCCTCGCCTCGTCGAGGGAACGGAGGTGTCCGGCCGGCTCACGCGCCACGCCGCCGACGCGCTGGGTCTCAGGCACGGGCTCCCGGTGGCCGGAGGAGGGGGCGACAACGCCGCCGGAGCCGTCGGCATCGGCGTCGTTCATCCCGGCGCGGCCTTCCTGTCGCTGGGCACGTCGGGCGTCATCTTCGTTGCAGACGATGTGCTCAGGACGGATCCGGAGCGCGGCGTCCACGCGTTCTGCCATTGCGTCCCGGGCATGTGGCACCGCATGGCGGTCATCCTGTCCGCGGCGAGCGCGCTCGCATTCGCCGCGCGCCTCGTCGGCGCGGCCAGCGAAGCGGGACTCCTGTCGGAGATCGAGGCCGCCGGCATTCAGGCGCAGGCGCACAGCCGCCTCGTGTTCCTTCCGTACCTGACCGGCGAGCGAACGCCCCACAACGATCCGGCGGCGACGGGCGTCATCTTCGGTCTCGATGCATCGGCGAGCCGGGCGGATCTGGGGCGGGCGGTGCTCGAGGGCGTTGCGTTCGCTCTTGCCGACGGGCTGCACGCGCTCGAAGCCGGAGGAGGGCGGATCGAGACGTTGTCGGTCATCGGCGGCGGCGCGCGCTCCAGGCTGTGGGGCCGGATCCTGGCCGCCGCGCTCGAGCGTCCTCTCAAGTACCATCAGGGAGGCGAGGTCGGGCCCGCTCTCGGGGCGGCCCGCCTCGCCCGCATCGCAGTTTCGGGCGTCGGCCTGGACGAGGCCTGCCCGCCCCCGCCGCTGTCCCATGTCGTCGAACCGGAGCCCGCCTTGAGAGAGGCCCTCCAGCCGCGACAGATCCTTTACCGGCGTCTTTATGCCGACCTGAAGTCCACATTCGCGGACTCGATCGGGTAGCGCGATCACGCCGGCATATCGATCTGCACCTTGACCGAGGTCGGCGGCATGGCCTTGGCGAAATCGAAGGCCGCGATGCTGTCCTCGAAAGCGAAGCGGTCGGTGATCAGCGGCTTCACGTCGATCCTGCCCGAAGCCAGCATCGCCACTGCGCGCGGATAGACATGCGCATAGCGGAAGACGTTCTCGACGCGGACCTCCTTCATCTGCGCCTTGCTGACATCATAGGGGAACGGCTCGAGCGGAATGCCGACCAGCGCCGCCTTGCCGCCGGGACAGACGAGATCGAACATCTCCGCCATGGCCGGCGCATGGCCCGAGCACTCGAAGAGCACGTCCGCTCCCCATCCGTCCGTCTCCCGCCTGACGACGTCCGCGAGACTCCGGCTTCTGACGTTGACCGGGAGAACGGGTCCGAGCCTCCCTGCCAGTTCGAGCTTCGGCTCGTGGATATCGCTCACGATGACCCGGGAGCAGCCTGCCGCAAGTGCCGCGAGGATCGTCACCATCCCGATGGGCCCCGCACCGATCACGACGGCGAGATCCCCGGGCTGCACCTGAACCTTGGTGGCGGCGTGCACGCCCACGGCGAGAGGCTCGACCATCGCGCCCTCGGCATAGGACACGTGGTCCGGAAGCTTGAACGTGAAGTCCGCCGGGTGAACCACGGTTGGCCGAAGCACCCCATGCACCGGCGGGGTCGCCCAGAAGCGCACCGACGGATCGAGATTGTATTTGCCGAGCCGCGCGGCGCGGCTTGCGGGATCGGGAATGCCGGGCTCCATGCAGACCCTGTCGCCCGGTTCGAGTTCGGTGACGGCCGATCCGACCTCGACGATCTCCCCGGCCGCCTCGTGGCCGAGGATCATGGGCTCGCGAACCACGAACGGGCCGATGGCGCCGTGCGTGTAGTAATGCACGTCGCTGCCGCACACGCCGACCGTGCGAAGGGCGATCCTGACGTCTCTCGGCCCGAGGCTCTCCTGGAGAGGGACATCACGGAGCCTGAGTTCGTCCTTGCGTTCGAGAACCAGTGCTTTCATGTCGCGATCTCCTCTCGAACATCCTCTGCTCGGGCCGCGATTGCGCGCGACGGGGCACGGACGGGCGACGGGGCACCCGTGCCGCCATCGCTGTCGACGGCGAGATGCGAGTATATCCGGTTTCCGCGGATTGTTGACGACGGATGCGAGCGGCGACGTCGTTCCTTTCGGATGAGCTCCGTGCGACGTGCGCAGGCGGATCACCGCAGCTCGGGCGATCCCGATCCGGTGCTCGCCTGACGGCGTGCCGAACGGGGGCTCACGCCGAAGCGGTGACGGAACGCTCGCGAGAAGGCCGACACCTCTGCATAGCCGAGACCCGCCGCAATCTCGCCGATCGACCTGCTCCCGCTTTCGACGAGCGCGCGCGCGAGGCCGAACCGCTCGTCATCGCGGAGTTCGCTGAACGACAGGCCGCGCTCGGCGAGCGCCCGTTGCAGGGTCCGCCGCGACATTCGGAGCCGCTCGGCCACGAAGGGAAAGCCGGTCTGGCCCAGGGCGATCCCGTCGCGGATGGCCATGCGAACCAGATCGTCCAGGCGCGCAGGCGTGGCCTCCCGCTCCGAGAGATAATGGGCATAGGTCGACAGCAATGTGTGCAGGCGACGATCCACATCCGCCTTTTCGGCACGCAGATCGTCGCGGTGCAGCTCGATGGCGTTGACGGGCGCGTCGAACACGACGGGGCATTCCAGAATCTCGCGGTATCGCTCCGCACGCCTGGGTTCCGGCATCGCGTAGAGCACCCGCAGCGGCCGCCAGGATCGTCCGCGGTGGGCCTGGAGCATCCGCACGAAATAGGCGTTGGCGTGACTCGTGAACTGCGTCGAGGGGCCGATATCGGCGACGATCGACCAGAGGATCGCCGGCGGATCGCGGTCCTCGACCAGCTCGACCACGACGCCTCCGACCAGGGTCGGCAGCGTCGAGGCGAGGTCGCGGACGGCATCGCGAAAGCAGCGCGCGTTCATCATCAGGTAGCCCGGAATGCCGGAGCGCGGCGCGCGGGTTCCCGCCCCGAACCGGAGTCCGAAGAGCGGGTCGCCGGTGAGGCGGGCGGCGACCTCGAAGAAGGCCACGTACTTGCGAAACGCCGTGCGTTGCCCGGGGTGGTCGATCACGGAGAGCGGAACATCGATGGCCTGGAAGACGGCCGCGGCGCCGCCCGGAGCGTGCCGCACCGCGTGGTCGAAGCCGGACCAGGCCATGCCGTCGACCAGCGGTTCCATTCGGGGTGTGGGCATGCCGGACCTCTCGCCAGGGCGGGCTTCATCTAACGCATGTTGGCGCGATTTATCAATCAAGTGGCGCGATATGGCAATTCTAGGCGGGGCTCTCGTGCCATTCTGATGAAAACAGGGCCATGCCCAAAGAGGCAATGGGACGCTCAAGATCCCAGGCAGCCCGTCAGAGCCAGCATGAAGGGAGGTTGGCACCATGCCCAAGCCAGGCGACATCCTGGTGCGCGACGGAGCCGGCGAGGCCCGCGACGCCGCAGCGCCGCAGCCGATCGAGAGCACCCCGTCGGCCTACAGCTATCCTCTGCTCATCAAGCATCTGCTTCATACGCCGCTGCGGAACGCTCCTGACCAGGAAATCGTGTACCGCGACCGGTGTCGCTACGATTACCGGACGCTCGATCAGCGGATCAGGCGTCTCGCCAGCGGCCTCGCCGGTCTCGGCGTCGCGCCGGGCGAAACGGTTGGCGTGCTGGACTGGGACAGCCACCGCTACCTGGAATGCTATTTTGCCGTCCCGGGCATGGGCGCGGTGCTCCACATGGTGAACATCCGCCTGTCGCCGGAGCAGATCCTCTACACGATCAACCACGCGCAGGACGACGTTCTCCTGGTCCATGCCGATTTTCTGCCGCTCATCGAGGGAATCCGGGATCGGATCGAGCGGGTCAGAACGATCGTCGTCCTCGCCGACGAGGGCGAGGTGCCCGAAACGTCGCTCGAGATCGCCGCCGAATACGAGGCGCTGCTCGCCGCGTCGTCCGCCGAATATGTCTTCCCCGATTTCGACGAGAACACCCGCGCCACGACGTTCTACACCACCGGGACGACCGGGCAGCCCAAGGGGGTGTATTTCAGCCACCGCCAGCTCGTTCTCCACACGCTCGCCGGAGCCGCGGCCTTCGGCACCTCGGCGGAGCAGGGGAGGCTCCATCGGGGCGACGTGTACATGCCGATCACGCCCATGTTCCACGTTCACGCCTGGGGGTTTCCTTTCATCGCCACCATGCTGGGCGTCAAGCAGGTCTATCCCGGCCGCTACGCACCCGAAGCGCTGCTCAAGCTGATCGAAACCGAGAAGGTGACGTTCTCCCACTGCGTCCCGACCCTGCTCCACATGCTGCTGGCGAGCCCGGCCAGTGCCGCCGTCGACCTGCGGGCATGGAAGGTGGTGATCGGGGGCTCGGCCCTGCCCAAGGGACTGGCGCGGGCCGCATATGACCGGGGCATCGATGTCTTCACGGGCTACGGAATGTCCGAGACGTGTCCGCTCCTGACCGTGGCGCAGCTCACGCCCGACAGGCTCGAAGAGCCGGCTGACCGGCAGATCGAAAGCCGGACCCGGACGGGATTCCCGATTCCCCTGGTCGATCTGCGCGTCGTCGATGGCGAGATGAACGACATTCCCCATGACGGCAGGAGCACGGGCGAGGTCGTGGTGCGGTCGCCCTGGCTGACACAAGGCTATTTCAAGGATCCCGCGAATTCCGAACAGCTCTGGCGGGGCGGTTATCTGCACACCAACGACGTCGGCTGCATCCATCCGGACGGATACTTGCAGATCACCGACCGGCTGAAGGACGTGATCAAGACCGGCGGCGAGTGGATATCCTCCCTGGAAATCGAGGACCTCCTCTCCCAGCATCCCGGCGTCAGCGAGGTCGCTGTCATCGGCGTGCCGGATGACAAGTGGGGAGAGCGGCCGCTCGCAATCGTCGTCGCCAAGGCGGGTCAGGAAGGCAGCCTCACCGAGGCGATGCTGACGTCGCATCTGGCCGCCTGTGCCGACAAGGGCCTCATCTCGAAATGGGCCGTGCCTGACCGGATCGTCTTCACGACGGCGATCATGCGCACCAGCGTCGGCAAGACGAACAAGAAAGCCCTGCGGGAACTCTACGCGCAGGAGCGGAGCCGAGGAGCGGCGCCGTGACCGCAGCGATCAGCCGGGAACAGGGCCACGCCACGGCCGGCCGGGCTCGGAAAGGAGCATGCATGGTCAACGACCTGCCTCTCGAAGATTATCGTCTGGAGACGGTCGAGCGTTTCGTCGGGCGCGATTTCGGCGTCTCGGACTGGATGACGATCGACCAGGACCGGATCGACCGCTTCGCGGCCTGTACCGGCGACAGCCAGTGGATTCATGTCGAGCCTGCGCGGGCGAGCCGTGAAAGTCCTTTTGGCGGGACCATCGCCCACGGCTATCTGATCGTCTCGATGCTCCCGCGCTTCGCCTACGATCTCGGCGTGGTGCCGAAGGACGCGGCCATCGTCATCAATTACGGCGCGGACCGGATCAGGTTCACCGCGCCGGTGAGGTCCGGCTCGCGCATCCGCTGCCGCATCGTGCTTCTGGGAGCCGAGAGCAGGGGGGAGGACCGAATCCTCGCGACGGCCCGATACACGGTCGAACTCGATGGCGCGGACAAGCCGGCGCTGGTCGCCGACATCCTGACGCTGTTCGCAGCCTGATGGTCCGGGCAGGGGACGGGACACGGCCATCCGATTGAAGGACACAGCCGGTCGACCCCACGCTCACCGGCATCGACGCGCCTGTGGTGGGCGCGAACGCCAGCCCCGGCGCTCTCGTCCGAGGGCTGGGTCCACCACACAAGAGCCGGGCATCTCGACGAGCCCGGCGAAACATTGAGGGAAAAGTTCAACATGATGAAACGTCGTCAATTCTTGCAGGCCGCCACGGTCGGCGCCGCCTCGACGGCGGTGGCGGCTCCCGCCATCGCGCAGTCCATGCCCGAGCTGAAGTGGCGCCTGCAATCCGGCTTTCCGAAGTCGCTCGACACGATCTATGGCGGGGCTGATGTCATCGCCAAATACGTTTCGGACGCGACGGACGGCAAGTTCCAAATCCAGCCCTTCGCGGCCGGCGAAATCGTCGGGACGGCTCAGATCGCCGATGCGGTCGGAAACGGCACCATCGAGATGGGCCACACCTGTTCCTTCTACCACTTCGGCAAGGATCCGACCTTCGCGATCGGAACCGCCGTTCCCTTCGGGCTCAACGCCCGCCAGATGAATGCTTGGCTCTACCATGGCGGCGGCAACGATCTGCTCAACGAGTTCTACGCCAAGCACAACATGTACGGCATGCCTGCCGGCAACAGTGGCGTGCAGATGGGTGGCTGGTTCCGCAAGGAGATCAAGACCGTCGAGGACATGAAGGGCCTGAAAATCCGCATCGGCGGTCTCGCCGGCATGGTCATGCAGAAGCTCGGCGCCGTGCCGCAGCAGATCCCCGGCGGCGATATCTACCCGTCGCTCGAGCGCGGCACCATCGACGCCGCCGAGTGGATCGGGCCTTACGACGACGAGAAGCTCGGCTTCGCCAAAGTCGCTCCCTACTATTATTACCCGGCGTTCTGGGAAGGCGGCCCCTCCATCCACCTCTTCATCAATCAGGCGAAGTGGAAGGAACTGCCGAAAGCTTATCAGGCCGTCCTGACGGCGGCGACCGGCTATGCCAACACCGACATGCTGGCGAAGTACGACGCCCGCAACCCGGCGGCGCTTCGCCGCCTGCTCGGCGCCGGCACGCAGCTGCGCCCGCTCTCGCAGGAGATCATGGACGCCGCCTACAAGGCCGCTAACGAAGTGTACGACGAAGTCTCGGCCAAAAATCCCGACTTCAAGAAAGTCTATGAGAGCTATCGAGCCTTCCGCAACGAGGAGTATCTCTGGTTCCAAGTGGCCGAGTACGCCTATGACACCTTCATGATCCGCGCCCGCGCGCGGGGATAGCGCATCGAAGAAAGGAGCTGGTGCCACGCAAGTGGCACCAGCTCCAGAGCATCGCATGGGCCTGAGGGCAGGTTCGATGCTCCCCCATCTCCAGGCCGCGCTTCTTTCCGGCGTGGCCGCCCGGGCGGGATCGAGACGCCGCACATGATGCGCCATCAGCCGCTGCTCTCACCGGGCGATGCGACAGACCGGCTGCGTGAAACCTGTGCGCGGAACAGCCCTCTTTCCGTCCTCGCCGACAAATCGCCACAGAGCCCATGCGCGTCAGCCAAGGACAGGCCTGCTCCACCAAGCAGCGTCGGTCATGCAATCGCCCGCGCCCGGGTTCGACTAACCCTTCAGGTTTCGGCCGGGCTGCTATTCAGGTCTTTCCGCATGTAGTAGCTTTCAGTGGGTTTCCTGTCGCAATGATCGCTGGGGTCAACTCGAGGGAGTGGCAGTTGCATGCAAACGACTTCCATCTATGCAGACGGCACTTACCGAAACCTGAACCCGGACTGGCATGAAGAAGACAGTCCTTGGAAAGCTGAGCAGATCAGAAGTCTGCTCGCTCAGAATTCTCTGAAGCCCCGAACCCTCTGTGAGCTCGGCTGCGGCATCGGGCGCATCTGCGACGAACTGGCATCGAGTGTTCCCAGCATAGAAGCCGTGCACGGATATGATGTGTCCCCTGACGCGCTGAGTGCCGCGACCATTCGATACGGCTCAGACAAGATTCGGTTCTTCGGAACGTCTGTCGAAGACATTCAGGACTATTACGATCTCGCGCTGGCCATCGACGTGATCGAGCATGTCGAAGATTACATGGGCTTCATCAAGAGCATGGGAAAGCTCTCGCGCTATCAGATTTTCCATATCCCGTTGGACATCAACGTTTCGTCGCTCCTCAGGGGAAAGCTGATAGAGAACCGGCAGAGACTGGGGCATATCCAGTATTTCACGGAGGAGACGGCCGTCAGTACGATACGGGACTGCGGGCTCTCCGTGCTCGCAACCCGCTTCACGTCCAGCACCCTGTCTTTGCCCAGTGCGAACAAAGGATTGCGAACCGATGCAGCGAACGTCGTTCGCCGCCTCGCCGAGCGTTTGTCGATCCGCTATACGCAACGCCTTCTCGGTGGGTACTCCCTGCTCATCTTGTCAGAGGCGCCATCTCGCCACGCATGATCGTAGGTGGCCAGGTTTGCGAGAGATCCATAGCGTCCTCGACATGAAGGGCGGCGCAAGCCGGATGCGCAGTTCAGGTCGGCGCACAGACCCGCAAGCTATGCTGGCAAGGGAGGTTCTTAACGCCCATGAACGGATCTCGCCGTCGTCGTGAAATTGTACGTCTCGATGGTGCTGTCGATCGGGTCTCCTGCAAGCTCCAGAGCGTCTTCGCCGAGATGGAGGGAGAAGTTCTGCGGCCCCGGTTGGAATGGAATGCGAAAATGGGACATTCCGGGGGCAACCGAACGGGTCTCGATCCGATCGCCTGATCGGACAACCAGCATGCCGGGAGATCTGGCCATGGTAGTGATGTACAGGTTGTCCTCGACGCCTCCGTACTGGACGATATTCCGTCGATCGTTCGTCGCAACAGCCCCCTTGGGATGAGTCCGGTAAAAAACGAACAATGCATTCCTGTCGATCCGGGGCCGGGTGCCGAGCTTGAACCAGGCTATGTAGTATTTGAAGATATCGGTATAGCCTGCGTGGCTCTTGAGGAGTGGTCCGACATTGAAGAATGATTCTTTGAGCGGCATCTCGGCCGGATCTGCCGGACTCATATAGGACTCGGTGAAGTCGTTATACGTATCGATGATCACCCAGTCGGGATTCTGCTCGTGAATGACGGAGAGCCACTGCTCTTCGATGCCTTCTCCGCCGTGCGTTTCGAAGTAGCGGCGGATGGGAGAACGTCCCTCGCCCAACGTTCGGCCGAGCCAGAAGTAGGGGCTCACGCCAGCCACGAAGAATTTGTTCTCCGACCTAAGCAGTCTGGCATAGGCTTCGCCCGTAGCCACGATGCTCTTGGTCTCTCCTGCCACTGCGAAATAGTGAAGTCCGTCGATCACATCCTTCCACCAGCCGTCGTAAGCGGCACGTAACGCCTGCGGCTTCGGCGTATTGTATTGCGCGCATCCGGAATCCTCGTACGAGCATGGAGGGCTCGCGTAGAAAAAAGGAATGAAGAAGACGTCGATCCCTTTGGCGCGAAGAGGTGCGAGAACATCGGAAGTCCAGAAATTCTTCCCCTGGTCCTGCCCAAGGAAAGTCGTGAGAACGGGGCGCCCATGCCTTTTCACGTAGCTCGGATGTGTCGAGTATTGAACCAGCATGTCCCGGACATCGTCCGCCGCGAGGCCGCAACACAGATCCGCAGAGAAGAACAGCTCGAATCTCGGTTCGGCCTTCGCAGCCGCTATGAAGATGTTGGCGACCCGCTCCTTGTATTCGACTGGCGCATCCTTCCACCGGGCCACGTTGAGCGCGAAGCCGTCAATCCCGAGGCTTTGAGCCTCTTTGATCTCTCGAAGGTAGTTTTCCGCACGTGTTCCATAGGTGGGAAAGGCAACCATGTAATGGGCGTAGACCCTCCGCGCGCCTGCTCCCGGAGACGAGAAGCCTTGGGCGCTGGCGGAAAAGAGAGCTGCCACAAGAACGGCAAAGGTGACCCAAAGACTAAGTCTCATCCGAAGAGTTCGGGACGAAGGGCTCTCTGGGTTTAGGGGGCGCGATCTTAAGTGGGCGCCCTGGAAATAAAGTATTGGTTGAACAAGGGATCTTTGCATCGGGCTCGCCTTGTCGGTAATCAATAGCTCGGGACGGTTGGGCATGGCCAGAAAGCAGCGGGCCGAAGATCTGTTGCCACATGAACTGTAGATTAGAGCATTGCAAGCAAGGCTACAATTTAGATGCCAGACACCCAAGTGAAACAGGCGGCGGAGCGAGGCGTCATCTTCGTCGCATCCTTGCCGCCCCCCTTGCACGGGCAGTCAAACGTCAATCAGTCGGTGAGAAATGCCATTTCGGGCATGGTCGACGTCACGACGATCGACGCATCTCCGGGATCCTTGCAGCGCTCGTCCGTCTATGTGCTTCGGCGCGGCCTGGCGATGATGCGGGGAGCATTGAAGTTTACGTTCAAAGCCAAGCGTAACTCGCTGCTTTACGTATCCGTCGATAGTGGTCTCGGATTGCTTTACAACGTCCTGATCGTGATGGGAGGACGTTTCAAGGGATTGCCCATCGTTCTCCACCATCACAGTTTCTCCTACATCACCCGGACATCTCGCTTGATGGAGGCGCTGGTCCGGATCGGCGGGCGCAGGTCAACCCATGTCTTTCTATGCGAGCGGATGCAGAGAGCATTCCGAGAACGATATCCAGGCACTTACCGGACGCTGATCTGCTCCAATGCGGCATTGATCTCCGATGCTCATGCCAAAAGAGTGCTCAGCCGGAATCGCCCGGATGCCGGAGAGGTGTTTCGCATCGGGCTGATCAGCAATCTCTGCAGGGAGAAGGGCCTCTACGATTTTCTCGATCTGGTGAGAGAATTGCGCCGGCGAAATCTTCGCGTCCAGGGCTTTCTTGCCGGGCCGGTCACGTCCGGGGTCGACAAGGAGGCCATCGAGCGTGCCATTGCAGAAGCGCCGGAGCAACTCCGGTATCTGGGCCCTCTTTACGGCGACCGGAAGGCCGACTTCTTCGACGGCATCGATGCGTTCATATTCCCGACGCGTTACAAGATAGAGGCCTATCCGCTCGTGCTCTTGGAAGCTCTCGGACATGGCCTGCCGATCATATCGTTCGACCGTGGATGCATTCCCAGCTTTCTGAGCCCGCCAGCGGGTCATGTCATCCCACAGGACGCCGACTTCGTGGGCCAATCGTGCGAAGTCATCGAAGGCTGGTGCGAGCAGCCGTCGAGCTACAACGACGCCTGCCGCGCCGCGCAAATCCTCATGCAGGAACTGTTCGCCGAAGGTCAGGCCGATCTGTCCCGTCTCGTAGAATTACTCGCGTGCAGCGGGACGGCGGGAGCCGTGAACAGACGTCGAGCATCGGGAATGGTGAGTCATACCGATGTCTAGCAGATCATACCGCCTGTCCAAACGCGTGAAGCAAGCGGCCTACCTGTTGGCCTGCGCTGTCGTCGTGCTTCTGCCGTGGCGGTTGCGGCGCCTGATTCTCATTCGGTTCTGGAAGTACGATCTTGCACCCACAAGTCATATCGGCCTCGCCTGGGTCTTCCCGGGTTACCTGGTGATGGGCGAGGGGGCATCGATCGGGCATCTGACCGTATGCAAGAACCTGGAGATGGTCCGCGTCGCTGAACATGCGAGCATCGGACGCGGCAACTGGATCTCAGGCTACCCGAGAAACGCGCCTGCTTACCGGAGTGAATCCGATCGGCGGTCTGAACTCATCCTGGATGCACATTCAGCTGTGACCAACCGGCACATCATCGATTGCACAAACGCCGTCACCATCGGGGCATTCGCGACGGTTGCAGGTTATGGGAGCCAGTTTCTCACCCATAGCATCGATCTTTTGAACAATGTCCAGCGCTCCCGCCCCATTCACATCGGACGCTACTGCTTCGTGGGGACGAAATCGGTCGTTCTGGGAGGCAGCACGCTGCCGGACTATTGCGTTCTCGGGGCAAATTCCCTGCTGAACAAACCCTTCAAGGAAACGCTGATGCTGTACGGAGGGGTTCCCGCAAAGCCCGTGTCGGCCTTGTCCCTCGACTATAAGTACTTCACCCGAGAGACGGGGTTTGTCCTGTGATCGCGCGAAGCATCGCCTCCAGGCTCGACTTCGTTGTTCGACTTGCGGGCCTCTTCGTCGGAATCCTGCTCGGGCAGGGAAGCGTATTCCTGGTGCAGACAATTCTGGTCTTCAATGGTCAGTTGTCGACAACGGCATCGTTCGGGCTTGCGCTCGCCATTCTATCGCTCATCCAGTGGACCGCCGATTGGGGTGGGCTCGCGCTTCTTCCTCGCATGGCGGTGCAGCAGGCAAAGTTCGTTCGCCACTGGGAGGCCTCGATTGGGCGTATGCTGATCGCAGCCCCGGTCGTCGCGATTCAGGTCGTCCTCGCCTGGTTCTATCAGGAGAGCGACCCCCTGACCGCCGGCATGATCGCAGGAGGCTTGGCGATTGCTCCGATCTGGGCCTTCAACCTGTCCGGCTATCTGGACGGGCACGCACGCAATGCTCTCAGCGGTCCCCTTGCTGGGCTTCCTTGGGCAGGCTCGGCGGTGATGGCGTATTCTTTGCTCGGAGAAGGCGGCAGCTACCATGCAGGCCTGCTCATCGGGGGCGCTTATTCGGCCGGTTGCGCCATCTGCGTCCTTCTGCAGTATGCGGTTGCGAGACAGATCGAGCCTCTCGGAGGATTTCTGAGTGCGACCAGACAGGGTATCCTGAAATATCTCGGTGAGGGAGCAGTCTATTGCACGGCCGAGTTCCCGAACCAGCTCTACGGCCGTCTGCTTCTGGTCGTTGTGTCCGAAAGCCTCGGTCGCGACGTGCTGGGAATCTACATTTACATCCGACAGGTCATCAGCGCGACGGCCCAGGCGATCGGTCTCGTCAAAAGAGTGGAGTTTCCCCGCTTCAGCCGCGTGGCGACGCGCAGCCCGTTTCATTTATCCGACTTGCTGATGTCGCAGGGTTTGAGCCTCGGCATGGCATTGGCCTTGTTTGGACTGAGCACCGTGGTCGCCCTGTGGAGCCCGCAAGCGTCGCCGCAGTTCTCCAAGGTGGCGGCGTATCTCCCGTTCTTTACAGCAGCCCTGCCTTTGTGGGCTGTTTCGGCCACTCTCGGGCAGGTGCTGATCCTCCAGAGCCGGGTAAAGCTATACTCGTGCATCATGCTTTGCAGCATCGGCGTTTCTGCCGCCGCGATCTTCGCTCTGACAGGCGTTCTCGGTCTGGTGTTTCTTGCCCTGGTTGATGTCGTCATGTTCGCCGGGCAGGCGGGAGCTTACTACTACGCGGTGTTTCGCAGGAGCTACCTGGCATGACGCTCATCTTCACCTGCATATTCGTCTTCAACATGGGCCTCCTTCTGGCCCTTGTCGGAGAGGCGAGATCACCCGTTTTCCGGAACTTTGCAGGCGGAGCGTTGAACCCGCTTATCATCTTTGCCGTCATCATGCTGTTGTTCAACATCGATTTCGTCATCGTGTTCAACGATCCAGCCATTGAGTTTCTCGAGACACGGACTTCTCTTGCATCTTACACGGTTCTGAATGCCTACTGCGTCTACACGCTCATTACGTTGGGCGCCGCTGCGGGATTCCAAGCCGCTATCTGGTCCATGAAACGCACGCAACCCGTCATACGGCCGGTGCTCATCGACGATGGAAGGCGCTGGTCGGAGGAATGGGTCGGTGCCGTCATCATATTCATAGCCATTATGAGTTTCTCCTTGGCCGTTCTGGTTCCGCTGATGCGGAACGGCGATGGAGGCTTATCCTTCCAGGTGAACTCTCGACAGAATGTGTTTCCCGCGATTGCGACCTGGTTCCTGCCCAATGCATTGGCCTTGCTGCTTGCCTATATGCCGCGGCCGATTTCCGCCTTGGGTTTCGCCATCACCATGAGTTGTGCGGCCCTGCTGGTGGGCGCTGGTGGAGCCCGTGTGATGCCGCTCGTGTGCCTTCTGGCGTTTGCCGTAGCCTATGCTCATTCGAAGCGCATTTCGGCCTCTTGGTATGTGCCCGCCCTGCCGGCTCTGGGCCTGTTCCTGACGGGAGCGCGCTACACGTTTCGGGAAACGGAGCAGTACGGTTCCTTCTTGGACTACTTGTCGCAGAAGGGGGGCCTCTTCCATCTTCTCTTTATGGGAGAGGAGGTCAGCTTCGCAAAGATGTTCTCGGCTCTCTATGATTTCACTCACAGCATATCGATCTCACCGCCGATAAGCCTGTTTGCATTGCTGGCGGCTCCGATCCCGCGTTCGATCTTTCCGCAGAAGCCGATGGGCGCCAGCGCATTCTTCACGGAGCTCGTTTCGCCCTATCGTTGGGAATGGACCAAGAGTGAGAGTTTGGTGACCGGGTATGGGGATCTGTATTGGCAGTTTGGCGCAATCGGGGCTGTGGTGGTAACGTCTGTCCTGGCTTTCCTCTGGCTGTTGCTCTGCATCCGGCTCATCCATAACTCGAGAGAGAAAACCGTCGTGTGGCTCCCGCTCCTCCTGTGGGGCCTATACACCTTCATCAGGGCAGACATCTTCAATGTCGGTCTGTTGCTCTGGCCGGGATTGCTGGTCATCGCAGCGCACAGATGTCTATCGGTTGGTCTAAAGGCCATTTCGACGATCCGGCAGGCCAACACCGTCAGTCCTTAGGGCGGGCAGCCATAATGGCGGTAGCTGCGGGCTATGAAGCAGCCCGAACGATCCCATGAGAACCGCGGCTGCCGAATGATCGAGGCCGTTTGACCGCCCGAGACACCATAAGTCCCATCTTCGGCTCTTCCGGTGCTGACGCTGATGGCGGCGCATCGTTTTGAGCGGACCGGAAGGGTCCGCACGATGCGCTAGGCGGGAACCGGCCTGGGTTGCGCCGGGGCATTCTGGATTCTGCTCTCCGTAACAGCGATGCAGATCGATTCGAAAGTCTGGCCGATCCTCATGATGTCGAAGGTCTCGTCCGCATAGGCGCGTGCCGCCGAGCCACAATCGGCGCAAGCGGTTCGATCCGAAAGAAGATCCTTCACGGCTTGCACGAACGCGGAAGCGTCTCCCGCGCGAACGGCAGCGCCGGCACCTGACCTGGCGACGATACGGGAGGCAAGATTCTCGGGTGGGGCGGACAAGACGATGGCCCGGCCTGAGCAAAGATAGCTCAAGACCTTCGACGGCACCGAGAAGATGCCGGCGTCAGCCTCAAGGATGCTGACGAGAATATCCGCTGATGCGAGCACGTCCGGATACACGTCGAAAGGCTGAAACGGCAGGATCTTCAGATTCGTAAGCCCTCTTCTGCTGGCCTCCGCAGCAAGCCAATCCGCTGCCGGTCCCTCGGAGGTGACCACGACAAGGCTGTCCGGGCGACCCGCGAGCTCCTGGGCCAGCAGAAGAAGCAGACCGGGGTCATGCTTCATACCGATGGTGCCCGTATAGAGAACGACTTCTTTCCCGAGAAGACCGTGGCCGGCAGCCCAGGCATTGACCTTCGGCTTAAGGGTGATCTCATCACGTGGAGCCCAGTTCTCGACGACGTAAACCGGCTTGTCCGTGACTCCGAACTGGTCTCTCAGGGCCGTTTCAAAATCGGGAGAGATCACGACGACCGCACTGCTCCGGTTGAGCAATTTGCGCTCCAAAGCGGCGTAATGCCAGCCTATGAGGTGCCCGAGATAACCCAGTTTCTTCGAGAGGATAGATCGTATCGCCGTCGAGTAGATATCCTGCTGCCAGAATACGAATGGAATGTCGTAATGGGCCAGCTCCGCCGTTATGACGTTGAGCGCATCGAGGGGCAGGTTGCTGCCGATGACGACGTCAGGCTTGTGTCGAAGGGCACGACGGAGAAAATGTCGCCCGATCGTTTTTTCCTGCTGTCGCCGGCGGATGAATGAATACTTCTCGAAGGGCCGGCCAAGACTGACGCCCTCAATGTCCAGATTGTCAGGGTCGCCTTCTTCCAGCGTGAGCCGGCCCTTAGGGGTCTGAAACTCCGAAAAATACAGATGCAGAACCTCGTGCTTTCGCCGAGAGAGCTCACGGCTGAGGTGAACCTGGAAGGGATGCCCTGAATAATCTGCAATGACAATGCGCATGATCAGTTGTTGGGGTTATGGAGTGTGCGGTGATGAATTCGAAAGGCGATCCGTGAGCAGGGGAGCAGGAAGCGGCTAGGCGATACCAACATGATGAACGACCTACCGCTCCCAAGCTCTCGTTCGGACTAGGCTGCCTTCAGGTAGCCCTGGTGTACCTGCTGCTCGATCCAAGCGTAGGTCTTCTCAAGGCCCGATCTCAGGGATTTCGAGGGAGCCCAGCCCAGCTTCTCTGCAATGAGCGTGTTGTCGGAGTTGCGTCCGCGCACTCCGGTGGGGCCGGGGATATGAACCTTGTGGATCTTCTTTCCTGCAATATCGCTGACGAGCTCGACGAGTTGGTTGATCGTCACCATCTCCTCAGATCCGATATTGACCGGCCCCGTGAAGTTTGACCGTGTCAGTTTCAGAGTGCCTTCGATGCACTCGTCGATATACAGGAAAGAGCGCGTTTGCGTTCCATCACCCCAGATTTCGATCTCTCCGTTGTTCGGAGCCATCGCAATCTTCCGGCAGATAGCGGCAGGAGCCTTCTCTTTGCCACCTGACCACGTACCCTGGGGGCCGAAGATGTTGTGGTAGCGGCTAACTCGGTTTCGCATTCCGTAGTTACGGTTGTATGCGAGATAGATGCGTTCGCTGAAAAGCTTTTCCCATCCGTATTCGCTGTCGGGGGCGGCTGGATATGCTGATGCCTCAGAGCAGACCGGATGATCCGGATCCTCTTGGTTGTAGGCCGGGTATATGCACGCTGATGAAGAATAAAATACGGTCTTGATGTTTCTCTTGTGAGCCACATCGAGGATGTTCAAGTTGATCGTCGCCGAGTTGTGCATGATGTCGGCGTCGTGCTCGCCGGTAAAGATGTACCCGGCTCCGCCCATATCCGCAGCAAGCTGGTAGACTTCATCGAAACGCCGGTCCACGACCGCTCGGCAGAATGCCTGATCGCGCAAGTCTCCGATGATGAAGTCATCGGCGTCGGTCTCGTGAAACTCTGGAAATTTCAGGTCGACACCTCTCACCCAAAAACCTTCTCGCTTCAATGCGGACACAAGGTGCCCCCCAATGAAACCGCCTGCGCCACACACCATCGCAGTTTTCATAGGAACCTCTCTTCAAAGAATCTGTATTGGCTGTGTTCTGCTTGAGTTTGCTGCTGATGGCTGGCGTTTATTGCTCTTCTTTCTCCCACTCGGCTTGAAAGAAACTTCTCATGGGCAGAGCTCATCAGGTGCCGCTAGAGGAGCACGATCGAGAATAGACTTGAAGAAGATAAAAAACACAGGCTTCGGCAATAAAGTATTATTCTAGCTGTAAAGTATAGTGCTCACGATATAAAATACATGAATCAACATGGCGAATATGCAGCAGCTTATCCGCAACAGATAGCGAATTGCAGTTGTTCTCGCCGGAGGTACTACGCGCGCAAAATTGACTTTGCTGCGGACAGCAGATCAGATCAGTCGCATTTTCTTATTGGTACAAAGCATTTCTGATTTGATGCCATACTCGGAAAGGTCGCGCATGATCGATAGATCGGCAATCGGTGCCAGACACATGCTGGGCGCCGCCCTTACGACATTGCCGCCTCTGTGGAGGCTCTTCGTCAGGCTTTATAATCTTCGTCGGAAATACCGCACGATCGCGGGCCAGCACCCGATAGATCGCTTGTATGGCATCGATACCGGAGGTGCTATTCCGGGCTGGCTTCTCGGCAATCGGACATCCAGCGATAGATTCAACACTGCCTATGCAGGTTGCCAGCCGAGTTGCCTCAGAGCAGCACTTGCAACGATCGACATTGAGAATCTGCAGCCGACCTTCATTGACCTGGGATGCGGCAAAGGGAGAGCCCTTTTCGTCGCAAGCGAATTCCCGTTCAAGCGGATCGTCGGAGTCGAACTCGCTCGGGAACTCTGTCGTATCGCCGAGGATAACATCAAGCAATTGCGCAGCCGGTATCCTGACCGGGTGCAGCCGAGTATCGTCCATGCTGACGCCACGCAGATCGACTTTCCGCCCGGCAACCTCGTCTTCTTCCTGTGCCACTCCTTTGGAGAGCCGATCCTGGAAGCCGTGCTGGACCGGATCGAAACCCTGCTCGGAAGTGGCCGCGAGATATACTTCATTTATGAGAATCCGGTGTATGGAGCGATTGTTTCGTCGCGTCCGTGGTTCCATCAGTGGTTTGGACAGACGGTTCCTGCGGATCAGGATGAACTGCCGCTGCACACTGGAGCGAGGGGAACGGGCCAGGAAGGCGTGATCGTCTGGTATTCAGGCTCCCGGAGCGCGGATCACCGCAGCAACGCCGACGTCAGAATTGTCATAGAAGAGGCGGGGTGGCGCGCCTCAGTCCATTCATTGACCGGCACGCGTCCGGTCTTGGAATCGTCTTCGTTGTGACGAGCAGGAACAATCGAAAAGCGGATGCGCCGTTGGGGATCCTGAGACATGAATCATACGTTTAGCTTGGGAATCGCGGATAAGGTTGTGAACCCTGCGGGTCAGATCGTCAGTTTGGTCTGGAAACGCAAATTCCTGCTTCTCTTGATCGCTGTTCTGGTCAATGGCCTTTCCTGGATCGCGTTTACCGGCGTGCCCCGCACGTATGAAGCGACCGCTCTTGTCATGATCAGCCCCAACGAGGCGAATAGCCTCAGCGAGACAGGGCGTATGGGCAGTAGTGACCTGCTGCAGGATCAGTTGCTCAATTCCCAATCCTTCATCATCCAGAGTGAAAGCGTGATCCGCAGTGCCGTAGAAGCCATCGGAGTCCACCGTCTCTATCCGGTCTCGAATGCAAAACCTTGGGCGGACATCAGCTCCCTGGCGGATGTGAAAACCAAGATCCGTGCCCTGCTGGATCCAGGACCGCCGGAGAATGGTGGGCAGGGAGAGGCTGTGGATCACGCGATCATTGCGGCCTCCCGATCGCTCACGGTTCGTCCGGAGGCAAAGACCAATCTGATTCGCGTATCCTTCCTTCACACGCAGCCGGAGATCGCGAAGGAATTTGTTTCGACGCTGCTGGAGAAGTACAAGGCGCGGTACGTCCAGCTGGCTTCGGTCACAAACGTCATCGGCTTTCTGGAGGAACGCAAGAAACTCTTTAATGCCGAGTTCGAGAAAGCGTCGCTGACCTTGAGCTCGTTCGCCGTCAAGGAGGGCGTGTATTCCATCGACGAGCAGCAGAAGCTTTATCTCACCCGGAGAGAGGAGCTTCAGGGGGCGCTTTCCTCAACCCTTGGCCGGATTTCGGAGAAGCAGGCTCAACTGAGCGAATTGACCCGGCAGCTTTACCTGATGAAGCTCAATTCGGCATCCCCGCAGATTGCGGCGCTCGCGCGCGATGCGCAGAAGCTGTCGAACAAGGCAACCGCCGAGGAGGCGGGAAAGCCGAAAGACGGCGCGACCCAGTTCACCGCAGGGGACCCGCCGCTGCTTCTGGTCAGAGTGTATCAGGATACGGTCGAGACCCTCGTCAGGACGAACTCGGAGCTTGAAGGGCTTCGGGCGCTTGTGTCGGTGCAGGAGAACCAGCTGCGTACGGTGAACGGGGATCTGGCGGAGCTTGCCCGCAAGCGCGCCATGTACGATCAGCTGAAGGGGAATGTGGAGCTGGCGCGTGTGAACGCGGAGAGTTTTGCGCGGAAGTTTGCAGACCGGCAGATCGACGAGGCGGCGCTCACGTCTCGGAAGTTTCTTCCTCCCCGGATCGTTCAGGAAGCAACGAAACCGCTCTTGCCCATCTTTCCAAACCGCCTTGTGATCCTGACGACAGGTCTGATGCTGTCGCTCTTCTCTGTGGCTTGTGCCGTGATCGTGATGCTCCTGAGATCGAGCAGGCCTTCAGCAGAGGATGAGGTTATCGAGTGGAGTTCGGGGCACGAGCGCTTTCTGACGCAGGGGACTGTTCGTCCCGTATCGAGTTTTCGATAGGGACAGACCTTCACCGCGCCGGGACCGTTAGGCGCAGCCGGAATGTTCGGGCCGCAGGGCTGGAGCATTTCTTGCGAGAGAGGAGGGCGGATTCCACCCAAGTGGAAACAATCCTAGGACTGCCAGAACGGAAGGAGCGGCTCCTTTAGGCTCTTTGACACGGTGTATGTCGTTGCCGTTGTTGTCGGCTCCCGAGCTTCGATGGGTTTCAGGCTGGTCTTCCGAAGATCAGATCGCGGATCGTGAATACGATCTCCGCAAGCGGCCGGCTTCTATTGACGATGTTTCGGGCGACCGGCTGGCAGCCGAACTGTGTGAGAAATCGAGCGGCCGCCGTCGAATGAAACCCATCCACGTCGAAGGTGACACCCAGGTTCTTGGCATACTTCAGAGCCTCCCAAAGCAGTAAGGAGGTGGCGCCTTTGTTGAATTCTCCCCCGTCCCGCGCCGAAACCAGGAAATAGGCGAAGCTGTCGTCCCAGACGAGGAGCGTCGAGGCAACGTCATTGCCGCTCCTGTCGCGCACCGACAGGATGGTGCTGCAGCTGCGGGAGCTGCAGGCCTCCCAAATTCGGGACAGGGCCGGATAGTCGTTGTGATCGCGGCCACGATGCTGATTCTTGGAGAGATGGATGAGGCGGTCCACGTCGAAGTGGGATGTCGTATGAAAGCTTCTCTCCGCCGCTCTGATGGCGCTGCGTGTTTTGGGGTTCAGCTCTCTCCAGGCGTCGGCTGACGAGGATGCGGCCTCGGACTGAAACGTGAAAGTCGTTTCTGCATTGAACCCAAGAACCACAAACGGCAGCAGCGCGTCCGAAAGCGGACTGAGCTGGAGCCTGAAGCGGTCATGGTCGGGAAGCTGCTTCAATAACTCACGGAGAATGCGGACCCGGTTGTGGAGATCATTGATCGGCTTCGCAGGCGGGAGAGAGAATCGCGGCGAGATCATTCGAGTATAGGGTGGGTTCCGAACAATCCTGAAACCGAACTTCCGTTTCACATGAAAGGGCATTTGCCCGACTGTGACGCGGTCCCATTTCACCTCCGCGCGCCGCCACTCTCCGTCAAGGGCCGCATCGAGCCACCAAGGTTGCTCGAATAATGTGAGTTCGCCGTGAGGTGTATTGGCTGCAAACTGTAACCGAGGCCTGGTGAGTGCTATGTGCATGGCGGCTCCATTCCAGTATCGACGCCGGCTGCGGTCAAGAAGCAGGAGGGGGTGACTCGGGAGAGGCCTTCGGCTCTAAAGGGGTACAGTGATGGGGCTCAGTTTGTCTGAACTGCCCTATCGTATGGCTTAGTGGAGCATTCGCCAGGGTTGAGCCGCCGCAAGTCGCGGGAGGCGGCAGATGGACGAGACGTGCATCATATCCGTCGGCGGACATATCTCTGCCGGGCCATCAGGAGGCGGGTGCGGCCCATGAGCAGCTTGAGCGGCGCACAGCATAGGCGTTTACGGGCCGCTCCCGCATCGTTCCGGCTGCCATCAGAAACCCGCGACATGCGTGGACGCCCGCCACAGAGCAAGACAGATCGTCCGGCTTGTGAAGCACGCTCTCGCGGAGAAAGGGAGCCCTGCGTGTCGGGAGGCCATCCGCACGATCACGCAACAGCCAGGCCGGTGCCGGCGCGAGCCGCGCAAGGCGCTCCCATCGACCTTCCCCGGACTGCCCCGAAAGGTTTCGGGCAGCATGCCGGAGGCGCTCCATATTCTCAGCGCAGTAGCGAGATCGACGAGCATGATGGGCGGATTGGCCGCCCGCCCAGCCTGATCTGGAAAGGCCATGGGGACCTCGGAAGAGGGCCCAATAAGGCCCCGCTGGTGGCGCCGTTCTCAAGCCGAACGCCTTTTTTCGGGCCGCCCCTTGACAAGGCATCCATCATCGCTCCTGATGGGTCAATCCAGTAATTTAGACATATGTCCAAAATACTGGACAAGCAGAGAATCTGAGGGAACATCATGACCATTTCACTTCGTGCCGGCTTGATGCTGGCCACCGCCGCCCTCCTCGCGTCCACTCCGGCCCTGGCCCAGACCAGCAAACTCGATGAGGTGCTGAAGCGTGGCACTCTCGTGCTCGGAACCGGCAGCACCAACGCGCCCTGGCACTTCAAAAGCGCGGACGACAGGCTTCAGGGCTTCGACATCGACATGGGCCGCATCATTGCCAAGGCGCTCTTCGGCGATCCCAACAAGATCGAGTTCGTGAACCAGTCCTCCGACGCGCGCATCCCGAACATCACCACGAACAAGGTCGACATCACCTGCCAGTTCATGACCGTGACGGGCGAGCGCGCGCAGCAGGTCGCCTTTACGATTCCCTATTACCGCGAAGGTGTCGGCCTGATGTTGAAGGCCGATGGCAAGTACGGCGATTACGCCGCTCTCAAGGCGGCGGGCTCGTCGGTCACCGTTTCGGTTCTCCAGAACGTCTATGCCGAGTCCATGGTGCACGCTGCCCTGCCGCAAGCGACCGTCGACCAGTATGATTCCGTGGACTTGATCTATCAGGCGCTGGAATCCGGTCGCGCCGACGCAGTGGCCACCGATCAGTCGTCGCTCGCTTGGTACATGACGCAGAACCCGGGCCGCTACAAGGATGCGGGTTACGGCTGGAATCCGCAGACCTATGCCTGCGCCGTCAAGCGCGGCGATCAGGACTGGCTGAACTTCGTCAACACTGCCCTGCACGAAGCCATGACCGGCGTGGAGTTCGACACCTACGCCAAGTCCTTCAAGACCTGGTTCGGCAAGGACCTGCCTCCGCCGCAGATCGGCTTCCCCGTCGAATTCAAGTAAAGGCCGCGCGGAGCGGGAGCGCCTCCCGCTCCGCCACTCTGACAAGGGCGGCACGCCATGGGTTACACGCTGAACTTCAGCGCCGTCTGGCGCAACTTCGACTTCCTCCTGAGCGGCCTGATGCTCAGTCTCGGCCTTGCAGTGATCTCGATCCTGATCGGCGCGGCGATCGGCCTCGTTCTGGCCTTCGCCCTGACGTCGAAGAATCGTTTCGCGGCTGCGCCGGCGCGGCTCTACGTCACGGTGCTCCGCAACCTGCCGATCCTCGTTCTCGTGCTCTTCGCCTATTTCGCGCTGCCGCAACTGGGCTTTCGGCTCGACAAGATCAAGAGCTTCGTCCTGGTGCTCTCGCTCTATTCCGGCGCATATCTGGCCGAGGTGTTCCGCGCCGGGCTTCTGTCGATCCCGAAGGGCCTGACGGAAGCAGGTCTTGCCATCGGCCTGACGTCGATGCAGATCCGCACCTCCATCATAGCGCCGTTGATGGTGCGCAACGTGCTGCCGTCATTGTCCTCGACCGTGATCTCGCTGTTCAAGGATACGTCCCTCGCCGCTGCGATCGCCGTGCCGGAACTGACTTTTGCCGCGCGCAAGATCAATGTCGAGAGCTTCCGCGTTGTCGAGACCTGGATGGTCACGTCCGCCCTTTACGTCGCGACCTGTTTCCTCATCGCCGCCTTGATGCGCTTCGTCGAGCGCCGGCTGGCCCTGCCGAGGTAAGCCGATGTCCCATTCCTTTCTCGATCAGCTCTGGATCGCACGCTACGTCATCCTCAGTGGTCTCGGCATGTCGGTGTCGATCTCGCTGCTGGCTATTCTCGCAGGCTCCGTGCTCGGCGTCTTCGTCGGTATGGCGCTGGTCTATGGCGGCGTCGCGCTGCGCCTTGCGGTGAGGGCTTACACGGACATCATCCGTGGGACTCCGGTCCTCGTGCTGGTGCTCGCGAGCTACTACGTCTCCTCCGCCGTCGGCATCAATCTCGGGCCGTTCGCTGCGGGCGTCCTCGCGCTGGCGATCTTCTGCTCCTCTCATGTGGGCGAGATCGTGCGTGGCGCGCTCCAGGCGATCCCGAAGGGGCAGACCGAGGCAGCCAAGGCGATAGGCCTGACCTTCGTCCAGACCTTTACGTCGGTGCTCTGGCCACAGGCCATGCGGCAGTTCCTGCCGGCATGGGTGAACACGGCCGCCGAGATGGTGAAGGCCTCGACATTGTTGTCCGTCATCGGCGTCGCGGAACTGCTGTTGCGCACGCAAGAGATCATCTCCCGCAACTTCTTGAGCCTGCAGTTCTACTTCCTGGCAGGCGCCCTCTATTTCATCATCAACTACGGTATCGAACGCTTCGGCAAGTATGTCGAGCGCAAGACCGCTTTGCCGTCCTGAGGAGACCGTGCCAATGGCCAAGACCATTCTCGAGATCAGGGGTCTGCGCAAAACCTACGGGCAGCACGAAGTCCTCAAGGGGATCGATTGTGCCGTTCAGGAAGGCGAGGTCATTTCCATCATCGGCTCGTCCGGCTCCGGCAAGACGACCATGCTTCGCTGCATCAACATGCTGGAGGATTTCCAGGGTGGCACGATCAAACTCGACGGCGAGGAGATCGGCTATCATGTCGAGGGCACGACGCGTCGCCGCAAGAGCGAGAGGGAGATCGCCCGTCAGCGCGCGCTGACCGGGATGGCATTCCAGCAGTTCAATCTCTTCCCCCACATGACGGCTGCGGAGAACGTCATGCTCGGGCTCATCAAGGTGAAGAAGATGACAAAGCCCGAGGCACGGGCCGTCGCCGAGACCTGGCTCGATCGCGTCGGCCTCTCCAACCGTGCGGACCATTATCCCGGCCAATTGTCGGGCGGTCAGCAGCAACGCGTCGCGATTGCCCGTGCCATTGCCATGGCGCCCCGGCTGATGCTGTTCGACGAGGTGACCTCAGCGCTCGATCCCGAACTGGTCGGCGAGGTGCTGCAGGTCATCAAGGGACTCGCCGCCGATGGCATGACAATGCTGCTCGTGACGCACGAGATGCGCTTCGCCTACGAGGTCTCGTCGCGCGTCATCTTCATGAACCAGGGTGTCATCTGTGAGGAAGGCAATCCGAAGGAAATGTTCGTGCGGCCAAAGACCGAACGGCTCGCCGAATTCCTCAAAACGTCCAGCTTCAACTAGAAAGAAAGATAATCCCCATGACGATCAAGCGTTACGGTGCCGGTGAAAGCGGTGCCGGCGGACAGCCGCTGCCCTTCGCCCGTGCAACCGAAGCCAATGGCTGGCTCTATGTTTCTGGTCAGGTGCCGATGGAGAAGGGCGAGATCGTGCCCGGCGGCATCGTCGTCCAGAGTCGCAAGGCCATCGAGAACATGATCGCGATCCTCGAAGAGGCCGGCTACGGCCTGGAGGATGTCATGCGCGTCGGCGTGTGGCTCGACGATCCGCGCGACTTCTGGAGCTTCAACAGCGTTTACGCGGAATACTTCGGCGCGAACCCGCCCGCCCGCGCTTGCGTTCAGTCGCGGATGATGGTCGATTGCAAGGTAGAAATCGATTGCGTGGCCTACCGCGCTGATCGCGCCTGAGAGGCGAGTTGGAGACGAGCATGGCCGAGGCCGGCAACGAGAGTGTTACGCGCCGTACGCGGGGACTGGATCGCGCTTTCGAGATCCTGGAGTTCCTCCGCGTAAAGCGGCAGCCCATGCGGCCCAACGAGATCGCCGCCGAGATCGGTGCGCCGCGCTCCTCGGTTTACGAACTCGTCAACCTGTTGCTCAGCCACGGCATGCTTGACTATCAGGGAGGCGACGGGCGGGTCTTTCTCGGCCGTCGGCTCTATTTCCTCGGCACGGCTTATGCCGAGCAGTTCGACCTCATGCGCGAATGCGACCGCATGCTGGTCCAGCTCGCCGAGGAGACCCGTGAAACGGCGCAGATGTGCTTGCTCGACGGCAACAAGTACACGGTGGCCATGATGCGCGAGGGGATTCGTCCGTTTCGCATCTCCTCGAATGTCGGCGAGCCCGTCGCCATTCCGTGGACGGCGTCGGGGCGCCTTCTCGTTTCGCATCTTTCGGATCAGGACATTCTCGACCTCATCCCGCCGGAGGACTTTGTCCTGCCGAGCGGCAGGATGCTGGATCCCGCAGATTTCATCGCCCAGGTGCGCGCTGCCGCGCGCGACGGTTACTTCACGTTCAACAGCGAGGTGGAATCCTTTACCCATTGCTTCGCGGTGCCGATCTATCAGGCCGACAAGACCTGCATCGCCACCCTGTGCCTGGTTGCGCCGCGTGAGGATGGGTTGCGCCATCGCACCGCCTATCTCGACAGCCTGCTGAACGCGGCGCATGAGATCTCGGATAAGCTCGGCTACACGTCCCTTTCGCGACGAGTGTCCTCATCGCGAGCGTGAGTGGGATCAAAGCCATTGCATCCGCTGACCGTCATTGCTGCATCAAGGCTTCGGCAGGATCCAAACGGGCGGCCTTGCGGGCGGGGTACAGCGCTGAGACAAGGGTAATGGCCGCCGCGATGGCGACGGCCGCAAGAATGGCCGTCATCGTCTCCGGGCGACCGAGCGCATCTTCGGCTCCGAACATGCTTGCTCCGTATAAGGCAATCGCCACGCCGGCGCCCGAGCCGAGCAGCGCCAGCAGGCCCGCCTCGATCAGGAACTGAAGGCCGATGTCGCGGCGCCGGGCTCCGATCGCCATGCGCAGGCCGATCTCCTGCCGCCGCTCGCTGACCGAGACCAGCATCACGTTCATGATGCCGATCCCGCCCACCAACAGCGACACAGCGGCGGCCCCTGCGAGCATGGTGGTCAGGAGCCAGTCCGAACGCGACTGGGCCCGCTTGGCCGCCGCGAGGTCGCGCAGGATGAAGTCGTCCGGCTCCTGCGGCGCCAAGCGATGGCGCACGCGCAGGAGCGCGCGCACCGCTTCCCTGGCCTCGTCCATGTCGGCGCCCTCCGCGACGCGCAGGGTCAGGCCCCCCACGGCCGTCGGGTGGCCTCGAAAATAGCCCAGGATGCGCTTGCGCGCGGTGGTCAGCGGTACCAGGACCTGATCGTCGAGATCGTCTGCGCCGAGGCTGTGACCCTGCTCCTCCAAGACTCCGATCACCGTGAACGGCACCTGCTGGATGCGGATCACCTGTCCGGTGGGATCGGCCTCGCCGAACAGCTGATCGGCGACCCCATGCCCGAGCAACGCCACCTTGGCGGAGCGAAGCACGTCCTCGTCCGTGAGAGGTCGCCCCTTCACGATCGGCCAGGGGCGCGCCTCGAACATGGCCGGCGTGATGCCGCGCAGGGCCGTGGCGCGGTTGCGGTTGCCGAACACCACCTGGACGGGGCCGCGCATGGCCGGGGCGGCGGCCGCAATTCCCGCGGCCTCGCGGGTGATCGCCTCGGCATCGGCATCGGTGATGGTCTGCGCGCTGCCGCTCGCCTTCCAGGCACCCTGGCTGCGGACCGGGCCAGCCAGGACCACCAGCACGTCCGCCCCGAGATCGCGGATCTCGGCATCGAGCCGGGCCTGGCCAGCTGCCCCGAAGGCGACGATTAGGACCACCGCCGCGACCCCGAACGCGATGCCGAGCAGCGCCAGACCTGTGCGCAGCCGGTGCACCCGCAGGGCGTGCAAGGCCGGCACGAGTGTGGTCGCGAACCTCATGCCCGCCTCCTGTCCTCGGATTCGAGCCGCCCGTGCCGGAAGCGCACGACCCGCTCGGCATGGGCCGCCACCGCCATGTCGTGCGTCACGAGGACGATCGTCATGCCTGAGCGGTTGAGCTCCGCGAACAGGCGCATCACCTCCTCGGCCGAGGCGCGGTCCAGTGCCCCGGTCGGCTCGTCCGCCAGCAGGAGCTTGGGGCGATTGATCACCGCTCGCGCGAGCGCCACCCGCTGCTGCTCGCCGCCGGACAGGAGCGCCGGACGGTGATCCTCACGCTCCGAAAGCCCCACCCGGGCCAGCGCCTCGCGCGCGCGCCGCCGCCGTTCCGCCCGTGGCACTCCCGCATAGGCCAGCGGCAATTCCACATTCTCCAGCGCGGTGCTCTGCGGCAGCAGCAGGAAGAATTGGAACAGGAAGCCGAGGACGCGGTTGCGGGTGGCGGCCAACTGATCCGGGGTCAGGCCGGATACCTCTTCGCCGTCGAGGCGGTAATGCCCGCTGCTCGGGGTGTCCAGGCAGCCGAGGATCTTCATCAGGGTCGTCTTGCCGGAGCCGGATGGGCCGGTGATCGCCACGTAGTCGCCGATCCCGATGGCGAGGGACACGTCGTCGAGGGCTATGACGGTGCGGCCGCCGAGGTGGTACTGCCGTCCCAGTCCCTCTGCCGCGACGAGGGCGTCCGCCATGCCGACCTCCTTAGCGCCCCATCGCGCCGGCCAGGGCCGCCTGCGCGGGTCCCAGCCAGCCGGCGACCCTCGTGCCGAAGCGGCGCCATGCCGGGCCCGGTGCATTTGCGCTTCCGGTGTCGGACAGCACCACGCTCTGTCCCTCTTCCAGGTTTCCGGCAACCTCCGTCGTATCGGCTTCGCTGGCGCCGACCTGCACCGGGACGGGGCGGATGCCCTGGTCGTCGAAGACCCAGACATGAGATCCTGAAGGTTGCGGCATTCCTTGCGGCCGGTAGCGCAGGGCGGCGGTCGGAACCTGCAAGGCATCGGGCTTCTCGTCCGTGACGATCTCCGCCTTCGCGGTCATGCCCGGGAACAGCAGCAGGTCCTTGTTGTCTGCGGCCAGGATGACCGTGTAGGTCACGACCGTTTCCTGCGTGTGCGGTGCTCGGCGGACCTGGGTGATGCGTCCGGCAAAGAGCCGGTCCGGGTAGGCATCGACCGAGAACGTGGCCTTTTGGCCGGGCTGGATGCGGCCGATGTCGGCCTCGTCGATGGCGACTTCGACGGCCACGGCGCGCAGGTCCCCGATGGTGAACAGGCTCGGCGCCTGGAAGCTGGCGGCGACGGTCTGGCCTGCCGCGACGCTGCGGTCGATGACGATGCCGTCGGCCGGGGCCCGGATGACGGTGCGCTCCAGGTCGGCCTCGGCCTGGCGCAGGGCGGCCTGGCTGCGCCGGAGCTGTGCCTCGGCATGGCCGACGCGCGACCACGCCACCGTGAGCTCGCCACCGGCCTGCCGCACCTGCGCCTCGCGGGCCTTCACGAGGGCTGTTGCGGCATTCGCCTCGGCCACTGCCACGTCGTAGGCCGCCTGGGCGTCCTCGGCCTCGCTGGCGGAACTCGACCCGCTCTTCATCAGGAGGGACTTGCGATCAAGTCGGCGGCGGGCGTTCTCGGCCACGACGGCGCTGCGCTTGGCGTCGGCATCAGTCCGGGCGCGCTCTGCCTCGGCCTGGGCCACAGCCGCGGTGGACGCGGCGATTGAGGAGCGTGCGATGCGCAGGGCATTGTCGGCGACATCGACGTCAGCCTGGGCCTGGTCGACGCGGGTGGCGAAGAGCTGCGGGTCGATCCGGGCGATGGGCTGGCCCTGTGTGACGCGATCGTTGTGATCGACCAGGACCTCCTTGACCTGGCCCGAGATCTGCGAGCCGACGATCACGCTGGAATTCGGCTGGACCGTTCCGGCGGCCAGAACCTTGGTGACGGCCTCGCCGCGGGTGACCGCGGCAAGTTGATACCGTGGCATGAGGGGCTGGCCAGTGGCACCGTCCGAGACCGCTTCTACCCCGCTGGGGAGCGGCGCCGCGGCGGTGAGCGCAAGGGCGAGGAGGCTGATCACAATGATCGGACGTTTGCGCATGGCTGAAGGTCCAAGATCGGAAGGAGCCTCATTGGATGGCCCCAGCATCGGGCCGGGGCCATCTGCTGATCACGCAATCTGTTCAGCCGGACCGGGCATTTGCGATGCCTTGCGGGCAGACGCAAACAGCCGTGCGGCCTCATGATTGCCTACTGCTTGGATGGGGGCTGCTTGCCTCCGGGATTCGTAACGGTCGTATCGGCGCCTGTCGTTGAATTGCTCCCACACGCGGCGGTCTGGGTTTCCGTTGTGGTCCAGCCGTTCGAGGGCGTATTGGATTGATCGGAACAAGTCTTGGTTTTCGCCGCATATGCAGGCGCAAGGAATGCACCAGCCGCCGTCATCGCGACCGCCGCCGCCATAAGTTTCAATGATGTCATCATGTCTTGTTTCTCCTTGATGCTGATTCCTTTTTGGCGCTGAACGGTGAAGAGGCTTGGTCTCGCGCCGAAAGGACTGGCGGCAGGGCAGGCCCCTGCCGTGCGCGGCACTGCAGGCTTTGGGCCTGCCTTACTGCTGCCCAGGAGGCGTCCCGCCGCCTCTGTTCGTCACGGGACCGGAGACTATTGTCTGGCCCGTGTCGCTGTTGCTGTTGCAGGCGGAGGTTTGCGTCTCCGTGGTGGTCTGGGTCATGCCAGAATTGCCCGGCCCGACATCCGTCGTCTGGACGCTGCACGTCTTGGTCTTGGCCGCCTGGGCCTCCGGCGTGAGCCACAACCCAGCAATGGCTGTTAAGGCGACAGCGGCTGTGGCCAGTTTCAATGAGGTCTTCATCTGTCTTCCTCCACTCTATCACCCGGTGACGAGGTGATGCTTTCAGGGATGCGAAGATCAGCAACGGCAGCTCGACGGTGAGATGATGACCTGTCGCCGCCTCACAGTAATAGCTTATGTTAGACTACGGTCGTAACAAGTATAAATTTATAGCTCTAAAGTATATTAGTAAAATTCCTATAATATAAATAAGCAAAATGTCCTTTTCGACCGCCGCCTGCGCTGTGGTCGCCCGCCTTTTCAATGCTCTTCCGGCCAATCGACGCGCGCTCTCCCCACGCGCGAACCGGCGTACGCACGAGTCTCCGGGTTACACCGTGATGCACAAAAGCGTTGTCTCAGGCGGCGCGGATCGTTTCCAGGGCCGCCGTTCATGACTGGGTGCGGGCCTATTGTCTTCTGCCGGCCTTAGTCGCTGCCTTCGAGGCTAGTCCTCGGGGGCGCCGTAAACAACGCTACGCATAGTCAAGGGCAGCGTTTTTATATGAGATTTATATTCCCTCTATTATGACATTTCTTTTTTCGATGCGAGGGCGGAGCCATTCGTATGGAACCGTTGTGCCTCGAAAGCGTCGGTTCCATGCTGACGCCGTCTTGCTCTTGATGGCGAATTTGCGGACCGTCTGCTTGCGGGAGCGCGCAAGTACACTGCGTCGGGGTGGGTCGTTGAGGCGCGTGGCTCGCAGCACCGGTCGTGCGTGGCACAGGTGAGAACCCATGCACGATGCCAACCGCCGGATGTTCGAACCGATCGACCGGGAAGCCTCCCTGGCGGAGAGCGTCCTGATTCTCTTCAGAGAGCTGCCGCCCAGCCCGCGGCCTTTCGGAATTGCGCTGGCAGTCTTTGTCGGCGTTCTTGGCTTCACGCTGATCGTGAAGGAGGTCGCGGGGACCGATTGCATCGACACGATCTTCCTTATCGTGGTCGCCGGCGTGGCGATCCAGTGCGGCTTATGGCCTTCTCTCGCCTGTGCCGTCGTCAGCACTCTGGCCTACGACTTCGTGTTCGTCCCATCGGCATATGCGTTCAAAGAGGTGCGTCCGGACAGCATCGCCACGCTCTTGATCTTCATGCTGGGCGCGGTTGTCGCCAGCCATCTGGCCGCCCGGATCCGCGCCGAGACGGCCGCCGCCCGGCGATGCGCAGACACGGCTGAGGCCCTCTATGTGTCCAGCCGGCGAATTGCCGAGATCACGGATCTGGACGAGTTGCTCCAGGCTACGGCGCAGCAGATCGCCACGATGCTCGACCTCGAGGCCGTGCTGATGCTGCCGGACGAGACCGGGAAGCCGGTGGTCCGGGCAAACAGTCCATCGTCCCGGAGGATCAGTGCGCCAGGAGGTGAAGAGTTCGGCAGCGGACAGGCCAGCGACACTCATTTCCTGGAACTCCGCACGAAGAAGGGCGTCGTTGGGCAGGTGGGAGTCGCACGGCGCGGATCCCATGCGGCTCGGGATGAACGCCTTCTCTCGGGCGACCAGCGGAAGACCCTTGATGCCATCCTGAGCCAGGCCGCCGTCGCGATTGAGCGCATTCAGCTCAGTCGGGAGAGAGATGAGGCCCGCCAGGAGGCCGCGACGGAGCGCCTGCGCTCGGCCCTGCTCACCTCACTCTCCCACGATCTGAAGACGCCTTTGGCTTCGATTCTCGGAGCGATCACGGCCTTGCGACAGGACCGGAAACTCTACGACGACGTCGCCCGTGACGAACTGGAGGCCATGATCCAGGACGGGGCGGAGCGCCTCGGCCGCTTCGTCACGAACCTGCTCGACATGACCCGTCTCGAAGTGGGCGCCATCGTGCCGAACCGCCAGCCCGTAGACCTCGGCGAGGTGATCGGCACATCTCTCAAGGTTGCCGCCCCGCTGCTGGAGCGCCATTCCGTCCAGGTCGATCTTGCCCCGGACCTGCCGATCCTCGATCTGGATGCCGGCCTGCTGGAGCATGTGATCGTGAATCTGCTCGACAATGCCTCCAAGTACGCGTCCGCAGGCTCCGTCGTCACCATCCGCGGGCGCAGATGTCCCGACAGCATCGTGATCGAGATCGCCGACGAAGGACCTGGACTGCCGCCAAGCGTCTTTGAGAGGTTCCACGAAGCCTGCCACGGCGGGAGGGCGAATGCCGGCACGGGACTGGGACTTGCGATCTGCCGCGGTTTCGTCAAGGCGCTCGGCGGCAGGATCCAGGCCTGCAACGGGACGGATGGTCGAGGAGCGGTTTTCACCATCGCCTTCCCACAGGCGCTCGCGTCGACGGCCGGGCCCGAGGCCTGCGATCCATGAGCGCCGGGGATTTGTCCCTCCTTGTCGTAGACGACGAACAGTCCGTCCGCAGGCTTCTGCGCACCGCCCTTGTCGGGCACGGCTATCGCATCCTTGAAGCCGGGACCGGACAGGCCGCCCTGGACCTGCTGGCCTGCAGGCGACCCGATGCCGTCCTGCTCGATCTGGGACTTCCGGATCTCGATGGTGTCGAGGTGATCCGCCGCCTGCGCGGCTCGGGCTCGCGGCTGCCCATCATCGTACTCTCGAGCCGCAGCGGAGAGGCCGAGAAGGTCGAGGTCCTCGATCTTGGGGCCGACGACTACGTGACCAAGCCATTCGGCATGGCCGAGCTGGTGGCGCGGATCCGCGCCGTGCTCCGCCGACAAGGGCGGGGGCAGGGAGCGGATCCGGTGTTCAGGAGCGGGGACCTCACCGTCGACCTCGGGCGCGGGCTGGTGCAGGTGGGGGGCCGGGAGGTGCGGCTGACGAACAAGGAATGGGACATTCTGCGCCTGCTGGTGACGCACGCCGGCACGGTGCTGACGCACCGGGCGATCATGCAGGAGATCTGGGGATCGAAGGGGGAGGTGCAGTACCTGCGCATCTACGTCCGGTCCCTGCGCCAGAAGCTGGAGGTGGACCCGGAGCAGCCGCGCTACATCCTGACCGAAACCGGCATCGGGTACCGGCTGCGCACCGATGATTAAGTCCGGACGTGAAGATCTCTCGAACGGTCTCAGGCCGGATTCAGAGCCGCACCTTTCAGAGCGAGCATCTGGCGCGCGTCCGCGGGGCTCGCAACCTGGTGGCCGAGCTCCTCGATCAGGCGGCGGATCTTGCTGACTTGCTCCGCATTGCTCGTGGCGAGCTTGCCGCGCTCGATCATGAGGTTGTCCTCGAGGCCGACCCGCACGTTGCCGCCCAGGATAGCGCCCATGGTGCCGAGCGGAAACTGCTGGCGTCCGGCGGCGAGCACGGAGAACTGGTAGTCCTGTCCGAGCAGGCGGTCGGCCGTGGCCTTCATGTGCATGAGCTGCTCGGGCGCGGCGTCGATTCCGCCAAGAACGCCGAGGACGAACTGGAGGAAGACAGGTCCTTTGAGCAGGCCGCGCTTGCGATAGAAGGCCACCGTCTGGATATGGCCGACATCGTAGCATTCGAGCTCGAAGCGCACGCCCCGGCCGTCGCCGAGATCGGACAGGATCGTCTCGATATCCTTGAACGTGTTCTGGAAGATGATGCCCCGCGTCGCCTCCAGGAATCCGGGCTCCCAATCGTGCCGCCATGCATCGTAGCGCTCGGCCATGGGAAAGAGCCCGAAATTCATCGAGCCCATGTTGAGCGAGCACATCTCCGGTTCGAGCCGCCGCGCCGGAGCCAGGCGCTCGTCGATGCTCATGCGGGAGCTGCCGCCCGTCGAGATGTTGAGGACTGCGTCGGTCTCCCGGGCGATGGTGGACAGGATCTCCTCGAACAGCGCCGGATCGGCGCTCGGCATGCCGGTCTGCGGATCGCGGGCATGGAGATGGATGATCGCGGCACCGGCCTTGGCTGCGTCGATCGCCTGACGCGCGATATCCTGCGGCGTCACCGGAAGATGCTCGCTCATGGTCGGCGTGTGGATCGAGCCCGTGATGGCACAGGTGATGATGACGGGCTTGCTCATGCGGCGTCTCCGTAGCCGAGGCCGGTTTCCTTCGCGAAGGTATCGAGGCTGTCCACGAGGATGCCCGTGATCTCGTCGATCTGGTCATCGGTGACGATGAGCGGCGGACAGACGAGGAAGTGGTCGCCCAGGCGGCCGCCGCGGGTGCGCCGCGAATAGATGATGAGGCCCTTCTCGTAGGCGATGTCCACCAGCCGGTTATGGGCGTTGAGTTCGACCGGGAGCGGCTCCATGGTCTCGCGGTCCGCCACGAGTTCGAAGGCGAGCAGCAGGCCCTTGCCGCGCACGTCGCCGACGAAGCCGTAGCGCTGCATGAGGGCCTGGAGCCGGGCCTTCAGCTTGTCGCCCTGCACCTGCGCCGCGTCCACGAGCCCGAGGCGGTCGATCTCGTCGAGCACCGCGAGGCCCGCCGCGCAGGCAAGCGGATTGCCCGCATAGGTGAAGCCGTGGATGAAGCCGCCGCTGTCGATGACCGCATCCGCGATGCGCCGGTCCGCGACCATCGCGCCGAGCGGCACGTAGCCCGCGCCGAACCCCTTGGAGAAGGCGATCAGGTCCGGCCTCATGCCCCAGTGGTCGCAGGCGAGATACTGGCCGGTGCGTCCTGCGCCGCTCATCACCTCGTCGGCGATCAGCAGGATGCCGAACTCGTCGCAGATCCGGCGGATCTCCCCGTAATAGCTGTCGGGGGCCACGAGCGCGCCAGTCGACGCGCCGCCGACCGGCTCCATGATGAAGGCCAGCACCGTTTCGGGCCCCTGCCGGAGGATCTCGTCGCGCAGGTAGCGGGCGTATTTCAGGCCGCGCTCGTGGTCGCTCAGATCGTCACGGTCGAGATAACAGGTCGGCGCGGGGATCTTGGGCATCTCGTGCATCATCGGCGAGAACGGCGCGCTCATGAGCGACATGCCGGTGACGCTGAGCGCCCCGAGGCTCGATCCGTGATAGGAGGGGAAGCGCGAGATCACCTTGAACCGTGAAGACTCGCCCGTCGCAATCGCGTATTGCCGGGCCAGCTTCAGGCAGCTTTCCACCGCCTCGGACCCTCCGGACACGAAGAAGACCCGGTCGAGTCCTGACGGCATCCGTTCAGCGATCCGCCGGGCGAATTCCTCCGCGGGCTCGTTCTCGAAATGCAGCCGGTAGCCGAAGGTGGACTTCTCCATCTGGCGCCGCATCGCCTCGAGGACCATCGGATTGGAGTGGCCGATGTTCGACACCATTGCGCCGCTCGACCCGTCGAGATAACGCTTGCCCGAGACATCCCACATATAGACGCCCTCGGCGCGATCCAGGAGCGGGCGACGCAACCGCGTCTGATAAAACAGGTTCGACATGGTGGCTGGTCCTATTCCCCTCGTTTCGTTCCGCCGGAACGCCCTGGGCCGCTTTTAAGAAACATGGCTCGACAGGAATGAGCAAATAAATAGGATGAACCATCCTCATTCAGGAAAGGAATGGTTCGGCGTGATACGGGGACGGGCGCAAAGATTCGTATGGACGATGGATTGGAATCTGCTGCGGACCTTCATGGTCATCGTGCAGGAGAAGGGAATTACGTCGGCGGCTGAGAAGTTGCGCCTCAAGCAGCCGACGATCAGCAATGCGTTGCGCCGCCTGGAGGGGCATTTCGACTGCCGGTTGATCGAGCGCCGGCCGGGGATCTTCGAGGTGACGCCTGCGGGTCAGCGCCTCTATGCGGAATGCGTGGCTCTCTTCAACACCGTGTCGGGTCTCCATGCCCTCGTGCACGACCAGCCCGACGAGGTGACAGGCCGGATCGAGATGGCCTTCGCAAGCCATGTGGTGTGCCCCTTCCTGGACGACGCGCTCGCGGAGTTCCACCGCCACAATCCGCGCGTCACCTTCGCGACTTCGGTGCTCTCCAGCCAGGAGGTGATCACGGCGGTCGCCCGGAAGGATGCGGCCTTCGGGGTCTGTCTGATGCATGAGCGCAATCCCAAGCTGAGGTTCCAGCCGCTCTATCGAGAGAGCTTCGGTTACTTCTGCGGGCGTCAGCACCACCTGTTCGGCAAGCGTGGGGTGAGCATGGAGGATCTGCGCGCCGAACCGTATGTCTCGTTCAAAACGGACCAGATGGCGGATGCCCTGTGGCCCATCGCCATGCTCCGGCAGCAAGAGGAATTCACCGGCCCGGTCATCGGCACCTCGTCGCATCTGGAAGAGGTCAAGCGGCTCATCATCGCGGGCTTCGGCTTCGGCCCTCTTCCGATCCACGTCGTCGAGGACGACGTGCGCAACGGCCTTCTCTGGCGACTGCCGCCCTACGAGAGCCCGCCTGAGATCATCGTCTATCTGGTCTATGATCCGACCGCCCGGCGCAGCAGGGCCGAAGCGCTCCTGCTGGAGCGCCTGCTGACCCAAATCGACGCGACGCCGCTGGAGCGTCGAACCTATCCGGCCGTCGCTTGAGGACAAATCCAGACGAGGACGGATACACCCGTCCCCGCCTTCCGGGGAAGGGCAGGAGACCAGCGGTGGCGCTTCCGGTCCCCCAGCCTGCGCGAGCCCTCGCCTCTTACGCCCGCTTCAGCCCGACCCGCCGGCTTGCCTGTTCGGGCCAGCCCAGGCGGTCGGAGGCTGCCTTCCAGTCTGTCAGGCGCACGGCGATCGCCTCGGGCATCGGCGTGGAGCGGCGCTGATCCAGGTTCACGTGCATCGTCACGACCTCCAGGCTCGCCGCCAGAAACCCCTCCTCGACACTCCTGATCTGGTGGAAGAGATGAAGGCGCTTTGCGTCGAAATCGAGCAGGCGCGTCTCGATCAGGAAGGGCGCGCGGGCGGGAAGCTCGCGATGGAACACGGTATGCAGTTCAAGCGCGAAGGTCGAGCAGCGCTCCCGTGCCCGGTATTCCGGGTCGATTCCGATGCGGTGGAGCCACGCAACCGATGCGATATCGAAGGCGGTCACATAGGCGGCATTCGTCATGTGGCCGTTGAAATCGATCCACTCGTCACGAACGGTCTCGCGGACCGAGATCCAGGGAGCTTCCATGAACCCGCTTTCAAAATTGATGGATGGGCCGCCTATGGGAGCCGTCAGGCGCGCTCCAGGCCGCACCATTCCGACGTGAAGAGCGCAAGGACCTCGCTGACCCGGAGGATGCTGTCGAGCGAGACCCATTCGTCGATGCCGTGATAGCTGCCGCCCCTCGGGCCATAGCAGGTCGCAGGCGTTTTCCCATAGAGCTCGAAGAAACGCACGTCGGTCGTCGCCGTGGAGGCGAGCATCGTCGGATCCGAGCCCATCACGGTCCGGTGAGCCTGCGCGAGCACCCCCATGAAGGGCGCGCCGCGATCGACGACGCATCCCTCCGCCTGGAAGCCCCGATAGGAAATCTCGATATCCGCATGCGCAAGCGCCGGATGCCGTGCCCGCGTGGCTGCGATGCTCTCTTCCACCGTCGTCCTGACGCTGGCGAGCGGAGTGCCGGGATAGAAACCGACCCGCACCAGCATGGTGGCGGAGCACGGCACGGTCGAGCCCCAATCGCCCCCCTCGATGCGTCCGAGATTGAAGTTCAGGGGATGGGGATTCGCGGTGAATTCCGGATGACGCAGGCTGTGCTGGTTCCACTCGGCCTCCAGCTCCTGGAGACCCTGGAAGAGCATGTGACAGGCCAGGATCGCGTTCGATCCGACCGAGGCCTCGAGCACATGGGCGGGCTTGCCGATGACGCGGACGGTGACCCACATGACGCCGACCTGCGAGGTCATGATGGTCTGCCCGAAGGGCTCGGGGATGATGGCCGCGTCCGCTCTCTCTCCACGCGCCACGCAGGCAAGCGTCCCGTTGCCGGTGCATTCCTCCTCGATCACGGACTGGAAGGACACGGGCGCCGCCGGCGCGAAGCCGAGATCGCGAAGCGCTTCGAAGGCGAGGCAATAGGCGACAAGGCCGGATTTCATGTCGCCCGCGCCGCGTCCGTAGAGGCGCCCGTCCCGCTCCGAGAGTTCGAAGGCGGGAGTCGTCCAGAGCGATGCCTCGCCCGGGGGCACCACGTCGATATGGCCGTTGAAGATGAGGGAGCGCCCAGCGGGCCGGCCCCGGGGCGCATGCCGGGCGACCACGTTCGGACGGTTCGCATAATCCGGCATGACCGGTGGCGAGAAGCCCGGCAAATCGCGGATGGCGCTCACATCCACGTCGAAGGTCTCGACCGCAAGGCCCATCTCCGCGAAGATGTCCGCCATGATCTCCTGCCCCTGCCGCTCGCGTCCAAGGGTGGTGTCGGCGCGCACGAGCCGGCGGAGGCGCTCCACGGCTTGGTCACGGCGGGCCGCGACGGCCGCGTGCAGGTCACTCCTGAAGGTCTGGTCCTGGTGCATCGTGTCCTCGGCGGATGAAGAGTGAATCTGGCGCGGGCTGGAGACCGGCTGGCTCCGGAGAGCACAGCCGGGCGGGACGGGAGCGTCAAATAAAAACGGCCAATGCGTCACATTCCCACGCTCTATGAAGAGGCTCGCGCGACCCATTCATCAAAGCAATCAGACTTATTTCAAATATCTATTTGCGAAATGCTCTCACGGCCCTTCTTCTAGGACAGGGACCGCATCAGAAAAGCGGCCGCCACCGGCTTCCTCCCCGAGAGCCGGCATGGTCGACACGAGGGCGTTCGGGGCTGGGAGAGTATGCTATGTCGAGGTTCTCGCCACGTCGCGTCGCCGCAGGCCTTTCGGTCGCGCTGATGCTCGTATCCGCGGCTGCATCGGCCGATGGGCTGAGCGACGTCAAAAAGAGCGGCGAGCTGAGCGCCGCCATGAGCGGCGCCTATCCACCGTTCAACTTCATCGACTCCAACACCAACAAGGTGGTGGGCTTCGATGCATCGATCGCCGAAGCCATCGCAGAGCGCCTCGGCGTGAAGGCCAAGGTCGTCACGACCGCCTGGGACGGCATCATCGCCGGGCTTCTCGCCAGCAAGTACGATTCCATCATCGGCAGCATGACGATCACACCGGAGCGCGAGAAGGCGGTCGATTTCGTCGGGCCCTATTATCATGCGGGACGCGGCGTGTTTGTCGCGGAGGGGTCGCCCGTCAAGAGCCTCGATGTCCTCAAGGGCAAGACCGTCGGCGTGACCCTCGGCGAGACCCACGAGAAATGGGCGCGCCAGCAGGGCGGCTGGACGATCAAGACCTACAAGGGCCTGCCGGAGCTTCTCCTCGAACTCAAGGCCGGGCGCGTTGACGCCATCATCGCCGACAACGTGGCGGTCCTCGTGGCGGCCAAGAACAGCGGCGACAAGGTCACGCAGCTGAGCACGCCCGATATCGAGGGCGGCAGCGTCGGGATCGGCATCGCTATTCGCAAGGGCAATCCCGAACTGAAGGCCGCGATGCAGAAGGCTCTGGACGACATCATGGCAGATGGAACCTACGAGAAGATTTCCATGAAGTGGATCGGCCACGACATTCGCTGATCTCGAATCCGAGCCTGCCGGACCTCGGGGCTTTCGCCCTGAGGTTCCTTTTTCGAGATCACCCTCGCGCCCCGGGAGCCGCTCATGGATTTCGGACTGATAACCCGCATCGTCCCGTTCTTTCTCGAAGCAGCCCTCGTCACGGTTGAACTGTCGGTCCTGTCGCTCCTCCTCGGGCTGTCCGTCGCGGCGCTGCTGACGGCCGGAAGGCTGTCGGCCTCCGCGCTTCCGCGCGCGGCCGCGACGGCATATGTGAGCGTGATGCGCGGCACGCCCTGTCTGATCCAGCTCTTCATCCTTTACTTCGGCGGCCCGCAGATCGGCATCCATCTCAGCGCCTTCGCGGCCGGCGCCATCGGGCTAGGCCTCAACATCGCAGCCTATATGTCGGAGTCCATGCGCGGCGCGATCCTGGCGGTGGACCGGGGACAGGTCGAGGCGGCGCGCGTCATCGGGTTCAGCCGGTCCCAGACCATGCGGCTCGTGGTTCTGCCCCAGGCGGCCCGTCTCATGATCCGTCCGCTCGGCGTGAATGCGGTCGCGCTCGTGAAGGGCACGGCCCTGGTCTCGACGATCTCGGTCGTGGAGCTGACCTATACGGCGCAGCGTTTCATCGGCTCGACCTACAAGCCGTTCGAGATATTCGCCGTCAGTGCCGTGATCTACATGGTGATCATCTACGCTCTCGCGAAGGCCGTCGACGCTCTCGACCGCCGCTACGCAGCTGCCTGACGGAGGCCTGTCTTGCAAGGCTTGGATTTCAGCATCGTCTCGCCCTACCTCGACGTGATCTGGACCGGCGTGGCGTGGACCGCGGTCATCACGGGGATGGCCTCCGTCGTAAGTGTGGCTGGCGGTGTCGTCCTGGCGGTGGCCGTGCTCTACGCTCCGTCCATCGTCGTCTATCCGGTGCGCATGTTCAGCTGGGTCTTCATGGGAACCCCGCTTCTCCTGCAGCTCTACCTCATCTATTTCGGACTCGTGCAGATCGGCATCGACATCCCGGCACTGGCGGCCGGAATCATCGGTCTCGGCCTCCATTTCGCGGTTTACAACGCGGATATCATCCGTGCGGGAATCCTCGCCGTGGACACGGGCCAGATGGAAGGCGCGCGTACCATCGGCTTCTCGCGCTGGCAGGCGCTGCGCTATGTCGTGATCCCGCAGGCGCTCCTCAACACGGCGCCGCCGATCGGCAACAATCTGATCGCGCTCCTCAAGGAATCCGCTATCGTGTCGGTGATCGGCGTCGCGGAGCTGGTGCATTCGTCGCAGCTCGCCATCAGCGAGACCTACAGGCCTTTCGAGTTCTACGTTCTTGCGGCCGTGCTGTACTACGTCCTCAACCTGGCCCTTGAGGGCATCCTCAAAATTGTCGAGACAAGAGTGGAGGCGATCCGATGAAGGGCGTGGAGAACAGCGGCGCGGCGGGCCCGATGGTGCAGGTGATCGACGCGCACAAGTCGTTCGGGCCCCTCGAGATCCTGAAGGGGATCAACCTCTCGGTGGGAAAGGGCCAGATCGTCGCGATCATCGGGCCCAGCGGCTCGGGCAAGAGCACGCTCCTGCGCTCGATCAACCACCTCGAGAAGCTTGATCGCGGCGAGGTCTGGGTGGACGGGATCCAGGTCAACAGGGCACTCACGGGCCGGGCCTTCGAGCAGCACATCAACCATGTGCGCCAGCACATGGGCATGGTGTTCCAGCAGTTCAATCTCTTCCCGCATATGACGGTCAGCCAGAACATCACGGCCGGGCCGATCAAGCTGCGCAAGATGCCGCCGGCTCAGGCCCGCGAGCTGGCGATGGAGCTGCTCGGAAAGGTCGGCCTGCAGGACAAGTTCGACATCTATCCCTCGAAGCTGTCGGGCGGGCAGAAGCAGCGCGTCGCCATCGCCAGAGCCCTCGCGATGGCGCCCTCGGTCATGCTCTTCGACGAGGCCACTTCGGCGCTCGACCCTGAGCTGGTCGACGAGGTCAACCTGGTGATGAAGCAACTCGCCAGGGAGCACATGACCATGATCATCGTCACGCACGAGATGCGTTTCGCCAGCGAAGTCGCGGATCGGGTTCTCTTCATGGACGGGGGCGTCGTGGTAGAGGAGGGGCCTCCCAGTCAGATCTTCACGAACCCCACCATGGACCGCACACGGGCCTTCCTCAAGAAGCACCTGGCCCCGTGAGCGGCCGCAGGAGACACCTTAGAGCCATGACGGACAAGAGCTTTCCCGAGTTCGGCCTCACCCACGAGGAGCGGCGTCGCGCCGTGCTCGGCCATTATTACGAGCAGCCCGGCATGGACGGCACGCGCGGCGAGATCTGGTGCTACACCGACCGCTATTCCTATCGCGCCGGGGATATCGTCACGCTCTTCGTCAGCTCCACGGCCGAGCGTTACCGGCTCGACATCGCGCGGGACGGCGGCAGCGAGACTCCGGTCGTGACCGTCGAGGGCCTGAGTGCCCGTTGGCAGGATACGCCGGACCAATGCTCCGTCACCGGCTGCGGTTGGATGGATTCGCATGCCTTCCGCATTCAGCCCGAATGGCCCTCGGGCGCCTACCGCATCACCCTGACGGCGGAGGGCCGCGACGGAAGGCTGATCCGCTGCCACCATCTCTTCATCCTGCGTCCCGATGCCGGGGCGAAGCCCGGGCGGGTCCTGCAGGTGGCGGCGACCGGCACCTGGACCGCCTACAACACATGGGGCGGCTCCAATCACTACCAGGGCATCACCGGCCCGAAGCGCAACCAGTACGCGCCCGTGGTCAGTATCGAGCGGCCGTTCTGCCGGGGCTTCGTGGTGCTTCCGCCGGACGCCCCGCGCGTGCCTCTGGACGTCCCGGTCCCGCCCGCCATGCCGCCGCGCTATCCGCACATGGAATGGGCCTACGCCCACGGCTACAGCAAGAAATACGCCTCCTCCGGCTGGGCGAGCTACGACAGCCATTTCTTCCGTTGGGCGGAGCGCGCCGGATACGCGGTCGATCTCGCGAGCCAGCACGAGCTGCATTTCACGCCGGAAATCCTCGACGGCTACGATTGCGTCGTCTTCGTCGGGCACGACGAGTACTGGACATGGGAGATGCGCGACGCGGTCGAGAGATACGTCCGCAACGGCGGCAAGGCCGCGCGCTTCGCGGGGAACTTCATGTGGCAGACGCGCCTGGAGGACGGAGGCCGCCGTCAGATCTGCTACAAGTACCGCGCCGAGGAGGATCCGATCCTCGAAGGCGGCGACCTGACGCGCCTGAGCACCTCCTGGGAGGACCCGCGGGTCGGCCGTCCGGGCTCGGAGACCTTCGGCCTCATCGCGACGCGTGGGCTCTATGTGGGCTGGGGCGGCTGCGCGCCTCGTGGCGTCCGGGGCTTTCCGATCTACCGGCCGGAGCATTGGGCCTTCGCCGGGACGGGGATCTATTACGGCGATCTCCTCGGGGCGGATTCCCACATCTTCGGATACGAGGTCGATGGCCTTGACTACGTTATCGAGGGCGGCCTGCCGCGTCCCGCCGAGGGCAGCGGCGCACCGGACGGCCTTGAGATCCTCGGGTTGGGGATGTCATCCCTCAAGGAGGAGAGCGCCGACATCCCGGCCGACGACCAGTTTCTCTCCGATGAGGATGCGCGCTTCGTCGCCCGCACCCTCGTGGGCAATGACGGGCTCGAGGCGGTCGATAAGATCAAGCGCGGCGCCGGCATGATCGTCAATTTCCCGATGGGGCAGGGCGAGGTCTTTCATGCGGGCACCTGCGAATGGGTCGCCGGCCTCCTGCGGCAGGACCCCATGGTCGGGCGCGTGACCGCCAATGTCCTTGATCGCTATCTTGGCGGACGCTGAGCGAATGCCCATGATCCGGGATGCACGTCTGGACGACCTCGACACAGTTGCCGCGATGCTGCGGCGACTGGGGCATCACGTGGGCGCCAAGCCGAAGGTGACCGCGGAGGATCTCGCGGTTTTCGGCCCGCACGGGCGCGGGGACTTCACGGTGCTCGTGGCGGAAGGCGAGGGCCGCATTCTCGGCATCCTGCTCTATTCCATCGTGTTCTCGGCCTGGCGCGGACGCCCGGGCATTTATGTGTCGGACCTCTACTTGGAAGAGGCTGCGCGCGGTCTCGGGCTCGGCACGCAACTCCTGCGCGCCGCCGTCGCGCGGGAATTGCCGCGCGGCGCCGCCTATCTCAAGCTCGACGTGGACCGGAAGAACGAGACAGGTCTCGTCTTCTACGAGAAGCGCGGCTTCCGGCGTCACGATTCCGACCACACGATGGTGCTCGACGAAGACGCGATGCGGCAGCTGTGAACACGGGAGGACGCGCTTAAGCGATCGAGTCGGCAAGCAGACGGGAGAAAGCCTCGCCGAGAAGGGACGGGGCCAGCGTCATGGAGCGGGCCAGCGATACGTCGACGCGGATGGAGGGTCGCAGCTCCTTGATGACCAGCCCTTGGGACATGGTGTTCGCGATGTAGGGATTGACGATGCCGACGCCCACCCCCGCCACGACGAGCGCGCAGATGGTGATCGAGGAGTTCGTCTCGACCACGACGTTCTCCGGAGCACCGATCTTGGCCAGCAGTTCACGCATGCGGATCACGATGTTGTCGGAATCGTTGAGCAGGATCATTTGATGTCTCAGCAGATCTTCCAGATCGACCCATTCCGCGCGCGCCAGCGGGTGGTTCTGCGGAACGATGCAGACGGCTGAGGTCGTCGTCATGACCCTGGTTTCGAAGATCGACGGATCCACATCGCCCGTGGTCACTGCGAGATCGATCAGGTTCTGGTGCAGCAGATCCGCGAGCTGAGGCGTCGGCAGAGTCTGGAGGCCGACGAAGGTACCAGGGTACTGGGCGAGGAAACGCTTGATCACCTGCGGCAGCAGGCCCGTGGCCAGGGTGGAGGTGCTCCCCAGACGCAGAACGCCGGCGCCCGACTTGCGCAGAATGCCGACGGCCGTCTCGATCTTCTCGAGCCCTTCGAAGTTCCGCCGAACGGATTCATAGAGCTGGCGCCCCTCCCGCGTGGGCCGGAGCCGGCCGTGATGGTGCTCGAACAGCTTGAGCCCGGTCGAACGTTGAAAATCCGCCAGCTTCCGGCTGATCGACGGCTGCGTCGTGTTCAGCGCCATCGCGGCCGTGGTGGTCGTGCCGGTTTCCATGACGGCCTTGAAGGCTTGAATCTGCTGAAAGCTAAAAGGCTTGGACACCCGCTCGCACCCCAGCGCATCGTGCGGACCCACCGGGCCGCGCAGCGACCCGAGGGGCCACGCCAGTGAAAAGTGGACCCGGTCTTCCGCTTGAACGATGCGCTCTTCAAGGGAGTGGAGCATCGGACGGGACCCAAAAGTGCAAATCCACTGTGGGGGCCGAGGCTCGCGATTTGCGATAAGGGCTATATCAAATACGCATACTTATGTGTCAATAAAGTATTTTTCAGCATTCCATGTCGCCACTAGGTTGGTCGCCGGCCGGTCCAATATGACGCGCTGACCAGTGAGGCATCTGTGAATCTAATCCTTGAGTCGTCGAACGAAGCCCTGAAGCAAACTCGGCCCGCGCAACGGGTCGGCAACGATGCGGGACATCACTTTTTTGGCTACTACGACAAGACCAACTGGGGCGCGCAGGATCGATTGCTGCTTGGTCACCGCGTCCGGGCGCGCGACTTCGAGATCAAGGCGGATTCAGTTGCCGAGATCGGCTATTTCGATATGGCGGGCGACGGCGCCTTTCACGTCGTCGGCACGACGACCGCCTGGAACTGGCAGATGGGAAGCCAGCTCCAGTGGCTGGACGCCGCGACGAGCCATCGCTTGATCTACAACGTGCGTGCAAAGGGCGGCCTGTATCCGGGCTTCGGCTCGGTCATCTACGACCTGGATACCGGAGCGTCGCGCGAACTCGACACGCCCATCTATGTCGCGGCGCCGAATGGCCGTTATGCCCTGACGGTCGATTACGAGCGGCTGTACATAACACATAAGACGATCGGCTATGTCGGACAGGACGGCTCGAAAAGCGACCTGCCACTGTGTCCCGACGACGACGGCATCCACCGGATCGATCTGGAAACGGGAGAGGTCCGGCTGCTGATCAGCTATGCGGGGCTGAAGGCGCTCGATCACCGGCCTTCGATGGATAAGGCCATCCACTGGGTCAGCCATATCGAGATCAATCCGTCCTCGAACCGGGTTCTTTTCCTGCATCGCTGGACCGAACGGGTCGAGGATGAGACGTGCTTCCTGCATCGCCTGATCACGATGGACCCCGACGGCAGCGACGTGCGGATCCTGGAATGCTCGGACCATCCGCTGCCGCAACTGGCCGCTGATTTCGATCCGAGCCAGGTCGGCACCTTCGATTACGAAAAATCGGAATACCAGATTTCCCACCCTCTGTGGCGCGATGATCGCCATATCATCGTGTGGGGGCCGCATGACGGGGCGATCCACTACCATCTTTACGAGGATGTTCACCCGGCGCGGGTGACGATCGTTGGTGGCGGAATCCTGACCGAGAACGGTCACATGACCTATTCTCCGACCGACAAAAGATGGCTTCTGACAGACACCTACCCGGATCCGGTGACGAACGAGCGGGTTCTCATCCTTTTCGATGTCGAGCGGAACGTGCGTCACGATGTCGGCATCTTCTATGCCGATCCGCACTTGACCAAGGAAAACCGGTGCGATTTGCATCCGCGATGGAGCCAGGACGGCCAGCGCGTGTGCATTGACTCGATGCACGAACACGAACGGCAGATGTACGTGATCGATGTATCCGCAATACTGAACAACAAGGGAGAAAACGAATGAAGATGGCGATTGCAAAATATCTCGCGGGTGCCGCGACGGCCGCGCTGATCGGCGTGGGCGCAACGGCTGCTCACGCACAGGCCGCGGGGCTGGACGGCACTCTGGCAAAGATCGCGAATGACGGCGTCGTCGTGGTCGGATACCGCGAGGCATCGATCCCGTTCTCCTATTACGACGACGCCAAGAATCCGATCGGCTACTCCATGGATATCACCAATGCGGTGATCGAGCAGATCAAAGCGAAGATCGGGCGCTCCGATCTGGAGGTCAGGAAGCTGCCGATCACGTCGCAGAACCGCATCTCGCTTCTGCAGAACGGGACCATCGATTTCGAATGCACGACCACGACGCATAACGAGTCGCGCGAGAAGCAGGTCGACTTCACCAACAGCATCTTCGTCGTGGGCACACGGCTGATGACGCCGAACGACTCGGGCATCAGCGACTTTCCAGACCTCAAGGGGCAGAACGTCGTCGTCGGCGCGGGAACGACCTCGGAAATCCTGCTGCGGAAGATGAACACCGAGCAGCAGATGGGCATGAACATCGTCAGCGCCAAGGATCACGCCGAATCCTTCCTGATGCTGTCGACCGGACGCGCCAAGGCGATGATGATGGACGATGCGCTTCTGGCCGGCGAACGGGCGAAGGCGAAGGATCCTTCCAAATACGTCATCACCGGCACGCCGCAGTCGCGTGAAAGCTATGGCTGCATGGTGCGCAAGGGCGATGGGCAGATAAAGCAGCTTCTGGACACGACGATAGCCGAGCTGCAGACCTCGGGTAAGGCCGCTCAGATCTACCAGAAGTGGTTCATGGCGCCGATCCCGCCGCGCGACCTCAACCTCGATTTTCCGATGTCGGATGACCTCAAGGGCCTGTTCGCTCAGCCCAACAGCAACATCCTGAACTGACAGAGCCCGGCGGTCGGCTGAAGCGGGGAAACCAAGATCATGGCCTATAATTGGAGTTGGGACACTCTGCTGCAGCCGGTCGCCACGGGCGAGAACTCGACCTATCTCGGCTGGGTCATCGATGGGCTCGTCGTGACGTCGGCGCTGACGATCGCGGCATGGCTGCTGGCGCTGCTGCTTGGCACCACGCTCGGAATTGTCCGGGCGTGGCCCGGCCGGGTGGGGGACGCGATCGGCGCCGTCTATGTCTCGGTCTTCCGAAACGTCCCGCTGATCGTGCAGTTCTTCATCTGGTACTTCGTCGTGCCCGAGATCCTGCCGACCGCCATCGGCGACTGGATCAAGAGCATCACGCCCATGACCCAGGTCTTCATCATGTCGGTGCTCGCGCTCGGCTTCTTCACCAGCGCGCGTATCTGCGAACAGATGCGGGCCGGCATCGGGTCGCTGTCGCGTGGTCAGCTCCAGGCGTCCCTCTCCCTCGGCTTCACGACGATGCAGAGCTTTCGTCATATCCTTTTGCCGCAAGCCTTCCGGAAGATCCTGCCGCCGTTGACGTCGGAGTTCCTGATCATTTCCAAAAACTCGGCCGTTGCGTCCACCATCGGATTGCTGGAGCTGAGCGGACAGGCGCGGCAATTGGTCGATTATACCGCCCAGCCTTACGAGTCCTTTATCGTCGTGACCGTCGCTTACATGCTGCTCAACTTCGTCATCCTGCAGGTCATGGATCTGGTCAGGCGGCGCGCAGCCCTTCCTGGAATGGTGAGAGGATAACGGGAATGGAGTTCTTCCAGAACATTGCGTCCGCATGGGGCATCATCGGCACCGGAATCGCGATCACCCTTCAAGTGACATTCGTGGCCATCATCGGTGGCCTTTTGGGGGGAACGCTGCTTGCCCTGTTCGCAGCGTCGACAAGCCGGTTCCTGCAGTCGTTCACGCGGATCTACGTCACCCTTTTCCGGTCGATCCCGCTGGTGATGCTGCTTCTGTGGTTCTATCTCATCGTGCCGCAGGCCCTGAAGGCCGTCTTCAACATTTCGCCCAGCGTCGATATTCGCCTGGTGTCGGCGATGGTGGCGTTCGTGCTGCTTGAATCGGCATTCTTCGCCGAGATCATCCGCTCGGGCATCATCGGCCTGTCCAGGGGCCAGTTCAACGCATCCGCGTCGCTCGGCATGACCTACATGCAGTCGATGCGCCACATCATCCTGCCGCAGGCCTTCCGCGCGGTCCTGCCGATCATCATGACGCAGTGCATCGTGATCTTCCAGGATACGTCGCTGGTCTATGTGATCTCGCTCGGCGATTTCTTCCGCAACGCCGTCAGCATCGGCGAGCGCGACGGCAACCTCATGCAGATGCTGGTTTTCGCCGGATTCGTTTATTGGGCCATCTGCTCGAGCCTCAGCGGCCTGGTCCGGAAACTGCAGCAAGGATTGACACGATAATGATCGAACTGAAGAACGTCTCGAAGTGGTATCAGGACTTTCAGGCCTTGCATGATTGCAGCGTGAAGGTGGAAAAGGGCGAGGTCGTCATTTTCTGCGGTCCGTCGGGCTCGGGCAAATCGACCCTGATCAAGCTGATCAACGGGCTCGAGAGCTTCGAGAAGGGGGACATCCTCTTTCAGGGCCGGTCCATCAAGGCGCCCGGTGTGAAACTGCCGGAGCTGCGCCGGCGGATCGGCATGGTGTTTCAGCATTTCGAACTGTTTCCTCACCTCACGGTGCTGGAGAACCTGACCATCGCCCAGATCAAGGTGCTGAAGCGTTCGCGTGCCGATGCCGAGTCAAAGGCCCTTTCCCTGCTCGATCGCGTCGGCCTGACGGCCCATGCCCGGAAGCATCCCAGCCAGCTCTCGGGCGGCCAGCAGCAGCGGGTCGCCATCGCCCGTTCGCTGTCCATGGATCCCGAAGTCATGCTGTTCGACGAACCGACCTCGGCGCTCGATCCCGAGATGATCAACGAAGTCCTGGCCGTCATGGCGGAACTCGCCCGCGACGGCATGACGATGCTGTGCGTCACGCACGAGATGGGATTCGCCCGCCAGGTCGCCGACCGGGTGGTCTTCATGGATGCCGGCTCGATCGTTGAAGTTGCGCCGACCGGGGAATTCTTCTCGGCACCGAAATCCGAACGGGCGCGAGATTTCCTGGGCAAGATCCTGCACTAGCGCATCGGACCCGAAAGCGGATTTGCGCTTTTGAGGTCCATCCGGTGCTCCACTCTCTGGAGCAGCGCATCGTTCACGCGGACGTGCAGAGCCGCACCAGGGAAACCGCGTCCAGTTCTCGCCGACGTGGCCCACCGGGTCCGCACGATGCGCTAGGCTCGCCATGGGGCGTGAGACCAGGCCGAAACCCTGCTCCTCGGATCGTCGATCGCCGCCCATGTCACGGCAGGACCCGTGGCGGGGTTCTGCTGCAGCTTCGAGGGAAGCGCGGCGGAGATCGGAAACGGGAATATACGATTGTTCTCATCGGAGGTTCTGATGAGAGAGGCGGCAACCTTGATCCACATCAGGTCGATTGACTTCAAGGAGGTGTAAGGGAGACTCTTCTTGCTATGGCGGCCTCGCGAGGTGCCCTCCGGGGTCTCGGCGGCAGGAAGATGGGTTGGTGGATGATGAAGAAACCAAACCGGTGGCTGTACAGAATAGCGATTGGGATCGCGCTCGTCGCTGCTCTCTACGGCCTGTGGCGATTCCTTCAGCCCAAGGGCCTGCCGGCAGGCCTGGCCAGCGGCAACGGCCGCATCGAGGCCGTCGAGATCGACATCGCCACGAAGACGGCCGGCCGGGTCGAAGACATCCTGGTCAACGAGGGTGATTTCGTCACGGCGGGTCAGGTTCTCGCCCGCATGGACACCGACGTGCTTCAGGCCCAGCTCAAGCAGGCCGAGGCGCAGAAGCAGCAGGCGGTCGTCAGCATCGAGACGGCCCGCCATCAGGTGGTGCAGCGCCAGGCCGAGAAACAGGCGGCGGTCTCCCTCGTCGCCCAGCGCGAGGCCGAGAGGGATGCCGCCCAGAAGCAGTTCGCCCGGTCTCAGGAACTCGCATCCCGCGGGACGACATCGCAACAGGTTCTCGATACCGACCGGGCCCAGTTCGAGAGTGCGAACGCAGCCGTCAGCGCGGCGCAGGCCCAGGTCGCGGCGGCCGAAGCCGCCATCGCGACAGCCGAGGCCCAGGTCATCAATGCCCAGGCGGCCGTCGATGCCGCCGCAGCCACCATCGAGAGCATTCAGGCCAACATCCGGGACAGCACTCTTCGGTCACCCCGGGACGGACGGATCCAGTTCCGCGTGGCGCAGCCGGGCGAGGTGCTCGGCGCCGGCGGCCGGGTGTTGAACATGGTCGATCTGAGCGACGTCTACATGACCTTCTTCCTGCCGACCGAGGCCGCCGGGCGCGTACGGATCGGGACCGAGGTGAGGATTGTCCTCGATGCGCTGCCGCAATACGTCATCCCAGCCAAGGCGACCTTCGTGGCCGATGTCGCCCAGTTCACGCCCAAGACCGTCGAGACTGCCAGCGAGCGCCAGAAGCTGATGTTCCGGATCAAGGCGCAGATTCCGCCTGACTTGCTGAAGAAGTACATCCGTGACGTGAAGACCGGCCTGCCGGGCGTGGCCTATGTCAGGATCAGCCCGGACGCCGAGTGGCCCGCCAACCTGCAGAACCTTGTGCCATGACGGGGCCGATGGGAAGCGCCGCAGCGACTCCCGTGGCCCGCTTGAGGGAGGTTTCCCTCGTTTATGGCAAGACCCGGGCCCTCGGTGCCGTGAGCCTCGATATCCCGGCAGGCTGCATGGTCGGACTGATAGGCCCCGACGGGGTCGGCAAGTCGAGCCTCCTGTCTCTCGTCGCAGGCGCCCGGGAGATCCAGACGGGCCGCGTCGAGGTGCTCGGCGGCGACATGGCCAAGGCTCTCCACCGCCAGGACGTGTGCCCCCGCATCGCCTACATGCCGCAGGGCCTCGGCAAGAATCTCTATGCGACGCTCTCCGTCTTCGAGAATCTCGAGTTCTTCGGGCGCCTGTTCGGCCAGGGCCGGGCCGAGCGTGAGCGCCGGATTTCCGATCTGACCGAAAGCACCGGTCTGGCGCCGTTCCTCGGCCGGCCTGCGGGGAAGCTCTCCGGGGGCATGAAGCAGAAGCTGGGCCTCTGCTGCGCCCTCATCCACGATCCGGACCTGCTGATCCTCGACGAGCCGACCACGGGCGTGGACCCCCTCTCACGGAGGCAGTTCTGGGAGCTGATCGATCGGATTCGGATAGACCGGCCCGGGATGAGCGTGGTGGTGGCCACCGCCTACATGGAGGAGGCAGCCCGCTTCGACTGGCTCGTGGCCATGGACGAGGGGCGCGTGCTGGATACCGGCACCCCCCGCGAACTGCTCGACCGCACCGGAACCGCCACGCTCGAGGAGGCGTTCGTCGCTCTCATGCCCGAAGAGAAGCGCCGTGGGCACAAGGCGGTCGAGATCGTGCCGCGACAGGAGGGCGAGCCGGAGATCGCCATCGAGGCCAAGGGCTTGACCATGCATTTCGGCGACTTCGTGGCGGTCGACCATGTCAGCTTCCAGATCCCGCGCGGCGAGATTTTTGGTTTTCTCGGCTCCAACGGCTGCGGCAAGACGACGACGATGAAGATGCTGACCGGTCTTCTCCAGCCGAGCGACGGTGAGGCGCGGCTGTTCGGGCAGCCCGTCGACGCCCAGGACATCGAGACGAGACGGCATGTCGGCTACATGTCGCAGGCGTTCTCGCTCTACACCGAGCTCACCGTCCGCCAGAACCTGGAACTGCATGCCCGCCTGTTCCAGGTTCCCGAGGATCTCATCCCGCGCCGGATCGAGACGATGGTCGGCCGCTTCGGCCTGGCCGATGTCATGGACGTGCTGCCGGACAGGCTGCCGCTCGGACAGCGCCAGAGGCTCTCTCTCGCGGTCGCGATGATCCACGAGCCGTCCCTGCTGATCCTCGACGAGCCGACCTCCGGCGTCGATCCGATTGCGCGGGATGCCTTCTGGCAAATCATGGTCGATCTCGCCCGCCAGGACGGCGTCACGATCTTCATCTCGACCCATTTCATGAACGAGGCCGAGCGCTGCGACCGGATTTCGTTGATGCACGCCGGACGCGTCCTGATCAGCGACACACCGGCGGCTCTCGTTCGGAAGCGACGGGTCGATACGCTGGAAGAGGCGTTCATCGGCTATCTGGAAGACGCCGTTGCCGAGAGCCGGAAAAGCGATGCTGCGTCCCTTCAGGAAAAGCCGCGGCAGGCGTGGTCCGGCGCAGACGCGGACAAGGTCCCCTACGGCCGGTCCGGCGAAGGCGCGAAGGGCCGCTTCTTCAATCCACGGCGCATGCTCAGCTATACCATCCTGGAGGCGCTCGAATTACGGCGCGATCCCATCCGTGCAACCCTGGCTCTGGTCGGCAGTCTCCTGCTGATGTTCATCATGGGCTACGGCATCAGCATGGATGTCGAGGATCTGACCTTCGCGGTGCTGGACCGCGATCAGACCTCCGTGAGCCGCGGTTACGCGCTCAATCTGGCGGGCTCCCGCTACTTCGTCGAACAGGTGCCGATCACCGACTACGAGGATCTCGACCGGCGCATGCGCGCGGGCGAGCTCTCCCTGGCGCTCGAGATCCCGCCGGGTTTCGGACGCGACGTCGCCCGGGGGCGAGAGGTTCAGATCGGGGCCTGGATCGACGGCTCCATGCCGGCCCGAGCCGAGACCATCAGCGGCTACGTGCGAGGCATGCACGCGCAGTGGCTCGCCTCCCAGACCGCGGCGGCAAGTCTCGCCACCATCGAGACCCGCTTCCGCTACAATCCGGACGTGGAGAGCCTGAAGGCCATGGTGCCGGCCGTCATCCCGATCCTGCTGCTTCTGATCCCGGCCATGCTGGCGGCTCTCAGCGTCGTGCGGGAGAAGGAACTCGGCTCGATCGTGAACCTTTACGTCACCCCAGTCACCAAGCTGGAATTCCTGCTTGGAAAGCAACTGCCCTATGTCGGGCTCGCCCTGCTCAACTTCGTGCTGATGACCCTTCTTGCGGTCACGGTGTTCGGAGTGCCGATGACAGGCAGTTTCCCGACGCTTGCCGCCGGCGCGGTGCTCTACACCTTCTCGGCGACCGCCATGGGGCTCCTGATGTCCTCTTTCATGAGCAGTCAGATTGCGGCCATCTTCGGCACGGCGATCGCGACGATGATCCCCGCGGCCCAGTATTCCGGCATGATCGATCCGGTGTCGTCGCTGGAGGGGGCAGGAGCGTTCATCGGAAAAATCTATCCGACCACCTACTTCCTGACCATCTCGCGCGGCGTCTTCTCCAAGGCCCTGGACTTCGCAGAGCTCCAGTCCTCCTTCGTCCCGCTGCTGATCGCCGTGCCGCTTCTGATCGGCCTGAGCGTGATGCTCCTGAGGAAGCAGGAGAGCTGATCGATGCGAGCGTCCAACATCCTGAACCTCGGCATCAAGGAGCTGCGCAGCCTCGCCCGGGATCCGATGCTGCTCGTCCTCATCGTCTATTCTTTCACCCTCGCAATCTATACGGCCGCGACGGCCATGCCGGAGACGTTGAACAAGGCGCCGATCGCCATCGTCGACGAGGACCGCTCGCCCTTGTCGGCCCGCATCGCCGGAGCCTTCTATCCGCCGTCCTTCATGCCGCCGGTCCTGATCACGCCCGCCGAGATGGATGCCCGCATGGATGCGGGGCTCGATACCTTCGCCCTCGATATTCCACCCAACTTCCAACGGGATGTCCTCGCCGGACGCCAGCCCACCATTCAGCTCAATGTCGATGCGACCCGCATGAGCCAGGCCTTTACCGGAAGCGGCTATATCCAGCAGATCGTCGGCGGCGAGATCGACGGGTTCGTCCGGCGCTATCGCGCCACCCAGACCTTGCCGGTGGATCTCGCCCTGCGGGCCCGGTTCAATCCCGAGCTGAACAAAGGCTGGTTCGGCGCTGTCATCCAGGTCATCAACCAGGTCACGATGCTGTCGATCATCCTGACCGGCGCCGCCCTGATCCGGGAGCGTGAACACGGCACGATCGAACATCTTCTTGTGATGCCGGTCACGCCATTCGAGATCATGACCGGCAAGATCTGGTCCATGGCCCTGGTGGTGCTCGGGGCGTGCGCATTCTCTCTCACCTTCATCGTGCAGGGCCTGCTGGCGGTGCCGATTCAAGGCTCCGTCGCACTGTTTCTGGCCGGGGCGGCCCTGAACCTGTTTGCCACGACGTCGATGGGGATCTTCTTGGGCACCGTGGCCCGCTCCATGCCGCAGTTCGGAATGCTCCTCATCCTGGTCATGGTGCCGCTGCAGATGCTGTCGGGCGGAATGACACCGCGGGAGAGCATGCCGGATCTCGTTCAGACCATCATGCTCGTGGCCCCGACGACGCACTTCGTCGCACTGGCCCAGGCCATCCTGTACCGCGGCGCCGGGATTGACGTGGTCTGGCCCCAGTTCCTGGCGCTCATCGCCATCGGCACGGTCCTGTTCAGCCTGTCTCTGGCGCGCTTCCGCAGGACCATCGGCCAGATGACGTAACGCGTCGGGCGTTTCCTGATCGCGATGGCCTGGAGTTCGCTTGCACTCCTAGGAATGTTTGCTAAAAGTGAACGCCTCACCTAACGGAAGGCAGAGTGGCGGCTGGTCTCGTTCCGAGAGCCACGAGTTGCCTCGTGGAACCTTCCGCACACTCTTCGCAGACGGGAAAAGAAATGACGGCTGGCGTCTTTGCTCCGAGTGCAACGTTCACGTTCGGGGGCTCGTATTACAAAGACAACAGCAGCCCGAATGCGAGCGGATCCTTCGCCATTTCAGCCGGACCCGGCACGCTGATCAACGCGGTGGGGGAGAGCGGGTACTCAATCTACATCTCAGGCGGCGATATCAGCTACGACTATCCCTATGCCGGCCAGCCAACCTACCACGGGTCGATCACCTGGGCAGCCGACGGCATCGGCCTGGGAACCTTCGATCTCGATAAATTCGTCGTGGATTCGGTGAATGGGAGCTACAAAATTCAGTTCTCCGCGGTCACGGCCGCAGGCGTCGTCTTCTCTCCCATCTTCGACGAAACCCTGGCCATGGCCGGCGAACAGGTCATCGATCTCGACGAGGCCGTCTTCAACCGCATTTCGTCGTTCACGGTCAAAGTCTGGGGGACGGGAGAAGCCTACGCGCCAACGGAGGGTCTCGACCTCCTTGGGATGACCGTGCTCAACCTACGGGCCCCGAGTGCGCCGCCGGTTGTTTCCATGAGCAACGGCACGACCGCGTTCGTCGAGAACGGCACTGTGGTCGTCGATCCCGGTCTCACGCTCTCGGATGCCGACAGCCTCACCCTTGCCGAGGCGACGGTGGTCATCGCCGGCAATTTCCGTGCCGGCGAGGACGTCCTGTGGTTTACCAACACCGATGCCGTGTCGTTCGGCAACATCATGGCCTCGTACAACGTGACGACCGGCACGATGACGCTGTCGTCCGCCGGAGCGACGGCGACGGTTGCCCAGTGGCAGAATGCGTTGCGGGCGGTGACCTATCTCAACGCTTCCGACAACCCGAACACGGCCACTCGCGTGATCACCTTCTCGGTCAGCGATGACAGCGGGAACAACGCCGTCGGGACCAAGTTCGTATCCGTGACCGCGGTCAACGACGCGCCTACGGCTGTCATCCCAGGCACGATCATTGCGAGTGAGGATGTCGCCAAGGCGCTCACGGGCTTCCAGTTTGCCGATGTCGACAGCGCCACCCTGACGGTGACCATGTCTGTCGAAACCGGCACCCTTCTGGCTGCGTCCGGGTCAGGCGTCACGGTCGCGGGCAACTCCACCAAAACCCTGACCCTCACCGGGTCGACCGCGGACCTCAACGCTTTCTTTGCCGCGTCCAAAGTCTCCTTCCTGGGCGATCCCAACGCGAGCGGCACTGCAAACCTGACCACGACCGTCAGCGACGGGTCGGCCTCGAACGGCCTCACGACCAGTGTCATCAGTATCGCGCCGGTCAACGATTCCCCTACGGTCTCCATGCCGGCCACGGTCAGCGCCACCGAGGACACGCCAATCGCCCTGACCGGCATCACGGTCGCTGACGTCGACAGCGGCGTGCTTTCCATAACGATTTCGGTCCAGTCGGGCGCGCTCGCGGCCGACGTCAATGCAAGCGTGCAGGTTTCGGGGGGCGGCGCGAGCGTGGTCCTGACGGGCTCGGCTGCGGACATCAATGCCTATATCGCCGCCGGGCACGTCGTCTTCACCCCGGCACTGAACATGAACGGCAACCTGTCCTACAGCGTCAAGGTCGACGACGGCCAGGCGCAGACGATCCAGGCCGGAACCGTGAACGTCCGCTTTGTCAACGATCCGCCGGTCTTGGTTGACAGGGATCTCTCCATGTCGGTCGCCGAGGATGCGGGGGTGCCGGTCGGCAAGGTCGGCACGCGCGTCGCCGACCTCCTCGGGGGCTTCTCCGACGTTGATGGACGCGGGGTCGGGCTGGTCACTACTGCGGTCGACACCGCCCATGGAACGTGGTGGGCCTCGATCGACGACGGCGCCACGTGGGAAGAGCTCTACTATTACGGGATGGGGTCATATGTGGTCGTGCTGGGAGCGGTTGGCGGCCGCATCTACTTCCAGCCCAACTCCAACTACGAGGGCACCATCGAGGCCGGATTGACCTTCCGCGCCTGGGACATGACTGTCGGCCAGCCTGGGCAAACGCAGAATGTCACCGGTCTCCTGAACTGGCCGAACAGTCCGTTCAGCGCGCAGACCGACACCGTGAAGGTGACCGTCACCGCTGTGAACGATGCGCCAACGGCCGGCAACCTGACGCAGGCCGGTTCCTTCGTGGAGGATGGCGGCCCGGTGGGACTGGGCGCCATCGTCGTGAGCGACATCGACGCCGGCGACACGATCACCGCGACCCTTGCCCTGAACGATCCCGGAGCCGGAGCCCTGTCGACGGGCACCTTCGGCTCCGCCACGTCGACCTTCGACGCCGCCACAGGCGTGTGGACCGTCATCGGCTCCGTTGCGGACGTGAACGCTGCGCTCGCCGCGGTCACCTTCACTTCGGCGGCCGATTGGGACCGGGACGTCCTCATCACCACTCGGATCCGCGATGCCGCCCAGGCCGGCCCGGCCGACGGTGTCATCATCCTGACGGCGAACCCCCTCAACGATCCTGCGATCATTTCTGGTGACCTGACCGGGTTGGTGAAGGAGGACGCGGTCACGGCGGTGTCCGGCCGCCTGACGGTGACCGATCCCGAAGCCGGCGAGGCCTTCTTCCAGGCCATGGCGGACGTGACGGGAACCTACGGCACCTTCTCGTTCGACCACACGACAGGTGCATGGACCTACAGGCTCGACAACGCCGCCGCCGCGGTCCAGGACCTGCGCGAGGGCGAGACGCGGCACGAGACCTTCACGGTCAGGTCGTACGACGGCACCGCGACGGTCGTGACCGTCACCGTGGTCGGCAGCAGGGATGCCGACGTGATCGACGGGGTGGCGGTTGATCGCACCGAGACAGTCAATTTGGACGGCTCGATCTCGCAGGTGGTGACCATTCCGGTGGTGACCGCGGGCCGGGTTGAGACCGACGGCAGCGCGTCCTATGCCGACATCCCGCTCGTCACGGTGGGCGGGCGCCCGGCGCTCACCGCGCAGCTCGGCGTCGGCATCGGCCTGACCGCCACGGGCTTCGCGGCGCCGAAAGCCGCCGGCGCCTCGCTCGCCGATCTCATCCGCGAGATCCAGGCCCACACTGCGGCCGGATCCGCCGACCGTGGCGCCATGACCGGCGGCGGCACGGGCTTCCTGGCCGGCCTGCCGGCCAACGCCCCGTTGATCGTCCAGTCGCTCACGCTCACCCAGGCGGGCGCCGTCTCCGGCGTGCCGCTGGTGCTGCGGGGCGGCAGCGACGCGCATGCGCCCGCCACCGCGCTCGTGATCGATGCGCGCGGGCTTGCCGCCGGCACCGTCATCGCGCTCGAGGATGTGGCCTTCGCCACGATCATCGGCAGCGTGCGGGTGACCGGCGGGGCCGGCTCGCAGGTGGTCTATGGCGACAGTGCCCGCCAGCACATCGTGCTCGGGGCCGACGACGACACGCTGCATGGCGGCGCCGGCGACGATTATGTCGGCTCCAAGGGCGGCAACGACTGGCTCTATGGCGATGCCGGCAACGACACCGTCGCCGGCGGCATCGGCGACGACCGGCTCTCCGGCGGCAGCGGCAACGACCGGCTGCTCGGAGAGGCGGGTCAGGATCGGCTTTATGGCGATACCGGTCATGATAGCCTCGACGGCGGCTCCGGCCACGACAGCCTGTGGGGCGGCAGCGGCGACGACCGGCTGATCGGCGGGACCGGCAACGACCGTCTCTCCGGCGACACCGGCCATGACCGGCTGGAGGGCGGGTCGGGCAATGACACTCTGGTGGGCGGGGCCGGCCGCGACAGCCTATGGGGCGGCTCCGGCGCGGACGTGTTCGTGTTCGCCTCGGCGCAGGACAGCCGGGTCGGCGCGCAGCGCGACGTCATCTATGACTTCCAGTCCGGGCGCGACACGATCGACCTGCGCGGGATCGACGCCAACACCCGGCTGAAGGGCAACCAGGCCTTCGCCTGGACCGGCGCGGACGGCCCGTTCCTGCACCCGACGGAGACGGCGGTGACGGCCGGCTTCACCGGCCAGGCGGGGCAGCTGCGCTTTGCCAACGGCATCCTGTCGGGCGACCTCGATGGCGACCGCCGGGCCGATTTCGAGATCAAGATCGTCGGCCATTTCTCCAGCGCCGACGTGCTTCTGTAAGTCCCGCATCGGCCCGTGGCCGTGCCCTATAGCCCAGCCTCCCCTCGGAGATCGTGATGAAGAGCTTGTTCCTGTCCGCCTCAATCCTGCTCGCCGGGACGGCCGTGGCCTGTGCCGCCGACCTGCCGGGGCAGGCCGCTCCTGTCGCTCCGGGAGCGGTGGCTCCAGCCTTCAGCTGGACGGGGCTTTATGCCGGCGTGCATGGGGCCTGGATCAGCGCGGGCGGGGAGGCGGTGCGCACCGGGCTGTCGGGCGTGTCCCCGGCCGTTCTGCCGGTCCGGGCGGGCCTGAGCGACAGCGGGCTCGGGGGCGGGGCTCAGATCGGCTACCTGTGGGATTTCGGCCGCCTGGTGGCCGGGCTCGAGGCGGATCTCACCGCCATGGATTTGGGCCGCAGCCGCAGCGCCGTGGGCGTGGACGGGCCGTTCAGCCTCGACACGGATCTGAGCGCGCGGATGAGCCTGTTCGGCAGCGTCACGGGGCGGCTCGGCCTCGCGCTGCCGAGCCTTGCGCCGATGGTCGAGCGCTCGCTGGTCTATGTCACGGGCGGCCTGGCCTATGCCCGGATCGAGCATCGGGGCCAGATCACGGTGGCTCCGCTCGGCCTTGGCCCCGCGGCGAGCAGCAAAGCGTGGAAGACGGGCTTCGTCATCGGCGCCGGCATGGAGCACATGCTGACACCGAACCTGTCGCTCACGTCGGAGACGCTGTACTACGACCTGGGCGAGGAGACGCTGACGCTGGCGCGGGCCGGCGACGAGGCCGTCTATCGCTTCAAGAACGACGGCTGGATCAGCCGCATCGGCTTGAACCTCCGCTTCTGAGCACGGGTTCCTCAAGGCGAGGGCGGAGTAATCGGACTGCCCAGCCCACTCACACTCCGGCTAAGACGACCAGAATTTTCATCGTTGGACCGGCAGGCGTTGCCCGCTGAGCCATGGCACGAACTTGCAATGAGAGGGGCCGGATGTGGCACTCTCGAGACCTATGCTCGAGGGCAGCAATCCCCATGTGACCAGACCTTCCATTTGGATCGCGCATTTCGCTACCTGACTCTGAGCGGTCCTCCGCACCTAACCTCTCGTCATATCTGTCCCGACCGTTCATTTTTGCAGGGGTGGGACGATGGGAAGGTCGCGACCGACGATCTGGTCGAGCCGCAGCCATCGCTCGAGATAGTCTGTCACTTCCCGACTGCCATCGAGAATAAGGGCGCGCCGCGTTGCCTCGTGCCAGCTCATATGCCCGAGATAGACATCAACGAGAGTCGCGATGCTGCCGGAGACAATGCAGTCGAGCGGATAGCCTGGATCTTTCAGGCAGACGTCCACGAGGGCGCGTTCCAGCACGAGCCAATGCAGCCGCACACCGGTCCGGGAGCGAGGGATACCCGACAGATCAAACCGGACAACGATGCGACGGGCGGGGAGGGCGTCGCGGTCAACCCGCCGCCGCAAGGCCCACATCAGCACAGTCGAGTCGTAATCGTCGTCCGTAACCCTTTGTCGGCCATGAACCAGGCCCCAGCGCCCCAGAACTTCGATCACCTCGCGCAAGCCTTCGCCTGCATCCGTGAGCTTCCACAGATGCCCTTTGTCAGCGTCTCCTCTCGGTACCTTAACGACAATGCCGTCGCTTTCGAGTTGTCGGAGACGTTCCGATAACAGCGCACGTGACATCCGAGGCACGCCACGGTGGATATCGTTGAAGCTCATCTCTCCGCACATGAGCTCGCGCAGCACCAGCGGCGTCCACCGCGTGGCAACGATCTCAGCGCCCTTCGCGACGGGGCAGAACTGGCTGTAACCACCTTCATCCATGCGGAAAGAAGACCACAAAAGCCGCAAGCGCACCAGTTCAGAAGTTGAACTTGAGGCCGTGGAGCGATTGGGTCAGCGTGGTCTAGCCATAAGGAGGCTCCCATGACGTTCACAACCCAGCCGTCCCATGCTTCCGGTTCCATAGCCAAGCGGCCGCTCGAGACGGTGGTGCCGCAGGCAGATTGGACGGGTCTTAAGCAGAAGCAACAAGCGACCTGGGCCGCCGGCGATTATGCTGTGATTGGAACGACACTCCAGATCGTCGGCGAGCGCCTGTGCGAGGCCGTCGATCTTCGCGCCGGCGAACGGGTGCTCGATGTCGCTGCCGGCAACGGCAATGCGTCGCTCGCCGCAGCACGTCGCTGGGCCGAGGTCACCGCAACGGACTATGTCGGGGTGTTGCTGAAGAGGGCCCAAGAACGTGCCGCAGCCGAACGCCTTCACATCGACGTTCAGGAGGCCGACGCCGAGGCGCTCCCCTTCGAGGACGAGAAGTTCAATGTGGTTCTGTCAACCTTCGGCGTAATGTTCACGCCGGACCAGGAAAAGGCGGCCAGCGAGCTGGTCCGGGTGTGTCGTAGCGGCGGCCGCATCGGCTTGGCGAACTGGACGCCGGACGGATTCATCGGCCAGCTCTTCAAGGTCATCGGCAGGCATGTGCCGCCGCCGGCGGGAGTGAGGTCGCCTGCTCTCTGGGGCACACAGGCGCACCTCCAGGAGCTGTTCGCGGGTCATGACATTGGAATGATCCCGCAGACCTTCACCTTCCGCTACAAATCGCCTGGGCACTGGCTTGAGATCTTCAAGACCTATTACGGTCCCACACAGCGTGCCTTCGCGGCGCTTGGGACGGATCAGCAGACCGCACTACAGTCCGACATCATGGACCTGCTCGTACGCTTCAACCGGGGCGGGAGCGACACGCTGATCATACCGGGCGAATACCTTGAGGTCTGCGTCACAAAGCGCTGAATATGTGGGCTGTCATAGGCGACGCGTGATTCTAGAAGCGAAGTCGCCTTATGGCACGGGCCGGATGAAGACTCGATGGCAGCTCGAGGACTCAATCGCTGACCATCCTTAGGCTCCAGCAAGATTCTCGGATTGGGCCCCTCTCAGACCCTCGCCGGCTGGCAGACGTTAGCATCGTATGGGCTGAGCAGGTCCGGTACAGACGGCCTCCTTCAGGTCATCTTCATTCGGATTGCTGCCGCGCGGCGGTGGCCCTCCAAGCCCTCGCTCTGACTTTGCCGGGTTGCTGGCGGCGCAACGGCGGCAACTCCACGCTCATCCAGCCACTGGTGCGTACAGATCTTGACGTAGGATCCGACCCAGAGCCCGCCCGTGTATCGTCCGGCTCCCATGGTCGGCAGCGTATGGTTGGTCCCGCAGCATTTGTCGGAATACACGACGCTGGCGAGGGGACCGATGAAGAGGGAGCCGTAGTTACGCAGCTTGCGTGCGGTCGCGTGAGGATCGGCCGTGTGCACCTGAAGATGCTCGGCGGCAATGAAGTCGGAATAGGCAACCATTGCTTCCTCGTCCTCACACAGCACCACCTCGCCATAATCGCGCCATGCGGGGCCAGCGACCGGTGAGGTCGGAAGATCCTGTAACTGCCGTTCGACCTCCGCGAGTGTTGCCTCTGCCAGCCTCCGGCTCGTGGTGATGAGCCCCACCCGCGTCCGCACGTCATGTTCAGCCTGGGCGAGAAGATCCACGGCGATCAACTGCGGGTCTCCCGTATCGTCGGCGACCACGAAAATTTCGCTTGGTCCTGCGAGCTGATCGATGCCGACACGCCCGAAAACCTGTCGCTTGGCCTCGTTCACGTAGGCATTGCCAGGCCCGACGATCTTATCCACGGCAGGGATCGTCTCCGTCCCGAAAGCCATGGCGGCAATCGCCTGGGCGCCGCCTACGCGGAAGATGCGATCCGCGCCGGAGAGGTGACAACCGGCAATCATGGCCGGATGCGCCTTGGGGGGGAGGCAGGCGATGACCTCGTCGCATCCGGCGACCTTCGCGGGCACGAGCGTCATGATGGGAGCTGACAGGAGAGGGTAGCGCCCGCCTGGAACATAGGCCCCAATGGTCCGGATGGGGATGACCCGGTGACCCAGATGGAGGCCGGGCAGGGCTTCGACATCGAGCGGAAGGATCGTGCCGAGCTGAGCCTGTGCAAAGGTGCGGACGCGTTCGATGGCGAACTCGGTGTCACGGCGCGTTTGCGGGTCGAGGTTCTCTACGGCCTCGTCTCGCTCCTTCTGACTCACCTCGAAGATTGTGACGTCGGCTTGGTCGAACGCCTTCGAATAGTCGCGGAGGGCGGCATCTCCTCGGGCGCGGACGGCTGCGACGATATCCTTGACAGCGGCCTCGATCTCTCCGGTATCCGTTGCGGCATCACGCTTCGAGGCCTTGAGAAAAGTGATTTTGGCACGCGTGCTCGCGGACAGGTTCGACATCGCTTCCTCCCATTGCTTTAGACCCACGTTCATCGATCGCGCCGCTGCCCTCAAGCCAGCTTGGCCGGGTTGTTCAGAATTCTCACCAGGAGTAGGGTTGTGCCCGAGGTGCAATGGCGGGCGCTCCGCAGTATCGAGCAACAGAGTTCTCCGGACTGCGCTTGCGAACGGAGCAACGTGATCACGCAGGATTGCAATGCCGCAGATTGGGACACGATTACGGGAATTGCGCCGCCGGCGCGGGTTGGGCGTTCGGGAACTCGCGCTGCGATCTGGCATCTCGCACTCCTCGATCTCGCTGATCGAGCGCGACCGCATGAGCCCCTCCGTCGACACTTTGAGCGCTATTTTGGATGCGCTGGGAACGACACTGACCGGGTTCTTCGCCGAGATGAGCGCGACCGTTCCCTATTCGCCCTTCTACCCGGCCGGCGAGTGGGTTGAGATCGGAAGGGCGCAGACGATCTCCTATCAGGTGCTGGGGATGAACCACCCGAACCGCCAGATCCTGATGCTGCACGAGACCTATGCGGTCGGGGCCGATTCCGGCACGCCGTACTCCCACTCGGCCCAGGAAGCCGGCGTCGTCGTGCGCGGGGCCGTGGAAGTGACGGTCGGGGATCAGACCAAGGTCCTGGGAGAGGGTGACGGCTACTACTTCGATAGTAGGATCCCCCACCGGTTCCGTAACGTATCTGACAGGACGAGTACCATCATCAGCGCGGTCACGCCGCCCACATACTGAGACCTATGTCATCATCACAGTTGTCACAAAGGTGTAGTGGTGATTATTCTCACCGGAGATCGGCCTTGGCAGCTGTCAAATCGCCACGTTATGCTCGACTTCCCCAGAGGAAAATAACCAACAGAGGGATAGACGATGAATACCGCGAAGATGCTTTCTGTCGCCGGCTGTGTATCCGCCTTGCTCATCGGCTGGAGCGTGCAAGCCGTTCAGGCCCGTGATCTCACGGTGGTTTCCTGGGGCGGCAATTACCAGGATGCCCAGCGCAAGATCTACTTCGAGCCGTTCTCCAAGAAAACCGGCAAGCCGGTTCTTGAAGAAAGCTGGGATGGCGGCATCGGCGTTCTGGCCGCCAAGGTCAAGGCCGGTACGCCCAATTGGGACGTGGTTCAGGTCGAGGCCGAGGAGCTGGCGCTCGGCTGCGCCGACGGGTTCTACGAAAAGATCGATTGGAGCAAGCTGGGCGGCAAGGACAAGTTTCTGCCTGCGGCCGTGGATGATTGCGGCGTCGGCGCCATCGTGTGGTCGACGGCTCTGAGCTACGACGCCAATCGTCTCAAGGAGGCGCCGAAATCATGGGCCGATTTCTGGGATGTGAACAAATTCCCGGGCAAGCGCGGACTCCGGCGCGGACCGAAATACGCTCTTGAGTTTGCCCTAATGGCAGATGGCGTTCCGCCCGCCGACGTCTATAAGGTGTTGGCGACGCCGGAAGGCGTCGACCGAGCGTTCAAGAAGCTCGATCAGCTGAAACCGCACATTGTCTGGTGGGAATCCGGCGCACAGCCACTGCAGCTTCTCGCGTCCGGCGAAGTGGTGATGACCTCCGCTTATAATGGACGTATTTCGGGCATCAACAAGACAGAAGGCAGGAACTTCAAGGTCGTCTGGCCCGGCAGCCTGTACGCCATCGACAGCTGGGTGATCCTCAAGGACAGCCCGAACAAGGATCAGGCGATGGATTTCATCGCGTTCGCCAGCCAGCCTGAGAACCAGGTGAAGCTGCCGGAGTACATCGCCTACGGTCTGCCGAACAAGGAGGCTGCGGCCAAGGTGCCTGCCGATCTGCAAAAGGACTTGCCCACGGCGCCGGAGAACCTTTCGAATTCCGCTCCGCTCGACGCCGATTTCTGGATCGACAACATTGAGGAGTTGAACAAGCGCTTCAATGCCTGGCTGGCTCAGTAAATCGAAAGCCGATCTTTTAGCAGGGAAAAGCGTGCGGATGCCTTCTCACGCCTTCTCCTGCCCCAAATCGCTGACCCTATCCGGCCATCGACCAGGTAGGGTCAGCGATGCAGCGACCCCATGGGGCATGATCAGAGCCGGATAGAGCAGAGAGACATGCAGCCCTTCATTCAGTTCGCGTCAGTTTCAAAGAGCTTCGGGTCGCTCACCGTCATCGACTCGCTGGACCTCACCATCCATAAGGGCGAGTTCCTGAGCCTCCTCGGCCCTTCCGGCTCGGGCAAGACGACAATCCTGATGATGCTGGCAGGCTTCGAGCGGCCGACCCAGGGGACGATCACGCTCGATGGCACGCGCATCGACCAGTTGCCGCCTCACCGGCGCGAGATGGGGGTGGTGTTTCAGAACTACGCCCTCTTCCCCCACATGACGGTCGCCGAGAACGTCGCGTTCCCCCTGGAAATGAAAAGGCTGTCCCGGGCCGAGATCGCCCAGAAGGTCGACCGCGCCCTCGATATGGTGCGGCTGGGACATCTGAAGAACCGCAGGCCCTCTCAGTTATCGGGCGGACAACAGCAGCGAGTTGCTCTGACGCGGGCTCTTGTCTTCGAGCCCAGGGTGATCCTGATGGATGAGCCCCTTGGCGCCCTCGACAAGCAGCTGCGGGAGCATATGCAGCTGGAGATACGGGAGCTTCACAAACGGCTTGGCCTGACAATCGTCTTCGTGACGCACGACCAGTCCGAAGCCTTGACGATGTCCGACCGGATTGCGGTGTTCAATGCGGGCAGGATCGAACAGATCGATAGCCCCCATGTGATTTACGATACGCCCCGCACACGCTTCGTCGCGCAGTTCATTGGCGAGACGAATCTGATTGAAGCCAATGTCGTCGATGTCCGGGATGGGCATGCGACGATTGCCTTGGGCGACGATCTTATAGCCAGGGTGCGGACCGGCCCTGAATTGGAGCCGGGACAGAAGGCATGGTTTTCATTGCGCCCGGAGCGGATGCGACTCGGCGTGAACCCCGCCGGGGACAATGCGCTCGACATGATGATCACCGACTGCATCTATCATGGAGATCACATGAGGGTGCAGTTGGCGCGAAGCAATTTTTCCTTCACAGCGCGGTGTGAGCGCCTTGCGGGCGACTGGACGGTCGGAGCGCCGGTCGTGGTGTCGTTCGACCCGCGTGACTGCACGGTGCTCACGCCATGAGCAGGGTACCCGCACGCGAGCGTTTGGGCGCCTTGCTGCTGATCGTGCCGCTTCTGGCGTTTCTTGCGGTCTTCTTCCTTTGGCCGCTCTGGACCATGGTGACGGCCGCCGTCGTCGATGACACGGTCAGCCGTGTCCTGCCGAGGACAGCAGCGGCCATCGTGTCCTGGGACGGGCAGGATCTCCCGCCGGCGCAAGTCCAGCAGGCTCTGGTTGAGGATCTCAGACAGTCCAACGACCAGCAGGCGCTGGGGGAGACGGTCCGGCGGCTCAACAGTGCCGTATCGGGCTTTCGAACCCTGATGACCCGCACGACGAGCGCCGTCCGCGATGAGCCCGATACGAGGGCTATCGATCTGGCGAGCCTCGACCGGCGCTGGAAGGAGCCTCGCTTCTGGCTGGCACTCAAGGATGCGGTGCCGCCCTACACCGACCGCAATCTTCTGGCGGCTGTCGACATGAAGCGGGATGCGGATGGGACCATCGTCAATGAGGAACCCGGCGCATCGGCCAACCGGCTGATCATGTTCCGGACCTTCCTGGTGGCGGCGATCGTTACGCTCGCATGCGCAGCGATCGGGCTGCCCTATGCGATGCTGGCAGCGGCCGTGACCGGCTGGAAACGCACGGTGCTTCTGCTGGCGGTCCTGGTTCCGCTGTGGACATCGTTGCTGGTGCGCACCACGGCCTGGTTCGTTCTTCTGCAGAACGAGGGGCTGATCAACGGAGCCTTGCAGGCCATCGGCCTCATCGACCGACCTTTGCCGTTGATATTCAACCGCATCGGTGTGGTGATCGCCATGACGCATGTGCTCTTGCCGTTCATGGTCCTGCCGATCTACAGCGTCCTCTTGTCGGTTCCTCGCAACCTGATGCAGGCCGCGGCATCAATGGGAGCGGGGCCGCTGCGGGCCTTCTGGCGCGTGCTCCTGCCGCTCAGTCTCCCCGGCCTGTTGTCCGGCTCGCTCCTGGTCTTCATGGTAGCCATAGGCTACTATATCACTCCGGCCCTCGTGGGGGGAGCCAACGATCAGATGATCAGTTCCGTCATCGCGTTCTACGCCATGGGGACAGCCAACTGGGGGCTTGCCGGAGCGCTCGGCCTGATCCTGCTTCTGGTGACGATGATCCTCTACTTCATCTACGGGCGGCTCTCGAAGTCTCCCCAATTGCTGGGGGCGTGAGGTGGTGTTTCGGGCGGCTCAGATCTTGTTCGGCGTCTTGATCGTGACGTTTTTGCTCATGCCGATTGTCGCGATTCTGCCTCTGGCGTTCACATCCAGCGTCTTCCTCACGTATCCGATCGAGGAGTATTCCCTCCGCTGGTTCAATGAACTGGCGACGGCGGACGCTTGGCGCCTGTCGATCATGAACAGTCTGATTATCGGCCTGGGTGCAACGCTGCTCTCCACGATCTTAGGGACGCTGGCGGCGTTGGGCATGAGATCGAGGGCTCTGCCCTTCGCGAACCTGTTGAGGACGGTGTTCCTTCTTCCCATGGTGGTGCCTGCCGTCGTGCTGGGCGTAGGCATGCAGATGCTCTTCGTGCAGCTTGGCCTTGCGAGCACCTATCCGGGCGTCATGATCGCCCATGCGGTCTTGTGTGTTCCCTTCGTGATCGTGAGCGTGTCTGCATCGCTTCAGGGGATTGATCCTTCTGTCGAGAAGGCGGCCAGCAGCCTGGGGGCCGCACCGGTCATGGTCTTCCGCCGGGTGACGCTCCCATTGGCGCTTCCAGGCATCATCTCCGGCGCCGTCTTCGCGTTTGCGACCTCCCTGGACGAGGTGGTCATTACTCTCTTCGTGGCGGGCCCCAATCAAAGAACATTGGCCCGGCAGATGTTCTCGAGCATTCGGGAAAATATCAGTCCGACCGTCGTTGCCGCCGCGTTGCTGCTCATCATCGGCACGCTTTGCCTCGCAGGACTAGCCGCTTTGCTGCGTTGGCGTCAGGAGCGGATCGCCCTCCGGGCGGCTCCATGAGCAATGCAGCAGGAGCATCCATTCACACATCCCAGATCATCACGATCCAGCATACCGGAAGGATAGAGAAAATCATGCGTGGACACCCGAACTCGATCTATGCCCGCGACGTGGAGTACGTGCTCCATCCCGTAACCAATGCCCGCAAGCACGAGGAGATCGGGCCCATCGTGATCGATCGCGGTGAGGGGATCTACGTCTACGACGACCAAGGCAACCAGTACATCGAGGCATTGGCCGGCCTGTGGAGCGTGGCGGTCGGTTTCGGAGAAAAGCGCCTCGTCGAAGCCGCCAGCCGGCAGATGGCGAAGCTGCCCTATTACCACACCTTCTCCCACAAAACGAACGAGCCCTCCGTTTTGCTGGCCGAGAGATTGGTGAAAATGACGCCTGACCGCCTCAAGCGCGCGTTTTTCACGAACTCGGGCTCCGAGGCGAACGACAGCGTCATCAAGATGGTGTGGTACTACAACAACGCGCGGGGGTTGCGGCAGAAGAAGAAGTTCATCGCGCGCACGAATGCGTACCATGGAATCACTCTTGCCTCGGGCAGCCTGACGGGACTTCCGGCAAATCAGCGCGATTTCGATCTCCCGTTCGTGCCGGTGCGACATGTCACCTGTCCGCATTACTACCGGTATGCGGAGCCGGGTGAGAGCGAGGAGGCCTTCGCCGGCCGTCTTGCGGCAGAACTCGAGGCGACGATTCTGGAGGAGGGACCTGAGACGGTGGCGGCGTTCATCGGTGAGCCGCTGATGGGTGCGGGCGGTGTCCTGCCGCCACCCGCAACCTATTGGGAAAAAGTCCAGGAGGTCTGCCGCCGGTACGACGTCCTGATCGTCGCCGACGAGGTAATCAATGGCTTCGGCCGCTTGGGGACAATGTTCGCGTGCGACTATTACGGAATCGATCCTGACATTCTGGTGCTCTCGAAGCAGATCACCTCGTCCTACCAGCCCCTTGCAGCGGTGATGATCAGCCAGGAACTTTATGACGGCATTGCCGACAACTCCGCCAAGATCGGCACGTTCGGCCATGGCTTCACCACATCCGGCCATCCGGTGCCTGCGGCGGTTGCGCTCGAAAACCTCGACATTATCGAGGAAAAAAACCTGGTCGAGAATGCGCGCCGTGTCGGTGAGGTGATGCAGACGGAACTCCGGGCGCTGGCAGATCACCCCCTTGTGGGCGAAGTGCGGGGAGTCGGACTCATTGCCGGGGTGGAATTAGTCGCTGACAAGGAGACAAAGGCGAAGTTCAATCCTGTAGGAAAAGTTGGGGCGCATGTATTCTCGCGCGCTCATGAGAACGGATTGATCATCCGCGCCATTGGAGATGTTATCGCCTTCTGTCCTCCTCTGATCATCACAGAGGAGCAGGTCCGTGACATGGTGAGGCGGTTTAGGATCACTCTTGATGATACGGCTGCGTTGCTGCGGGAGACTGATGTGGCTGCTTTGTGACCACAAGGCGTGCCCCTTGCTACGTGCTGCCAGTTAGTGAGTGGCGGAGGGGGGAATACGTTTCCCCCTCCAATGATCGCACTCTAGCGGGTCATAAGAATCCGGTCTGGTCCACCGCCGGCCTCGAAGAGCGCGTCACCATGAGGGGCTGGATCGAGTGGCTCAAGGCGTATGTAACGTCCGTCAATGGCCGCTCGGTCGGGTTTCGACCGCGGTGTCCAATCCATTAGCGACGTTGTAGTTCTCCTTCGTCGACGGAGATACCCCGCACTGCCGGAAACCCAGAACAGCCGCGGGGTGGAATACTGAATACCATCCCGCGGAAGGATCATGTTGACCCAATGTGATCGGAAGCAGGCAACTTCCTGATGGCGAGTGCTGAAGTGGAAGGTTGTTGGGATTGGGAGGGATGACGAACGACCGGACGCCGTGCCGCGAGCGCCAACCCGCCCAGAACGAGGGCCGCCCCGATGGCCGCCGATGCCCCCATCGTCTCGCCGAACAGAAGCCACGCCGCAACCGCAGCCAGCACGGGGCGGGCAAGCGACGTGGCGGAGGCGTAGGATGCCGGCAGGCCGCGCATGGCATAGGCCATCAGCCCGTGACCGCCGATCTGCACCGCAAGCGCCAGGGCGACGATGGGCAGCCAGCCGAGAGCCGTCGAGGGCAGAAGCGGTTTGCTGATCCCAATGGCCAAAGGGGCGAGGGCCAGTGCCGAAATTCCGCTCGTCCATAGCATGATGCGCATGGCGGACCTGCGCTCGCGCAGGTCCTTCACGACGAGGAAATACGCCGCGTAGAGGAAAGCCGACAGGAGGGCGAGCCCTTCGCCGAAACCGAGACGCCATCCCTCGAGCGAGATGCCCGTCATCAACACGGCGCCCAGGATCGTCACACCATAGCCGATGATCTGCGCCGTCGACGGACGTTCGCCGAGGAAGGCGGCGGCGAGAGCGGTCACAAACACCGGCGACAGGTTCATCAGAAGGGCCGCATTGGCAACGGTCGTTTCCACCGCAGCCCAGTGATTGGCCGCCATGTCGCCTGCCGAGAGCAATCCGGCAACGATGAGGAGGGTGTAGTCGCGTCCACGCAGAAGCTCCGCCTTCGCCTTCGGGGGCGGTGCGATGGCGACCAGTACTCCGGTCGCGATCACCATCCGCAGCCAGAGCGTCGCGGTGGGATCGACAGGGCTGAGGCGCACAAGGAGAGGGGCGGCCGCGACGAGAACGCAACTGGCCGCGAGGGCTGCAAAGTAGTGCATCGGGGTTTTCCGGGTTCGGGTAAGATCAGGCGACAAGCAGGATAGAGCCGGTGGTCCGCCGCGCCTCGAGATCGGCGTGCGCCTGCGCGGCCTCGGCCAGCGGGTAGACGGCTCCCACGGATACGTCGATCCGGCCCTGTTCCAGAAGAGACACGAGCGCGGTGGCGGCCTCTCGGTAGGTGTCGAGCTCTGCCATGTAGCCGAACACACTGGGCCTGGAGAGCGACAGCGAGCGCCGGGGGCCGAGCTGCGCCACCTCGATCGACGGGATCGGCCCTCCAGCCTGGCCGACGCTCGCGACGGTGCCGAACGGGCGCACGGCGTCGAAGGTCTCGATCAGCGTCGAGCCGCCGATTCCGTCATAGGCCACATCGACTCCACGGCCCCCAGTGATCTCCTTCACGGCGGCGACGAAGCCGGTTTGCCGGTACAGGATCGCGTGATCGAGGCCGGCGGATTGTGCAATCTGTGCCTTCTCCTTGCTGCCGACCGTGCCGATGACGGTCGCGCCAAGGAGCTTCGCCCATTGCGTGACGGCGAGGCCGAGGCCACCTGCGGCGGCATGCACCAGAATGGTGGTGCCGGGGCCGACCGGATATGTACGATGGAGCAGCATGTGGGCGGTGACACCGCGCAGCATGATGCCGGCAGCGCTCCTCTCCGAAACCGTGTCCGGGAGCCGCACCAGGCGCTCGGCACCGATGATCCGTGCGGCGGCATAGCCACCAACCGGGAGGGCCGTGTAGGCCACTCTGTCCCCAACGCACACGGAGACGACGCCAGGACCGACCGCCTCGACACGGCCAGAGCCCTCGACCCCGAGGACGGCCGGGATCTGCGGCAGCGGGTAGAGACCCGTGCGATGGTAGATATCGACATAGTTCACGCCGGCGAACGACTGGCGCACGAGCACCTCGCCTGGGCCGGGCGAGGGAAGCTCGATTTCGTCGAGCCGGAGTGCTTCGGGGCCACCGAATTCATGAATGCGAATGACGTCTGTCATGCTGGATCACCAAGTTTGCGGGGGCTCAGACTTGGCCTGGGATCGACTTGGCTGCTATTCCGGATTGTTGCCGGGTATCTGGGGATTTTTGCGCAGCATGGATTGGGACGATCTGAGGTTCTTTGCCGAACTGGCCCGAACCGGAAGCCTGTCGGCGGCGGCCCGCACGCTCCGGGTCGACCATTCCACAGTGGCGCGGCGGATCACCTCGCTGGAGGGGGCGCTCGGCACCCGTCTCTTCGACCGATTGCCCCGTGGCTATGTGCTCACGCCGGAGGGTGAGCACGTTCGGGAGCTGGTGGAGCGCTTGGAGGAGGATGTATTCGCACTCGAGCGTACAGTCCGAGGGCGCGGGCCCGGTCTGTCAGGCACCGTCCGAGTCAGCACGCCGCCGGCTTTCGCAAGCCTGTTTCTGTCGCCGCGCTTGAGCCTTCTCCGCGAGCGGCATCCCGATATCATCTTGGAGCTCTCGGGTAGCAACATCTCCGTCAGCCTCACGCGGCGGGAGGCGGACATTGCCCTGCGGCTGGCGCAGCCGGAGGGATCATCCCTGATTGCCCGCAAGGTGGCGACCGCCGGTTATGGCCTCTTCGCCTCCCGCACCTACGCGGACGGACGGTCTCCGGAAACCATGGATCTGCTCGGCTACGAGGAGAGCCTGGAGCATGTTCCGCAGCAGCAATGGCTGCGCCGCTACGCCCAAGGACGGCCGCTCGTCTTTCGCACGAGCGATCTCGTTGGCCTTGGCTCGGCCGTGCGGGCCGGATTGGGAGCCGCGGTCCTGCCGTTCTTTGTGACAGGCAAGGATCCCGATCTCGTCTGCCTGCAACGCGAAGGAGTGCCGCCGCGGGACCTCTGGTTGGTCGTGCACGAGGATGTCAGGCGCTCGCCACGGGTCCGCGCCGTGATGGATATCCTGATCGAGATCCTGGCCCGCGAGCGGAGCCTCCTTGAGGGCGCAGGGCTATAGGAGCCCTTGATCTGTGCATCAATGCGCAGAAGGCAAGCTTAGGAATTTAGACTGGGTTCGCGGCTTCAGTGGCATCAGCGACCGGCGGCAGCGCTCGTGGCCCGGAGACCGGGTGTGTGTTCAGGTGTCGTGCCGAGCAAGGCGTCCAAACGGCCGCCGTGCGGCGAGCGCGCAAGCTATGTGCAATAAACCTCGGCCTCTCGGGCGAAGCAAGACCATCCCTCAAGGCGGCGCCTCGGTGTCGGAGATTGCGGAGCGGGCGCTCCTGTCCTGCTCCTTAGGCTGCATACTGCCAGAGGTAATCGCCGGTCAGGCTGATATCATGTCATCACTTCTCAGCGATTGCCGATGATCGCTGTAGGGCACGCAAGCAATGCATGGCACTCTGATGCCGGAAGCGCCTTGACTTCATGCCGGGCAACCATGTCCACGCTCGCATGCAGACGGCCCGGACACGGGAGGCTTTCATGAATCAACCGACAGAAGCTTACCGCGGCAATGACCGGCTCCTGTCTGGCATCATCCTAGGCGTACTGGCGTTCTGGCTGTTTGCCCAGACGACGCTGAACATCGCGCCCGCCATGGCCGCCGATCTGCAGGTTGGTCAGTCGTTCATGAATATTGCCGTGTCGATCACCGCGCTGTTTTCGGGCATCTTCATTGTCGTCATCGGCGGCCTTGCCGACACGGTCGGTCGTGTCAGAATTTTAATGCTGGGCTTTGGCTTCTCGATCGTCGGCTCGCTGCTGGTCGGTCTGGCGCCGTCCGGGGCAATGGGCGGCACGTTCCTGATGCTGGGTCGGATTTGCCAGGGCCTGTCCGGGGCATTTGTCATGCCGTCCTCGTTGGCGCTGGTGAAGGCGTATTGGGACGGCGCGGAACGCCAGCGCGCGATCTCGCTGTGGTCAATGGGGTCTTGGGGAGGCTCGGGCTTCGCGGCCCTGTTTGGCGGACTGATGGCCGAGAACGTCGGCTGGCGCTGGATCTTCATCATGGCCGCCATCGTCTCGCTGATCGGCATGCTGATGGTGCGCGGGACCCCGGAAAGCAAGGCGCCTCCAAAAGAGGGCTATCACTTCGACCTTGCGGGCGTACTCACATTCATGGTTGCCATGGTTGCGCTGCAGATCTTTGCGACCCAGGGCGCACAGTTCGGCTGGACCAGCCCTGCCTCGCTGGGCCTGCTGGCCGCAGCCCTGGTCTTTGGCTTTTCCTTCTACAGGACCGAAAGCGGCAACCCCAACGCTTTCGTGCAGTTTCGCCTGTTCCGGAACCTGACCTATACCGGGGCCACCATCTCGAACCTGTTGCTGAACGCGACGGCAGGGATCGTCATGGTCGCAATGCTGCTGTTGCAGGAGGCGGGCTCGATGACGGCGCAACGGGCCGGGCTGCTGACCATCGGCTATGCCATCACGATTCTGGTGTTCATCCGCGTCGGTGAAAAGCTGCTGCAACGCTTTGGCCCGCGCGAGCCGATGTTGTGGGGCAGCTATATCGTCGGTGTATCGATCCTGCTCCTGATGCCGACCAATCTGTTGCTGGGCATCTATACGGTACTGGCGGTGATCGCGTTCTCGCTCTTTGGGCTTGGTCTTGCGTTCTATGCCACACCCTCGACCGATGCGGCGCTGTCGAACCTGCCCGCGGATCAGGCGGGTGCTGGCTCGGGTATCTACAAGATGGCCTCGTCGCTCGGCGCGTCCTTCGGTGTCGCCATCTCGTCCACGATCTACACTGCGATTGCCGGCCATAATGACGCTATTCGCTGGATTGAGGGAGTGATTACGTTCGAAGGCAAACAGCAAAACTTGGCTTCGCGCGAGGCGGCGTTCTTTGCGCTGTTGGCAAATCTGGTGATGTTGGTCGCCGCAATCGTTTCGATCCTGATCACGGTACCCAAAGGCAAAACTGCCGATCGCCGCTGACCCCAGATTCAGCGGCACGGGTGTAAGCAGGGCGGCGGAAGAGGTTTGCAACCTGATCACGAACTTAGAGGAAGCGTTGGGCCTGCCTGGCTGACTTGAGGCGTTTCATGATGCGCTCACGCCGCTGGGTGGGCTGATGACTGTTCTCGGCTCGATTCATTCAACCCCGATGTTGGCGATGCTGATCGCAATCTCATCAAGGTGGCACTTGTCTCCGAAAGCCGGAATGCGCCGACGGATCTGGTTCGCAAAGCCCTGACCGAACTTCATCGCCATTGCCGCGCCGTCTCATCGTTCACCTCGATGCCGCAGGCTCAACGGAAATCGAAAGTACACCCACACGGCATGGATGATGATTTCAGCCGGGTAGCGGTGGCGGGCGTAGCGAGGGTGACGGCCATTGGTCATCCCTCACATGCGCCTCTATCCGGCCACCTGCCGGTTAATCCGACGGCGCCCTCATGTGCGCGCCCGATGGCGCTACTCTGTCAGGCGTAGAAGAAGATGTTGCCTGCAGGGTTCGCCCCATACACAAGAATATCATGATAGCTGGCATCGGTGACGGAGTTGTAGGTTACAACCCAGCCGCCCTCAGCCCGCCAGACGCTGTACTGCCCATCCGCGGGAGTATGGGTGCCGCTGGAGTTGAAAGTGTAGCTGCCCTCAAGATAGATCCTATCGACCTCTGTGAATTCGAAAATGATGTCCTGCTGTCCCCGGGCGAGACTGCCGGTATCGGCGGTCGCGAAGTAGAAACGGTCCTGGTCGTTGTCGGCACCACCCCGAAGGTCGTCTAAGCCCGGTCCGCCATACAGTCTATCTGCGCCTTTCTCGCCGTCGATCGCGTCGTTGCCGCTTCCGCCATACATTCGGTCATTGCCCGTATAGCCAAGCAACGTGTCGTTGCCGCTTCCTCCGTTCAGACTGTCGTTGCCCGGGCCGCCATCGAGCCAATCCATGCCGCTGGCCCCGAGCAGCGTGTCGTTGCCGAATTCGCCTTCCAGCCAATCGTTGCCGGGACCGCCATTGAGGCTGTCGTTGCCGTCCCAGCCTCGGATCCAGTCGTTGCCGGAAACGCCGTAACTCTGGTCATTGCTCAGCCCGTACCGGTAGAAGTCGATGTAATCGTTAAAGGGCGTGCCGTTGATGACAGCCATGATCCGCCTCCTGTTATATGCAGACGGCGCCCGCCCCATGGCTGCTTTCGGCGCTAGGGCGGGCTTGCGGCCGGGACGGTGTGCGGCCGTCTCGGCCTTTTGCCGGAGAGCGACGCCACTGAAGCAGCCTGCTTTAACCATCGGCTTGGATATGGGCGGCATTGTGGAGCCTGGGGGAGGCCGGTGCCCGGCAAAGGCAAGATTGAGAATGCCGACGCTCCCTTCGGGCGACGCTCTCCCCGAGTGGCTCTACGTGAAGATCAGGACTTGGCACGGGACAGATCTTAGCCGTATTTCCGCAATGGACCTGCGAAGCGACGTTCACACAAGCTAGCTTGAGGGCTCAGGTTACCCCATTTCAGACGATTGTCCTGGTGCGGTTCGGTTCCATTGCGTGATGTCGTCGAGACCGGCTTGAGATGAGGAAATCCCCCGTTTGCACCGTCCTCAGCAAAGATCCAACCGAGTCATTGTCGGCTTAGTAGAAGACGGCTGGAGTGGCATCCTGGCCGAGCGCTGCCTGCAACCGCTCGGCATGCGCTTCGAAATGGTCGCGGCTGCGGCAAAGGCCTTCCGAATGATTGCTTCGTGTGCTTTCTCATACGTGTCAACGTAGTAGAGCGGCCAGTTCTCGACCGTCAGTTCAGGTGCCATCGAGCGGATCAGCACCGGATAGGAGAGAACTGCCTGCGGCAGCCGCATCTCGGTGATGATCGGATCGAGCACTGCCTTCAGGCGTGCTTGGTCGGTCTTTCTCAGCGCCTGGAAGAGAGCTCCGGCATTGAGGCTGGCCAGGGTCTGAACCATGTCGGCGAGATTCCTGCGGTCGAGCCTGCGCACCCAGGCGCCTCGATTGGGAATCAGCTCGATCACGCCCCGGCCGGCGAGTATGCGAGGATCATCGCGCACCGGATCGCGCTTGAGGCCCAGGGCACAGTGCACAGATCGATCTCGATCAGCTTCCGCCCCTGACATGGTCCATCACCCGCTCCACCTCCGGCGACGATCCCCGGGGGCGCGTGAAAGCGGCGCGCTCGGTTTCGTCTAGTGGAGCCGCTACTGATATGGCAACCTTTTCTGACTGCGCAGTGTCAGCATTGGAACGACGTTGCTGATCGTTCTACTTGAAATGTTAACAAAATTAGCGCCATAAAATCCTGCCTCTCTCAACCTGCTCCTGCCAGCCACAGCGACGAGCAACCTTGGCGCCGGATGTCTTCCATCCGCTCCAGCGCCACGGTCCTCGCGGGTAACTGGCCAATCCGTAATTCCGTGCCCGATCGGCATGACCCCCGAGACATAGACCAAGCCATGACCGTTCCTGCCGACCGCTTCATCATCGCCAGCTACTCAGATCTCGGTTCGAGCCCCGACGGCTTCGCACAGGTCGGAATCGGCCTCTACTACTACGGCTCGCCCGGTGCGCAGATCGGGGCAGGGTATACGCTCGACATCACCTTTCGTGGGGCGGATGGAGCCCCGATCACGTTATCCGCGCCGATCGATGGTGGAGTTTATGCAGGGACCGAGTACATCATTATCGAGAGTACCTGGTACGACTACATGGACGTGGTCCCGGGAACCTTGTACGTCAACGGCGATGCTACGATCAGTGCGGGCGACCCCAAGCCCGACGTGATTGCGCTTGTCCTCAGGAAGAACGGTGTGGCCGTCGACACGCTCGGCAATCCTGGGGGCAGCACGCCACTTCTGAACGATCCGGGGATCGTGGTGCGCAACACCAATTTCGCGGAGCTCGGGGCTGGCTATCTCGAAAGTGACTGGAACCTCCTTGCGCCGAACGATCCCTCCCTTGGCGGCAATCCCTATAAGTACGTGAATGGGTTCACGGGCGCCGTCGCGCCCGTGGCCGCGCCCACCGACACGATCAGCCCTACGGTTAGCTCCATCGTGAGGACCGGGGGCGCCGATCCCACGAACGCTGAGACGATCACCTACACCGTCACGTTCAGCGAAGATGTCACAGGTGTCACGGTGGACGACTTCACCCTCACTGCCGCGGGAACCGCGAGCGGCCAGGTCACGCAAGTCACCATGATCGGGCCCACAACCTATGCCGTCACCGTGTCCAACGTTAGGGGGAACGGAACCCTGCGGCTGGACCTGAATGGTTCCGGCACCGGCATTGCGGATACGCATGGCAATGCGATCGCGGGCGGCTATACCGGCGGTCAGGCTCATACAGTCGACACGTTGGCTCCGATGCTCTCGATTACGAGCGACAAGTCGGTCCTGAAGGCGGGCGATACGGCGACGATCACCTTCACTTTCACTGAGGACCCGGGCTCGACCTTCGACTACAGCGACATCGTGGTCGTCGGCGGCAGCCTTGGGCCGATCAGCGGCAGCGGCCGGACGTGGGCCGCGACCTTCACCCCGACGGCGAACACTGACAACGGCACCGCCAGTATCACCGTCGCGTCCGGCAAGTACACGGATGCCGCCGGCAATTCTGGCGCTGACGCCAACAGCCCATCGATCAGCTTCGACACGAAAGCGCCGGCGGCGACGGTGGCGATCGCTGCCTTTTCGGCCGATACAGGCGCTTCGGGCACCGACATGATCACATCGATCGCGATGCAGACCATTTCCGGCGCGCTCAGCAACAGTCTGGGATCTGGCGAGCGGGTTGAGATCTCGCTCAACAACGGCGCCAGCTGGGACGCGGCCACCGTTGAGGGCACTACTTGGTGGTTCGCCGCCGTCCTGAGCGGCTCCGGAACTTTGCAGGTGCGGGTGGTGGACGCGGCCGGGAATACCGGTCCTGTTTACTCACACTCCTATGCCCTTGACACCATGGCCCCGGCTGCTCCGTCTGCGCCGGACCTGGTGGCATCCTCGGACACGGGCAGCTCCACCAGCGACAATATCACCAGCGACACGACCCCGACCTTCACCGGCGCCGCGGAAGTCGGCGCCACCGTCCGGCTGTATGACGGCGTCACCGAAATCGGCTCCGCGATCGCCACCGATGGCACCTGGACCATCACCAGCGCCACGCTCGGCACTGGTACGCACACGATCACCGCCCAGGCAACCGACCTCGCCGGCAATATCAGTGCGGCAAGCGCTGGTCTGGCCATCACCATCGACCCGATCGCGCCGACGCTGGTTATCACCAGCAGCGTATCTCAGCTGAAGAGTGGCGAGACCGCACTCATCACCTTCACGTTCAGCGAGGATCCAGGGGCGACGTTCACGTACGCTGACATCAACGTCATCGGCGGTACGCTTGGCCCGCTCAGCGGCAGCGGCACGACCCGCACCGCCGTGTTTACCCCAGCCGCCAATACTGATGGCGTTGCGGCCAGCATCACGGTTGACGCAGGCGCCTATACCGACAGGGCGGGCAATAATGGCGGAGCCGGCACGACCCCGAAGCTGACCCTCGACACCCTGGCTCCGGCCGCGCCGTCCACGCCCGACCTGGCTTCGGCCTCGGACACCGGCAGCTCCACCAGCGACAACATCACCGGCGACACCACCCCGACCTTCACCGGCATCGCGGAAATTGGAGCCACGATCAGGCTGTATGACGGCGCTACGGAGATCGGCTCCGTGATTGCCATCGATGGCACCTGGAGCATCACCAGCGCGACGCTCGGCGCGGGTCCTCACACCATCACCGCCGTGGCGACTGACCCAGCAGGCAACGTCGGGCCTGCATCGCAACCACTGGAGATCCACATCGTCACGGACGCGCCGGGCACGCAGGTGACCGGCATGGTGTTCTCGGCGGACACCGGGGTCTCCAGCACCGACTTCATCACCAATACGGCCACCCAGACCATTGCCGGCACCTTGAATGCGGCCTTGAGCTCGGGCGAGCGCGTCGAGGTGTCGTTCGACGGCGGAGACACTTGGACGACCGCCATCGCCGATACGCCCTCCCTCTGGTCGCTGGCAACGACGCTGGCGGCCGGCACGCGCACGATCTCGGTGCGCGTGGTCGATGCCGCGGGCAACTCGGGCCCTGTATATACTCAGGACTATACGCTGGACACCGTTGCACCCGGCGTCCTGGTCACCAGCAATGTATCCGGGCTGAAGGCCGGCGAGACAGCGACCATCACGTTCACCTTCAGCGAAGACCCGGGTGTGAGCTTCAGTCTCGCCGACATTCACGTCGAGGGCGGCACGCTCGGTGGGTTGAGCGGCAGTGGCCCGACCCGCACGGCCGTGTTCACTCCGGAGGCTGGCGTCAGGGGCGGCGTGGCCATCATTTCGGTCAATGGCGGCAGCTACACGGATACCGCAGGCAATGCGGGCAATGCGGGAGCGTCTCCGGTTCTCACCTTCAACACACTGACATCGCAGCCGATCGACGGGGTCGCGGTTGATCGCACCGAGACAGTCAATTTGGACGGCTCGATCTCGCAGGTGGTGACCATTCCGGTGGTGACCGCGGGCCGGGTTGAGACCGACGGCAGCGCGTCCTATGCCGACATCCCGCTCGTCACGGTGGGCGGGCGCCCGGCGCTCACCGCGCAGCTCGGCGTCGGCATCGGCCTGACCGCCACGGGCTTCGCGGCGCCGAAAGCCGCCGGCGCCTCGCTCGCCGATCTCATCCGCGAGATCCAGGCCCACACTGCGGCCGGATCCGCCGACCGTGGCGCCATGACCGGCGGCGGCACGGGCTTCCTGGCCGGCCTGCCGGCCAACGCCCCGTTGATCGTCCAGTCGCTCACGCTCACCCAGGCGGGCGCCGTCTCCGGCGTGCCGCTGGTGCTGCGGGGCGGCAGCGACGCGCATGCGCCCGCCACCGCGCTCGTGATCGATGCGCGCGGGCTTGCCGCCGGCACCGTCATCGCGCTCGAGGATGTGGCCTTCGCCACGATCATCGGCAGCGTGCGGGTGACCGGCGGGGCCGGCTCGCAGGTGGTCTATGGCGACAGTGCCCGCCAGCACATCGTGCTCGGGGCCGACGACGACACGCTGCATGGCGGCGCCGGCGACGATTATGTCGGCTCCAAGGGCGGCAACGACTGGCTCTATGGCGATGCCGGCAACGACACCGTCGCCGGCGGCATCGGCGACGACCGGCTCTCCGGCGGCAGCGGCAACGACCGGCTGCTCGGAGAGGCGGGTCAGGATCGGCTTTATGGCGATACCGGTCATGATAGCCTCGACGGCGGCTCCGGCCACGACAGCCTGTGGGGCGGCAGCGGCGACGACCGGCTGATCGGCGGGACCGGCAACGACCGTCTCTCCGGCGACACCGGCCATGACCGGCTGGAGGGCGGGTCGGGCAATGACACTCTGGTGGGCGGGGCCGGCCGCGACAGCCTATGGGGCGGCTCCGGCGCGGACGTGTTCGTGTTCGCCTCGGCGCAGGACAGCCGGGTCGGCGCGCAGCGCGACGTCATCTATGACTTCCAGTCCGGGCGCGACACGATCGACCTGCGCGGGATCGACGCCAACACCCGGCTGAAGGGCAACCAGGCCTTCGCCTGGACCGGCGCGGACGGCCCGTTCCTGCACCCGACGGAGACGGCGGTGACGGCCGGCTTCACCGGCCAGGCGGGGCAGCTGCGCTTTGCCAACGGCATCCTGTCGGGCGACCTCGATGGCGACCGCCGGGCCGATTTCGAGATCAAGATCGTCGGCCATTTCTCCAGCGCCGACGTGCTTCTGTAAGTCCCGCATCGGCCCGTGGCCGTGCCCTATAGCCCAGCCTCCCCTCGGAGATCGTGATGAAGAGCTTGTTCCTGTCCGCCTCAATCCTGCTCGCCGGGACGGCCGTGGCCTGTGCCGCCGACCTGCCGGGGCAGGCCGCTCCTGTCGCTCCGGGAGCGGTGGCTCCAGCCTTCAGCTGGACGGGGCTTTATGCCGGCGTGCATGGGGCCTGGATCAGCGCGGGCGGGGAGGCGGTGCGCACCGGGCTGTCGGGCGTGTCCCCGGCCGTTCTGCCGGTCCGGGCGGGCCTGAGCGACAGCGGGCTCGGGGGCGGGGCTCAGATCGGCTACCTGTGGGATTTCGGCCGCCTGGTGGCCGGGCTCGAGGCGGATCTCACCGCCATGGATTTGGGCCGCAGCCGCAGCGCCGTGGGCGTGGACGGGCCGTTCAGCCTCGACACGGATCTGAGCGCGCGGATGAGCCTGTTCGGCAGCGTCACGGGGCGGCTCGGCCTCGCGCTGCCGAGCCTTGCGCCGATGGTCGAGCGCTCGCTGGTCTATGTCACGGGCGGCCTGGCCTATGCCCGGATCGAGCATCGGGGCCAGATCACGGTGGCTCCGCTCGGCCTTGGCCCCGCGGCGAGCAGCAAAGCGTGGAAGACGGGCTTCGTCATCGGCGCCGGCATGGAGCACATGCTGACACCGAACCTGTCGCTCACGTCGGAGACGCTGTACTACGACCTGGGCGAGGAGACGCTGACGCTGACGCGGGCCGGAGACGAGGCCGTCTATCGCTTCAAGAACGACGGCTGGATCAGCCGCATCGGCTTGAACCTCCGCTTCTGACCCGCGCCATCCCCGATGTGCATTGAGGCTGCAGCAGGTCAATCACGCCGCTGATCCCGCACGCCCGTCGCGCGGTGGGCGTGAGACGGAAGGTCCGCAGGAGGGGACACAGCAGACCTTCCCAAGGCACCAATGTCCTTGCGTGATCCAAGGGAGACCTTCGGCTTAGCGCAGCAACAACATCGATACCCTCGGATAGGAGGGTATGACAGAGCCGTTTGGGCCGTTTCAGGATCATCGCAGAGGCGCAGATTCGAATAGATGCGGGCCTCCGCATTTCGGTTGGCCAAGCAGACAGGATCTAGTGCCTCGGGCGCAAAAGTGGGAACCGGTTTTGCGTGGAAAGAGGCTCACAATCAAAAGCCTAAAGCATCGGACTGAAAGGCAGATTCAAGAGGTTTCGGCCTGGGCTGGAGTGTGATTCCCTTCCGAGAACAGGAGGTGGAGCATGACCCAGAGCTTCTCCTTGGATCTGCGCGTGAGGGTTGCGGCCTTTGTCGAGGCGGGCGATTCCTGCCGGGCGGCGGCCCGCCACTTTGGGGTCAGTGACAGT
>NZ_JBVVAJ010000013.1:0-130118 GCF_055792805.1 Microvirga sp. HS2
CGTCAGCCCCGGCCAGCAACTGATCGAGCAGATGGTCGGGTATCCGGGGGTCCTTGCGGCGTGCCATGCGATGTCTCCCTCATGATCATCGTAAGGCCCCACACGAAATTCCTGATAGTCCCGCACCATCCTGCCCTTCCTGCTCGCCGCGCCGCGCTATTTCTACGGGCAGATCGGCTTCGCCCAGGTGATGCAGATCGCGGCCGCCTGCGGCGCGGTGCAGGCCTGCCTCAACTTCTTCATCACGAGCTACGGCCAGATCGCCCAATGGCGCGCGACGACGGAGCGTCTCAAGCGCTTCCGCGCGGAACTCGACGCCCTGAAGGCCACGGCCTCCTCCGCCGTCGCAGCGGAGCGCAAGGGCGAGACCTTCGCCGTGCGCGACCTCGAGCTCGCCCTGCCCGACCGGCGCGTCATCACCTCGGGCGTGACCATGGAGGCCGCCGCCGGTGAGGCCGTGCTGATCAAAGGACCATCGGGCGCAGGCAAAAGCACGCTGCTGCGCGCGGTGGCTGGCATCTGGCCCCACGCCAGCGGACAAGTCTCCTTCCCCGAGGGCGACGTGTTCTTCGTGCCCCAAAAACCCTACATCCCGCTCGGAACCCTGCGGCAAGCAGCCTTCTATCCGGCAGCGCCCTCGGCCGACGACGCGGAGATCGCGCGGGTTCTCGAAGCCGTGCGCCTCGGTCACCTCGTGGCGCATCTCGACACGATCGACCAATGGAGCCAGCGCCTCTCCGGCGGCGAGCAGCAGCGCCTCGGCTTTGCCCGCGTGCTGTTGGCGAAGCCCCGCACGATCTTCCTCGACGAGGCGACATCCGCCCTCGACGAGGACACCGAGCGGCAGGTCTACACGCTGCTGCGGGAAGCCCCGTGGAAACCCACCATCCTCAGCATCGGACACCGTTCGACGCTCGCGCAGTTCCACGACAGCACCTTCGAGATGAAAACGGCTGCTTGAGAGTTTCGTCGTGCGCAATCGTGGGCGCGTCTCCACCAAACAGGGGACGCGCCTCAGACACCGCTGCGTTACGGTCGCCTCTCTGCCGAGACGGTCGCGAGGCCGCTGAGGCCGGAACTGTCCAATTCAACGGCGGCACGAGGCACGCTCATGAGCGGCATGTCGGCTTTCCTGTCCGGAGCGATCGTCGGATTCGCGATCACCATACCGGTCGGCCCGATGAGTCTGCTGTGCATTCAGCGGGCGCTGAAATTCGGCGCCCTTGCCGGATTCACGACCGGTCTTGGAGCGGCCACTGTTCTGGTCGTCTACACGACTTGCGTGGTGATGGGCTTCGGACCGATCATCACGACGGTGTTCGACAATAGCCATGCCGTCCTCTCGGCGATTTCGGCCTGCCTTCTCCTGTGGCTCAGCGCACGTGTCCTCGGGCGGACCATATCGCTGGCGGGATCCATCGCCGAACGATGCGGAGCCATGTCCTCCTATTGCAGCGCCGTCGCCTGCGCATTGTTCAACCCGCTGATGCCCGCCCTTCTGATCGCTGTGCTCCCGACGCTGGCCGCGCCGGAATCTGGTGGGGCGGTGAGCACGATCGCGGGCGTGTTTGCCGCGTCGGTGATCTGGTGGATCATCGTCAGCGGCAGTGTTGCCGCCCTGCGCTCGCGATTGAACGTCACGATCCTGAACCTGATCAACAAGGTATCCGGCTTGATCCTCGGTGCACTGGGGCTTCTGATGGCCGCGAACGCTTTCGACCTGAGCTTCTAATCCAGGCGCTCAGCGCCTTGCTCAGGCACTGCATCAGGCACGTTCGCACGCACCGGCAAAGCCATCTGCATCGCCAGTCGGATCAGCTCCGTTTGCCGAGACACGCCGGTCTTCGCGAAAATATGGTCCAGATGAGTCTTTGCCGTCGATGACGCGATGCCGAGGTGGCGCGCCGTCTCGGCGAGCGTATACCCGCCCAGGAGGCTTTCGAGGACACGCATCTCCGCCGCCGTGAGATCGAAGGCCTGGGCCAGAAGATCGACTCTGCCGCGATCGTTCGATCCGCCGATGAACACGGCGGCAATGGCTTCGGGGTGCAGCCGCGTGCGGCGGCTTCCCCCCGTCAGAGGCAGCACATGAGCGTAGAGCGGACATGCTCCGACGTCGGGAAGACGCACAGCGCTCCTCTGCCCAAGGTGCGTTTTGTCCCGCGCCGCGCGTGAGATCGCATCGCGCAACTCGCGACTGGCCGCCGGCGTGCCCGCCGCCAGGACGTTCCGTGAACTTCTGATCGGGCTGCCTCTACTCATCATCCGCTCGGCGGAGTGGTTCGCGTGCAGAATGCTCCCGCGCTCGTCGGTCAGAATGACGCCGCACAGGAGAGCGTCGAGCGCCTCGGCCATGCGATCGCGTTCGATGACCTGCACGTCCAGAATGCCGCTGATCGTCACCGCCTTGCGCAAGTGCGGCAACAGCAATCGTCCCATCTCGACTTCACGTTCCGTGATGATGCCTTGCCGCGCGTTCCGGCCCAGGCCGATCTCGGAGAACTGGCTGTGCGTGTACATCAGGAACATGTGCATGATGTCCACGATGCCCTGCGGCTTGAGGCACTCCTCCACGTAGAGCGATCTCTGAATGTATTCCGGGCTCAGGTGAGCCGAGGTCACGAACAGCTCGTCGATGGACGATTGGAGCGCCAGCCACTCCGTGAGCCGGGCGTTGATCTCAGCCACGTGCCGTTCCGATTTGAGCCGCAGCAGCTCGGGCTCCCATCCGACGGCCTTGTTGAGGAGGAAACGGTTCCGGTGAAGGTCGTTCAGGGTCAACGAGACGACGGCGCAGTCGAAAGTGTCGGCGACATCGGCGAGGGTTGTCTCCCAGGCGCCGGGATCGAGAGCGCAGTCATAGATCGCCCCGATCAAATCCGACAACCTGCGAGGCGAGAGGATCTCATCCACTGGTCATCGCTCCTGGCTGCCCTGTCAGGCCGAGTGCGCGACTCACGCTCATGACGAAGGACAGGCAGTATTCCGATGCGTCGTGGACCCGACAAGCCGCTAAGGCGCGGCACCTCCTTCGAGAGGCAGCCGCTTACTTCCGTTCCTTGTCGTATGGGTTCTGGCCCATGCGCAGCGACACGCGGATCGGGACGCCCGGCAGCTCAAAGGCCTCGCGGATGTTGTTGACGAGGTAGCGCGTGTAGCTCTTCGGCAGGGCGTCGAGCTGGTTGCCGAAGATGGCGAAGTGTGGCGGACGCGACTTCACCTGCGTCATGTAGCGGATCTTGATGCGGCGGCCCGACACGGCAGGCGGCGGATTGGCGTCGATGGCTTCCTGAAGCCACTGGTTGAGCTTCGCGGTCGAGATGCGCCGGTTCCAGGTTTCGTAGACCTGGAACACCGCCTTCATGAGCGGGTCGATGCCGCTGCCCGCGAGCCCCGAGAGCGGCACGACGGGCGCGCCCTTCACCTGCGGCAGCAGGCGCGCGGCCTTCTCCTTCAGCTCGGCCAGGAGGCCCGGCTTGTCGGCCACGAGGTCCCATTTGTTGAGGCCGATCACGAGGGCGCGGCCCTCCTGCTCGACCAGATCGACGATGGAGAGGTCCTGCTTCTCGAAGGGAATCGTGGCGTCGAGCAGCACCACGACGACCTCGGCGAAGCGCACCGCCCGCAGGGCGTCGGCGACGGAGAGCTTTTCGAGCTTGTCCTCGACGCGGGCGCGCTTGCGCAGGCCCGCCGTGTCGAACAGCTTCACAGCCTTTCCGCGCCATTCCCAATCGAGGGAGATGGAATCACGGGTGATGCCGGCTTCGGGCCCGGTGAGCAGGCGGTCCTCGCCCACCATGCGGTTGATGAGCGTCGACTTGCCCGCATTGGGACGTCCGACAATGGCCACCTGCAGCGGCTTGTTGGGGTCTTCCTCCTCTTCCTCCTCGCCGGGCACGGGGAAGTGAGGCATCAGCGCCTCGAAGAGATCGGCCATGCCCTCGCCGTGCTCGGCGGAGAGCGGAACCGGTTCGCCGAGACCCAGGGAGAATGCGTCGTAGGCGCCCGCCATTCCCGAACCGCCTTCCGCCTTGTTGGCGATGAGGATCACGGGCTTGCCGGAGCGGCGCACCATCTCGGCGAAGGGCCTGTCTGCGGGCAGGATGCCGGCGCGGGCATCGACCACGAAGAGGATGACGTCCGCATCCTCGATGGCGGCCTCCGTCTGGGCGCGCATGCGGCCGAGCAGCGACTCCTCGGTCGCCTCCTCCAGGCCTGCGGTATCGATGACCCGGAACTCCAGGTCGCCGAGCCGCGCCTCGCCCTCGCGCCGGTCGCGGGTCACCCCCGGACGGTCGTCGACAAGGGCCAGCTTCTTGCCCACGAGACGGTTGAAGAGAGTCGACTTGCCGACATTCGGCCGCCCGACAATGGCGACGGTAGGCGTCATGTCCCTGGTGCTCCGCCTTTACTGAGTGACTTGAACGGGGCCGCCCGCCACGAGAGCGGTGTAGATCGCAAGCCGCTGCCGCAGGGCCGGAGGCGTCTCACGGTCAGCCGCGATCTGGTCGAACCAGCGCCCGGCATAATCCATGTCGCCTGCCTTAAGGCCGGAAAGCCCCAGGAGTTCCCTGGCCGAATGGCGCCACGTATTGGCGGGCGCGGCCATGGGCTCGACAGTCTTGCGCAGCTGGGCCGGATCGGCGGTGTCGAGGCGCAGCCATGCGGCGCGCAGACGGGCCAGATCCTTCCAGAGCGCCGGAACGCCGGAATCGTTCGCAAGGGCGTCATAGGCCGCCGCGCCCTGCTCCGCGTTCTGCTGGCCGCGCTCGGCCGCCAGACGGCAGCGGGCGAGCAGGCCGTAGCCGGCGTCGCCTTCCTTCGCGAGCGCCGCGAGCGCCGCCTCGGCTTCCTGCGGCTTGTTCTCGTTGGAGAGCTTCAGGGCGTCCTCGTAGCGCGCGGAAGCGGCCTGGGCACGGGTCTCCTGCACATGCTCCCAGTAGCGCCAGCCGCCGACGCCGCCCACGATGAGGACGACGATCGCGATGATGAGACCGCTGTAGCGCTGCCAGATCTTCGCCAATTGGTCGCGGCGGTATTCCTCGTCGACTTCGCGAATGAACTCGTCGTTCCGATTCGTGGCCATCACCTCACGCGGCCGCAAGGGCCGCCTCCTTCAATCGAAGTGGGTCGCCTAGCATACACCCCCGCCCAAGGCGAGAGGTTTCACGCTCTCGTGGGCAGGACGGGCACGCCGATCAGAAGCGGATGAAGCCAGAGGACGAACGCCACATAGACGGCCGCGCCGATCACGACCGCCAGAAGGTCGTTGCGCCAGCCGGCGGGCGCGGCGGTTCCGCCGTGCTGCGCCGCCACGTCCCGACGCTTGGCGCTGATGCGGGCCATCACCGCCCAGACGAGGAAGGAGCCGAAGAGGAGAATGGAGCCCAGATCGCCGTTGGCGATCAGATGCGCGAAGGCCCAGATCTTCACGCCCGCCAGCATGGGGTGCTTGAGGCGGTGCTTGATGTGCCCTGGAAGATAAGCGGCGGCGATGCAGATGAAGGCGATCAGGACGAGCGGAAGGGCCAGGTGCCGCGTCCAGACCGGCGGGTCCCAGACCGGGATGTAGCCATTGGCCCGGTACTGCCCGAAGCCGATCACGATCAGGACGATCCCGGCGAGGGACAGGAGCGAGTAGAGTCCCTTGAAGGGCCCCTCCCCGATCCGCCCGATGGCGGCAGCGCGGGTCTGGCGCGCCATGCTGAACGAGTGGGTGCCGAGGAACAGGATCAGGCCCAGAACAAGCAGCGTCACATTAGCTCTCCCAAGGGTAGGACATGAAAGCCGCTCCGGTCTGCCTCGACCTCTCGGCAGACGGGCTCCCGGCCGAAGATAGTCACAGGATGATGTTCACATTCCTATAAGGCAAGTTTCGAACCGCCGATAAGCGCCTGCACTCGCTAAACTTTTAATAACGCGCATCTTGCAGCACGAAAATTTCCCGGGTACTGACCCCCATAAACTTCAGCATAGACTAAGGCGGAATAGTGTAGCGGCCCGAAAACGGCTAGCTACGCCGTAAGATCCAACCATAACTGTTTCATGAAGGGGGAGGCAGAAGGTGACCGCGCTCATCAAGCTTTCTCGCGTCATCGATGCGATCAACGAACGCGTCGGCAAAATCGCGGCCTGGGCGATCGTCGTGGCGATCCTGGTTTCAGCCGTCAACGCCATCATCCGCCGGGTCTTCGGCGTCTCCTCCAATGCCTGGCTCGAGCTGCAATGGTACCTGTTCGGCGCTGTGTTCATGCTCTGCGCCGCCTGGACGCTCATCGCCAACGAGCATATCCGCATCGATATCGTGTCCAGCCGCCTGTCCAAGCGCGGCCGGGACTGGATCGACATCATCGGCCATATCTTCTTCCTGCTGCCTTTCGTGGCGCTGATGCTGTGGCTCTCGATCCCCTATTTCGAGAAGTCCTACGCCTCGGGCGAGGTCTCCTCCAATGCGGGTGGCCTGCTGATCTGGCCGGCCAAGGGGCTCATCCTGCTCGGCTTCATCTCCATGTTCTTCCAGTGGATGAGCGAGCTCATCAAGCGGGTCGCCATCATGCAGGGCCGGATCGAAGACGTGCACGACCACAGCGGTCACGCCGGGGCGGCCGAGGCCGAGGCGGCGCGTCTGATCTCCGGCATCGCGGCCGAGAACGAACCTCCGGGAAACAGCAGCCGCTGACCCCGCCCTGACCTGATTTTCGGAGTTTTCGCCCATGGCTGCATTGATTGCCCAGAACCTCGCGCCGATCATGTTCGCGGCGCTGGTCGTGTTCCTTCTCCTCGGCTACCCGGTCGCCTTCGCGCTCGCGGCGAACGGCCTTCTCTTCTTCTTCATCGCGGTGGAACTCGCGCCTCTCGCGCCCGAGACCATCAACCTCTCCTGGCCCCTGCTCCAGGCCCTGCCCGACCGCGTCTTCGGCACCATGTCCAACGAGGTGCTGCTCGCGGTGCCGTTCTTCACGTTCATGGGCTACATCCTTGAACGGTCGGGCATGGCGGAAGACCTGCTCGACACCATCGGCCAGCTTTTCGGCCCGGTGCGCGGCGGCCTCGCCTACGCGGTCATCTTCGTGGGCGCGTTGCTTGCCGCCACGACAGGCGTCGTGGCGGCTTCCGTGATCTCGATGGGCCTGATCTCCCTTCCGATCATGCTGCGCTACGGCTACGACCGCCGTCTGGCGTCGGGCGTGATCGCGGCCTCGGGCACGCTCGCCCAGATCATCCCGCCCTCCCTCGTTCTCATCGTCATGGCCGACCAGCTCGGCCGCTCGGTGGGCGATATGTACGAGGGCGCGTTCCTCCCGGGCCTGATTCTGACCGCGCTCTATGCCGGTTACATCATGCTCATGTCGATCATCTTCCCGAAATCGGCTCCCGGCCTTCCGCCGGAGGCGATCGGCTATCGGGAGCCCAACGGCGCGCGCGGCGTCTGGCAGCTCGGCATCCTCGTCGTCTTCTCGGGGCTCGTCGGCTATTACGTGCTGTCGCAGACCAACACCAAGGCGGGCGCGGATTTCGTGATCCTCACGATCTGCGTGGCGACCGTGGTCGCGCTCATTTGCGCCCTCATGAACAAGATGCTCGGCGCAAAGCGCATCACGATCTCGGCGGCTCTCGTCGCCATACTCGTGGGCGTCTACTACGTGCTGCACACGCAGGGCCATGAGAACTTCGCGCTCACCATGGAGATGGTTCTCGCGGGTGCGATCTACGCTCTCATCGTCGGCCTCGTGGAGCGTTTCTCGGGCCTTCGCCTCATGTCGAACATGGCGCAGCAGGTCACCTTCGTCATGGTGCCTCCGCTGCTGCTCATCTTCCTCGTGCTCGGCACCATCTTCATCGGCCTCGCCACGCCGACAGAAGGCGGTGCCATGGGCGCTCTCGGCTCGGTGATCCTCGCCCTGGTCAAGCGCAAGCTCGACAACAACCCGAACCGCTTCAACTTCACGATCCTCCGCCAGGCGACGGAAGCGACGGCAAAACTCTCCGCCTTCGTGCTGTTCATCCTGATTGGCGCGCGCGTGTTCTCGCTCACCTTCTACGGCGTGAACGGCCATCTGTGGGTGGAGCACCTGCTGACCTCGCTCCCGGGCGGGCAGATCGGCTTCCTGATCGTGGTCAACGTCCTGGTCTTCTTCCTGGCGTTCTTCCTCGATTACTTCGAACTGGCCTTCATCATCATCCCGCTCCTCGGCCCCGCCGCGGACAAGATGGGGATCGACCTGATCTGGTTCGGCGTAATCCTCGCGGTGAACATGCAGACCTCGTTCATGCACCCGCCCTTCGGCTTCGCCCTGTTCTTCCTGCGCTCGGTGGCCCCGAAGGTGCCCTATATCGACCGCCTGACGGGCAAGCGCATGGAGCCGGTGACCACGGGCCAGATCTACCAGGGTGCGATCCCCTTCGTGATCATTCAGCTGATCATGGTGGGGTTGGTGGTGACCTTCCCGCAGATGGTCACCCACTACAAATCCGCTGGCCCCGCCGTCGATCCGGCCGCGGTGCAGAAGAAGCTCGACGAGCTTCTGGTGCCGGGTCTCGGCGCCCCTGGCGGCGGACTGCCCGGCCTGAACTTCGACGAGCCGCCGAAGATCCAGTAGGGCGGCATGCTTCGGAAACGTGAAAGGCGGGCCAAACGGCCCGCCTTTTTGTTACGCGGCATTGCCGCCGAATGCTCTTACCGTCATCCCCGGGCTTGTCCCGGGGATCCACATCGTCGAGGCCCGGCGTTTCTCAAGACGTGGATGGCCGGATCAAGTCCGGCCATGACGAGAGAAGGACATGCATGAGAGAGCCGATGCGTTGAAAGCCTGCCCCTAGCGGACTGCCGCCTCGTATTGCTCCGGCTTGAAGCCGATGAGAAGACGGCCGCCCTGTTCGAGCACGGGGCGCTTGATCATCGAGGGCTGGTCGAGCATGAGCGCAAGGGCCTTGCGCTCGTCCAGATCCGCCTTGTCGGCGTCAGGGAGTTTGCGGAAGGTCGTGCCGGCGCGATTGAGAAGCGTCTCCCAGCCGGCATGGCGGACCCACCCCTCGAGACGCTCGCGGTCGATGCCCTGAACCTTGTAGTCGTGGAACTCATAGGCGACGCCCTTGGCATCGAGCCAGGCGCGCGCCTTCTTCATCGTGTCGCAGTTCTTGATGCCGTAGAGCGTGACGGTCTGCTTTGAGGCCATCCTGATTCTCCCCCGAACGTTGCGCCGCTTTCCTAGCACGACGACTTGCTGCGAAAGGAACAGAATGCTATTTACGATATATCGTTAAGTAGAGAGCTCGCATGTCGCTGTACCTTAGGAAGCGTCGGAACATCTGCGCACTTGTCCTTGCATCAACGGCCTATCTGGGCCTTCAGGCTGGAACAGAGGTTAAGGCTCAGATGCTGAACCGCACGCTCTTCCTCCAAGCGTGCCTGAAATCAGCAGGCGACCAACCACCAGAGGCGGTCCGGCAATACTGCAATTGCACGGCGGACGGAGTGACGCCTGAGATGCTCGCAGCTTTTCAGGGAAGTACGCCGAATTTCACCCCCGAGGTTAAGGCCTCTTTAGATAGGCTCATGGAGAGCTGTGGACGCAAGGCAGGGTTCCCGCCCGTCAAGAACTAAAAAGCCGCGCAGAGCGCGGCTTTCTCGACTCTTACTCCCACTCTATTGTCTATTCATCGCATAAGCTATTGAAATATAGATGTAATTTTCTCGTTAGATCAAACAATCCCGTCGCAGATACCGTCAAAAATCTATCCTTTTGATTCTAAAGGGAAAACCACGGAATAAATCTTTTCTGAGATTTCGCCGTCTATCGGGAGCAATTGGACGACTCTCGGGTTTTGGTGTCAAAATTAAACCGTACCGCTTTTCCCCACAAATACCATCAGCAGAGCGTCGCTATGGAATTGCGCGGCGCTGAGTATCCACGGCGATGCGCCAGCCCCGATTTATATAGCCTTTGCTCTCACTGGAGAGGCGTTTCCGCAGCCCTTCTTTGCGCTCAAAGTCGATCTCTATCAGCCCGTCACCGACCTCCCGTAGAGGGGCATGCTGTCGGGCGGCCGCGAAGCGCGCGAGCAAGCTATCATCAGTCAACAGGTTTTCACGTCCGGAGATAGCCGCCGCCAGGATCATCATATCGTTTACGGAATTGCGGAAATTGGCTTTCACGTTGTTGTGCTGGACGAAATCCCACAGAAGCTGAATCCCGATCTCCGCCGTTTGCGGGACCAGCGGGACGCATTCTCGGATATGTTCACACAGATATGCGAAACGCGGCCGCAGCTTCTTCTGCAGCGGCTTTTCCAGAGACGACAGAATGTGCCCAAACGCAGGTACATTGCGGTCATTGATAATCGCGGCCGTGGCTCGGCTATTGAATTCAATGAGTTGTGGGTAATCAGCTCCGAAGTCGAGAACCAGCCTTTGGACCGCGCCACCTTTCCAGTTCGCAGGCGAGATTGACGGGGCGCCAAAATGCCGGCCAGCCTGGTATTTGATGTAGTAACGGAACCGGGTTGTCGAATTTGGGTCATAAACTTCCAGAAATTCGTGGGCGGCAACGGACGAAATGCGTGCGCTACTCACTGCAATTCCCCGACCCTTATACGCATACGACAGAATCTGGGTATCAATCATCATCGTTAGGCACGTCCATCCTTCAGAATCTTCTTACCCTCTTCCAGAAACCCCGGCAGAAATTTCTCCATTTCTTCTATGAACTCCTCCGGCTTCTCTTTGCGGAGCCGTTCCGTATGTTCGAGGAAACCTGACAGCAGGCCCTTTATCTCATCCGGGAAGCTCTCTAGTCGCCTAAGCATCTCCAGCCCGCTTTGCGCATAGCCGAGAAACTCGGCGTTTCGTTCCACGATCTCAGCCAGCATCTCGTTGTTGATGCGTTCGCTTGGCGCGAGAAATTCCCCGTCGACCCAGTCCACATAAAGCGAGGCGTTCTTGGCCCGGTTCGACGTATCGTGAAATTCGCTCTGGGTTTGCCTGAACGCCTCCATGACAGCCTCCCAGTCACCACGGGCTTTCGCATCTGTTTCTGCGGCTGAGCTCTTCAGCATGGACGCATTGGATCTGTTCTTGGCAGCATGACGCCCGAAGGCGGCGAGCACCTTCTTCTCATCGACTTCGAACCCAAGAACCAGACTGGCCGCCCAGGCGCCGAGGTTGTTGACCTTCGAGCATTCCTCGAGGGAGATCTGGCGGAGGCAAAGGGCACGTGCTACCGCGCCAGCTTTCGCCAGAAGCTCCGCCTCGCAAAAAAGGCGCTCCGCATTATCAAATGTCTTCTCGGCGCCACGGACGAGAACCCCCAAAGGTGCCTGTTCGCGCTTCGCAGCCTTCTCTCCCCTGCCTTCCTCTTCGATACAGTTCATTCTCGTTCCTGCGTATTGTAAGCAGAATTACTTTAGCTACTCCACGCGTTTGCCGTCGAGACAGGAATAGCACATGACTGCTGCCGAGTGGACGCCGGTATTCGTCCTGCCGAATATTCCGCTGGAAGCTGCCATCGGCTGCGCGATCGCGGCGCTCGCCCCCGCAAATGACCCTCGCGTTGCAACCCTCAAACGGGCGCATCCCTCGTTCAGACGCTTCCTAAACCGCTTCGCCGATAACTTCGGAGAGAAGTTTGAGCCCTCGGTCCTGATCCTGAATACGACAGCGCCGCCGATCTTTCGGGACGTGACGGCGCTGGCGAGCTTCCGCGACCTTATCGCGCTCTCGGCAGTGACACACGGTCGCGCGCTGGAGCTCCGACATCCGCGTGGGCACCGCGTGCTCTTCGGAGAGGCCTTCGCCATCTACCCTTGGATGCTCGACCGACACTATCAGGATGTGATCGGCAGCACGCCGGCCATCCTCGGTACGCATGAGCTTTCTCGCTTCAAGGGCCAATCGTCGCCGGCCCTGTTTCGCACGTCGCTTGGCGAAAGCGATATTGACCAGCCGCTCCTTGCCGCGCTCATGGCGCGCTGGCGTCGACGCTACGAAGCGGCAGAGCCCCCCTGGGAGGACGTCGCGCTGATGCGCTCGCTCAACATGGCGTATCACGCCTCCCTTTTGCCAGCCGGGACAGACACCACGTTCTACGACGTCGGGCGGGTAGTCTCCCTCTGGGTCAGCGCTTTCGAGATTCTCGTGCATCCTGGCGGAAGCGGCCAGGCCAACCGGGATAAGGTGTTCGAAATGATCGAGCGGACGCCCTGGGCGGTTTCGGAGAGCAGCCAGCTTGTCCACGACACAGGCGGCAAGACCAAGGTGAAGCGAACATTGGCGTCCTGGCTCTACCAGGTGCTCTACGAGTGCCGGAACGACTTCCTTCACGGCAATCCCGTTAACCGCAGCAATCTCTTTCTCCCCACACCGCAGCGGACGATCTTCGAATATGCCGCACCGCTCTACCGCATCGCGTTGACTGCGTTTCTCCCGCTCACATACGGGATTCCAATGCCATCGGCCGAAGACGAGCGCGCGTTCGGCGCCTACATTGCCGGTCACATGGACTTTATGGGGCCGCAGAATTCCACGGAGGAAGCGCTCCTGACTGCGATGCGCCCGCCCTCAGGCCGCACCGAACGCCGCCCCCGCGTTACTCGCCCTGCTCCCTAGCATCGGCGCCAGCGTCCGGCTCCGCGATTAACTCTTCCGCCAGCTCCGAAAGCCACGGCGAGACATCCTCGATCTGCACCGCTCCGGCGTGGACCGCATAATAGTCCCCGACCGTCCGGAACGCCTCGCCAAAGCGATCCGCGAACGTGTTTTGCAGCTTGTAGTTCCGGCTAAGCACACTCGACAGGGCGCGACCGCCCCGCAGGAATTTGAGCGCATGCTCGGTGCCGAGAAGGTAGAGATATTTTCGTTTCGCCGTCGGATGCTCAGCGAGCAACAGATAATCCTTGAACACGGAATTCTGGCGGATCGACTCCGCGCCGCCTCGCCACCGAATGAATTTGAACTCGGCGATCCGCAGGTTGGTCTCCAAGTCGAAGTCGCGCCCGGTGTTCCCGGCGCCGAGTGACACATATTCGACCCGCTCGTCCGGTTCGAGGATATGCGGAAGGCAGAGCAGGATGCCGAGCGCATGGATGGTCACATTGATCTGCCCGGCCAGGCGCTTCATCTCGGCGGCCGCGGCCAACGCCTCCCGGCCCACGCCAGCGCCTTCGAGAAAGCCTGCGCAATCCTTTGCCTCCATGCCGCGCACCGCGCTCTCGATCCGCGCAAGCGTCTGCGTCAGGTCGCAGCCTGTGAACCGCAAGAGCAGTTCGCGAATATCCGCGGGATTCGTCATGAGTCCGCTTGGCCGGCGACACGGAGCCGATCGATCTGATTGTAGTTGATCACCGCCGGGTCGGCGCCGATCACCGGAAATCGGCTGACCACGTAATGCACGACCTTGTCCATTCCCAGTTCCTGTTTTAGCAGATGTTCGCGGCCACGCTCCTTCTTCAGGGCGCGCGCGTAGCAATTCGTCAGTAACCGGTTATATCGGACGAACAGCGCGCGCTCAGCCTCAATCTTTGAGAGATCAATCCAGTTATTCTTGCACTGGATATTAAAGATGACGCCGCCGCGCGTGGCTACGACATCGAATTCCTTCCGATTGATCCGTTTGATGTCCGTCACGGTGAAGCCCATGCGGTCGAGGTCGCGCTTCACCATGTCCTCGAAGATGAAGCCTGCATGGATCTGGAAGCGCCGGCGGCTACCCAGGTGAACATTCTTGAACGCGTAGAGGAAGCGCGACAGGAGATTGACGTTCGAGACGACCCTGTCGCCGAGGTCCAGGAACGGCTGATAGGCATTGGTGTTCGTCGCATAGTCCGAGGGCTTGTTGACGAGGAGCGTCTCAAGCTCGGCCGGGTCCAGCTCGGACTGCGCGTGCAGCATTGAACGGAACTTTTCCTTCTCGATCTCGACGTAATAGTCGTCGCGGCAATGGCGAGCAAAGGCGACCACGAGCAGGCCCATGGCTGAAAAATCGGAGTCCTTCAGGCCGAAGACCTCGTAGGCCGCCCCGATCAGCTTCACGCCGTTGCGCAGTTCGGCGGCCGAAAAAATCTTCCGCCGATCCAGCGCCTCCATGGCAGGCATCGTGAACTGATCGCCGCGCAGCTCAGCCATCACATGGATCGACGCGCGCTCCGGCTCAAGAAAATAGTCATCCAAGGTCTCGAAGCTGTGGCTAGCCATTGTGCCGATTTGGTCAACCTCCAGACTGAAATCCGGCAGGGCCTCGAGCAGCGCAAGCTTTTGATGGAAGCCGGTGATGGCAATGCAGCTATGCTCGACCTGCGGCATGAGAACGGTCAGCGCGTCATAGGGCTGGAGAACGAGCGAGCCGGAGCACGCGTAGGGCATGGTGTAGAGCAGCGAAACGAAGTGCCGCCGCCGCGACTGAAAATAGTCGACGGCGCCGCCGATCGTGTCGAGCGTGATACTTGCGCTACAAGCGTCGAGGCCGTGCTGAGCAAAGGCCGCCCCCATAGCGCCGGCGTAGAGCATGACCCGCGTGAAGCGAGAGATGACGGACGGCTCGAGATGGGGCGCGAGCGCCTGGCGCACTGCCAGCCATGTCGGCCCCGGGTTTGAAACAAACGCATCGTCAAGTCGGATCGCACACAACCAGGCCCGGAGCCGATCGTCGGCGACCCCGAATTTTGGGAGATTGATGAACTCCTCCACCGCTCGGATCGTCTCATGCCATGCGGCCACGGCGTCATCGCGTCGATATTGGGCGAGAACGGAGAGCACGCTGTTGCCGTGTGCGGACAGTTCGCTCTCAATCAGAGCCTTAGCCTTATCCCCCGCAATTACCCTCCTCGCGTCCAATAGTGCCTCCGTGATAGTTACGCACAAGCCGGTTTGACCCGATGATCTTGCTCCTTAGAACCACGGAGAAGACTATGTGCTGCAGTTCAAGTAAACCATCTTTCCACCTTTCAAAGCCCGTTTTCACCTAACGTAGGCGGCCTAACTGTCGTAGCTCTCTGCTCTTCGTCTACTGTAACTTTGACGCTTCCAGCCATGCGGACCCCGAGGAGGAGACGGAATGCGCAAAATTCCGCAGTGGGAATTTGATTTCTACGCCTTGTCGCTTCCACGAGGTCACGACTTCGGCGAACAGCCGCCGGTTGCTGCATGGGCAGGATCGGACAACCAAGGGTGCGGGATCGTCACCCACAGTTCCCTCGACGAGACATTTGGCGTCATCGTACTGCGGCGGCGATTGGATTCGGTCTGGACCATGACACGGCAGGAATTGGGTTTCCCGTCGATCAAGGCTGCGGCTGAAGCTCTGAAGCCATATCTAGCGGACGACCTTCCACCCGAACCTTTGCCATCGGGCATCGTTATGCGTCCCTCGCTCTTCGACTTGGGAAGTCGAGAGCCAAGCGACGTATTTCGAATGCTTGCAACACCAGCGCGTCGGCCCGCCGCGTGGGCGCTAAACCAGCTCTACCTTGCTATGCCGAGACCTGACCGAAACTGGGTTAGCGACTGCCAGACGACTAATTTTCACACTCGGCTATGGGAGGCACAACTTCTCGCCTCTTTCCGTGAGCAAGGTCTACTCGTAGAGCAGCCATTTGAGTCGCCGGATTTCCGCATCGAAAACCGCCTCGGCCACGTAGCCTGGGTTGAGGCGGTCACGGCAAATCCGCCGGCACCCTATAATCACGTCAATGCGCCCTTTGCGGATATACCGACCGACAGAGAAGAGATTTTCTTCGGCGGGGCCGCCGTGCGCTTCGCCAAGACGATCGGCAATAAGCTAGAGAAGCAATACGACCAGCTTCCGCATGTCACCGGAAAACCGTTCATGCTAGCCGTTGCCGATTTCCACGCGTCGGGATCAATGATGTGGAGCCGTGAAGGGTTGATCGGTTATCTGCAGGGGTCGGGCGCAACCGTGGCAGAGGTCGATGGCCGGCTTCAAGCCGTGCCGATGCTCGCGGAGACATTGCTTGGCCCCACTCGATTTCCGGCCGGCCTTTTTGCGAACGATCGCCATGCCGAGCTTTCGGCTGTTATTTTCTCGAACGCCTGCTCGATCGCCAAACTCAACCGCGTTGCGATCTCCGGTGGCGGAGCACCCAAGGGCTACCGCTATACGAGGATGGGAAAATTTTTCGACAGGACGCCCGGCGCGCTGGAAGGCATATCCTTCTGCCTCGACATCACAAGCGATGAGTATCGCCGCCTTTGGCCACATGGCTACGAACCATGGACGGCCGAAATGGAGGTTTTTCACAATCCCTTTGCTCGTCATCCAGTCCCTTTCGAATTGCTGCCCGAGGCGCAGCATTGGTTCGAGGAGAATGGCGAGTGGCAATGCAGCTCCATTTATGAGGCGTCGATTCTGTGGTCGCAGACGACGATTACAGACGCAGACAAGCCGGCACCCACGCTGCAAGATCTTCTGGACGCGGAAAGTCGCGGTGCTAAGGATGACTCGTCTAGCGAAAGCTAAGATTCGGTTTTATCCGTTTGGGGCGCTCCGTAGGAACCGTAGTTTACCATCTATCGGCAGAAGCGCAGAAGTTATCTCTACAACCCTGGACCAACACCGCTCGCAACCACCTCAATTCTGACCGTCCGCCGCAATCAAGGCGGGCATATGGTCGGCGAACTCTCCTTGGAGTGGAATCGAGTACGATGTAGCCAACTCAGCTATCTGATAACCGATCGACTTGCGCAATGCCCTCAGCGCGGCCTCGAAAGCCAGCCAGTCGGGATCACCACCGTCGCACCGCAGCGTAGCAAGATCGAACGGCTCGACCAGATCAAAGAAGTGGCGGATCGTCTTTGCCAAGGCAACGATGACGGTATCGAGTGGACTACCAGGAGCGCAATCGCGTCGCAGTCGGCTCAGATCGTGGCGCAGGCCATCGAGCGATATTCGCACGCGATCAGGAAACTCTGCGTCAAACCTTGCCCAGAATGCTCTACGGTCTTCAACGAGCGCAACGATATAACGGGCTAGTCCGGGGGCCATTTGCCCCGAGCGAAGCAGCTCGATGCTGCTTGACCACCCCCGCTGACGCACCTCGGCGATCAGGGCTTCATGGTCGCGTTTCCAGTCGCGGAGTTGTTGCGCTGTGAAGCCCGCATGGTCTTTGTCCACCATATCACCGCACTCGCGGCACAGCCAAAGACCGTTCGCGGCAGACCGACGCTGAGCTTCGCTTTGATTGGGATCGTAGCGCGGACCTCCTTGGGCCGCCGCGCAGATATGCGCAGCATGTCCTGTTCCTAAGCCTCGCTCATTGCCGGATCTCGGCCCCGCGGTGAGCCGAAGACATTGAGGGTTGGAGCAGAAGTGTGCGGCTCTCATTGCGAGTTCCCGCTTTACCGCCGGAGCAAATTCATGACGCGTCATCGCTTTACCTCAGATTACGACAACCATAGATGCCACACCGAGATAGGGCCTAGTTCAATGCCCGCACTCGCACCGCCTTCATAGATCAAATTGCGGCCGTGCCGGGAATGAGCCAAGTCATTCGCCGCAACGCTAACAGCAGTCGGCAAACTCTCCATGAGATACCCTGGGGCTTCTCTGATATAGCCCCAGACAAGAAGGGAGTCAGTTTCGTGCTATTGACGACCCATCTCGGACGTAGGCAATCATAAACGCTTCGCGGTTTCCCCAGGCATATTCCCGATCTACGAATCGACGAATACCATTGTCACAATAGAGTACCTCAGTCTTCAAGCTGGCGGCGTCGATAATTTTTGCTTCGGTGATCAGCGGAAATCCGCGGCTCCGATTTGATAGATAGATCGACAGGTCCGGGTGTTTCTCCAGATATGCGCCGTTGAAGCTCAGGCTTTCCTTCCCTCGCGCGACACAAAGCACCAACTGCCCCCAAAAGGGATCTTCCTCAATCAGTGCATTGAGCCGCGCTTCCATCAGCGCTGTTACTTCATCATCCGGGCGCAATCCCTCCATCTGGCGACCAGACAACCAGATCGCGTGGCCGCCATCGGAAAGGCTCTCCCAGAAGGGCCAAGCCGTCGCGGAAAAGCGCATACTGGTACGGCTCATCTCCATCGGCCCTAGCAATGCGATCTCCCGCGGAGAGCGCAAACCCTATCGGTTCTACGATTGGAAGCCTCATCGTTGCTGACAGCCCCACCCCTCGGTCGCGGATCGCATTGCTCAGCGCGTTCAAGAATTCGTTTCCCGCTTTCTCCTCGATCGCGAACCAGCCGAAGTCAGAACCAGGGTGACGAGCTGGCAACAATCGTGCGCGCCGAGCAAGCCGCCACCACTCTGGATGATCAAAAAAATCTTTGATCCACCACGGAGGGCCGCCTGGTCGCACAAGCCACGGAGGCGCTGCCAAATAGGTTCGCCCAGCATAGCCAAATCGAAGGAGCGGGACGTTATTTCGCTCGGGAGCTGGGGACTCTGGCGAGCGGATCCAGTCGATCCAATTTGTTACTTCCGGCGCGCCCATCAAGAGAAAGTTCGAGCGATGGGTCGCTAGAGCCATTGGCGCCGGCGTGCCTTCTGCAACCGCACCTCTCTGCGGGACGCTTGGCGGTAGAGTTCGTTTTCGCGGCTTTGAGATCCGTGTTTCCGACACGGCTAGGAAGCTCCCGGCTGCCATCGGCTTCGAGCCGAACGCAATTGAATAGCCGTGGATGATCTCTCCATACGGCGACGGCTTCGCGACAAAGGGCTTTACCTGCTTGATGTATTTTCTCTTCGCCGCATTCGTTATCTTGGCAGCGCTCGCATCTTTGGCGAACGAACCGTGCGCCTCGGCGAGCACGACACCGTGGCCGGATGCGTTGCCACCTTCGTAAATGAAATCCGCATGGGGGTCGAGCGATGACGAGAGGCACGCCGCGTTGGCTCGCCATGCGTAGCCGAGAGCGTCCATGTAGAGGTGGGCAATGCCAGCACCGACCTTGGCCGCAAAGTGCGACCCGGCAGTATCCGCGAGGAATTTGAAATGAGGTTCGAGCGCAAATGCCGACCCATCCTGGAGCAAAGTCTGAAGTTCGATCAGGGCACTTTGCTGCAATCCGTCGAGCAGGGCGATGGGTGCATCATCCCAGGTCGTCGCAGTCCTCGCGATCGCGGCCGCCAAGGCAGTCGGATTGAACGACAAGACTGGCTGAGCTGGCGGCGCGGCGAAATGCGGAGAGACCGGGCTTGGCACGTGACCGTGCTTCGTATGCTTGGTCAAACCAATCAGCTTGGTCGATGCCCCCAGCCCGACTGTCGACACGGTCCCGCTCATTCCTTCAGCTCCGCAGCCTGCGCAACCAAGTTGACGAGTTTCCATCCTCGGTTCGTGGCGCGCCCCAACAGGGCCATTGCTTCGGATTTGCGCAGCTGCATGCCTGGCAACTCGCGCGGCCTGGTCACGCCCACGAACACGTTTGTCGCGGCGGTGTCGACACAGTCCGACGGCGGCTCCAGCGCCGTCACGAGACCTTCGAAGTCCACCCCCCTCCCCAATGCAGGCTTCGCAGCGCCCACCGCCGTCAATTCCGGATCCAAACGTGGTTGCGGTGATGGACCAAGTAAGGCCGATGCTCATCGCGCAACGCCAGCCTCGGCGCTTTGTCTAAGGACAGGGCTTCAAGCGCAGCATTTTCCAAACGAGCAGAAGTCAAAACCATTCCATCGTCGTCGAATGTCACCAGCCCGGCATCGAATGCAGCGTCCCACAGAGCGGACAGCAGAAGTCCGTTATACACGTCGAGTCGCTGCGCGTCGGTCGTGCAATCGGACCATGGCATCATGTGCGAGGCCCTCAGCAGCGCAGGACTCGAAATTCCACTCAACGGGCAGGTTCCGTTCCAGTATTCCATCATGGCATCGCGAAAGATGTTCTGTCCGATCCTGAATTTTTGTGCGCGTTCGCCTTCAGTCTCGCCGATCCCAGCGACGGCTCTTTCGTATCTCTCAAGGGGAAAGTTGGGCAAGCTAACTGACAGGCGGTACGCCGCTTGGACCCCGGCATGCAGCTCATCACGCGTGGCAAACATGAAGGCCCCTGCGTGACCTTTGGCCCAAGGTGCCGCAGGTTGAGCGTCCAGCGCTCGCGCCACTCCCGGCAGCATCAGAGATAGAAAGAATGGACCGGAGCCGCTTGCGGCGGCCAGTGCAATCTCCCCTGGCGCACTAGCCGACCGGAAAAAGATCCATCCGCCAGCCTCTTCAGGACCAATGCGGTAGCCATGCTCGTTCGCGGCGTCGCGCAGCTCAGAGAGCAGGACGAAGGGATAAGCTGCGAGACGCCCTTCGGTGCTGATCATAGGTCAACCCCGAGCAAGCGCTGCGCGGGCGGATCGCCATGCAGTTTTAGCTGCAGGTAGGGACGTTCCCTGAACTCGCTTGGAGGCGCCGTGGTTGTCGTTACGATGTACTGAAACAGCGGCTTTCCGCCGACACGCTCCAAGTCCTGAACGATATCAAAGAGCCGCCCGTAAATTGACAAGCCAAGGTCGGCCTCACGTGGGCTGTCGTGAAGCAGAAATGACGGTACACGCGTCGCGCCTTCGATACTCACGCACATCGCAGCAAGGTCGAAGGCCAGAACCTTGAGAGAGTCGATCGCGGCTGTCCTGCGGTCGCCCCCCATGTCTACCGACAGGTCAAGCCCATTCCCGCTAAGGGTGATCCGACCCTTTGCATCGTGGCCGACCAGCCGTCGGACGATAGGGTCGAACTTCTCGCTCATGCGTCCGAAAACGCGAGCCTGTTTGTCACGAAAGGCGCCTAGCCGCTCTCTCTCAGTCTCAAGTTTTGTACCCAATTCGCGCAGACGCTTGATATCCGCCTCCTGCATTTCGAAGAGTTCGGCAAGGCGCTCAACATCGTCTTGGAGCCTGCGGGCAGCGTACCAAGAGGACTCTCGGGCATCGCGGGCCTTCTCGATGTTCGTGACGTGATCGACGGATCGGTCGAAGTGCTGCTTGGCCAGAGCAATCTGGGGCAAGAGCTGCGTCTGCTCTTGCCGCAGATGTTCAACTCGCTTCGCTTGGGCGTCGTGATCAGCTTGTCGTTGATTCCAACGCTGCCGGCAGGCGTCGACATCAGGAATTCTGTGCGAGAGCTTGCAGCCCTCTGCCAAGGCTCGGTCGATGGGGACTTCGCATATCGGGCAGATCGGGCTTTCAGCCTCGACTTTCGAATAGGAAAGTCCAGGCAATTCCCCGCGTATCATCGCCAATGTGCGTTCTTCAGCGGGAATTAGCGCTCCGATCCGGATACGCTCGCCTTCAAGGCGCGCCCATTCATTTCTCGCGGCCTCTCGTTGCTCGCGTGCTGCGGCGAGTTCAGCGTCGCCGCCAGTCGGAACCTTGCTTGCTGACGCCAAGCGCGCGCTGGCGGACCTGCGCATGAGGTCGATCAGCAATGGCATCTCTGGAAGCGACGGACCGTCGAGGTCGAGACCCGTAACGAGCCGAGTTTGCGTGCGTTCGATTTCCCACCGGCGATGGCCAATCTCTTGATCCCGGACTCGGCGCTCCTCGCTGAGGCTATTCACTTCACCACGCGTGGCTTGTTCCTCAGGCGTGATCGCCATCAGAAACGAACGCAGCGCCTCAAGCCTTGGTCCCTTCTCCTGTCCGCTCGCGGGCATCGGTGAATCGGAGTCCGAGGTCGGCGACCGCCAGTCAAGGACATCGTCAAATCGACACTCTTGGTCCCGCGTGAGCCAGGCGAGCGCGACCGGCCAAATTGGCCCGTTCGCTTGCGGGCGAACCAATTGGGCAAGCGCCGTGGTAATGATTTGCTGATCGACCGCTTGGATGAACGGCTCCATACCCGTTGAAGCACCCTCACCAGCGGCGATCTCATCGAGATTTCCGCCCGGTACAGCCATGTGTCGCCGACGCACGCCAAGTGGGCGAACGATCGCCCAACAGATTCCATCTAGTATGATCTCGGCACCCACGATGCCGTTCAGGAATGCTGTGCCGATCCGATCACGCTGAGGCTCCGTGGCGAAGCGATCCTCACCAAGGCAATAGCGGATAAGCCGGCAAAAAAGCGTTTTGCCGCTACCATGCCCAACAGCATTTGTTTGACCTACAGAAGCGGCATCATCCGCTCCGTCGGGTGACCAGACGATGTTCAGACCCGGACGAAGCTCGATGTCCCGCACCTTCTCTCCACCGGGCTCCTTCCATATGACAAGTCGTCGAACCCAAAGCCGCGGCCCCTCCAACCCTTCGGCGGGTGTGACCGTCAGAAGCTGCGGGTCGAGAAGGTCAGGCTGCTGCGGCATTGATCACCCACTGCTGTATATCAGCGGGCAGCGAATCCACCGCCGCATCTAGGTTGATGTCCTCCAGCGCACCGAACACGAAGCCTGCGCGACCGTCTGGCCATCCAGAAGTGTCTATGGTGTCCAAGCCGAAACCAGGTGCCCATGTCCCACGATCGAGATCCTCCACCAATCGCCCGTTGCCACGGTGGTTTCGCAGAGCGCCACCCCACGCTGTGTTGTTCCTCGCGACGAATGTCGCGACATTGCCGGCAAGAGGATCGGCCTCCACTCCCACCAAGCGACGCCACTCTACAGCCTTGGCGCTTGGCAGGAGCGGAGCAAGCAGACGTGGTTCAAGGACGAAGGCGGCGGCAAGACGAACAACGTGGATCGGCCTCGGCCCATCCATCGCTTTGAGAATCGCAGCCAGAATGGCGCCAGTATCACCGGGGTGCGATTGGCCAGCCCGCGCCCATATATCGTCAGGCAGAGCAGCCGCACCCGGTCTTGCCTGAACGGAACGAAGCTCGATTGGACGCGCTGCAACCCGCGATCCAAGGAGCCGATCGTAAGCTTCGAGCACAAGGCGACGTGTCTGGTACTCCCCGAATCGCCGTTCCTCGTTGGCCTTGAGCACTCGGAACGTTTCAGACGGATAATTAGAGCCACCTGCATCCGCCGGATCGAGTACGTACCGCAGTTCGTCGCGCGAGAGACCGTATTTCAGCGCAAAAAAGGCATCCAATTCTGCGCGCAGGAGAGCACGGCGACCTTCATCCCAAGGGAACGGCGGGCCGCTGTAACCGAGATCTTCAGCCCACGTTCGCATCGATCTGCTTGTGTAAGTCAGTTCAAGGACGCGGGGCGCAACGAAATCTTTGTCTTCCTGGAAAGCAGACGGAGGCATTACCGGAAACTGTTTTAGCGCCTCGACCGTCAAATGCGTCCCACCAACCACCTGCCTACCAACGTAGTCCATCACTAGAGATGTCAAACAAGCAATAAATGTTGCAGCCAATCCGGGCCCCACGTCGAGATACATAACACGGATCGTATGACCTACGCCTACTCTCGGAAAAACACCTGCGATCACCGTTCGTTCGACGCTTCGTAGGGCGATATCACGCCAACCCATGAGCCAACGAGGTTGCTTGCGGTCGATTAACGCAGAGCCGAGCGCAATTGCATCGTGCGGCCCATCCGTTAGGAATTCGATGTCGCTCGCGCTCAGCGGCGTTTCGCGCTGCATGTTGCGGCCGGTAGCCAGCACCTTCGGATTGAGCACGAACCGATCCGGAGACTCACCAAGTACTGCGCGCCAGGCATGGCCATTGCCCAGAGTGCGCACGAGATCGGATTCACGGAGACGCCCTCCATCCAGGGCGCGATAGCCACTAAGCCATTCCACAAGGCTCTTCAGGATCCGGTTAGGATCACTGTCCCGAACACCGCGCTTCAAGCTGTTCGGAACGCGTGCAGCGCGTAAACTCACCTCGGACTCCGGCACCCAGTAGCGGGGCTCCACCTCGAAGCTAGGATCTTCCTTCTCAACGGTTTGGGAGTCGCGCGCACCGTCCTCATCTTCAACATTCGCCCCAGCAAAAGTCGCCCAGCGATGATCGAAATGATGAATCATCTTTGCTTCATAAAGAGGCAAATAGCGGCTGAGTCCGCCTTCGTCTCTGCGTACCCATGACCCATCATCAAAGGACAAGTTCTGTAGTTCCGCCTTCCTCTTCGTCAGAAACAAATGGCTGGCGTCCGCCATATCGAACATTTTAGTTTGATATGTGAAACCCCAAGGATTCCGCTCCTTCAGCTCATCCGATGGCTGATCCTCTATCAACACCGGAGTTCGGGCGTAGAGCTGAGCCGTCAATCGGGCGTCTGCTCGCGATCGAAAGACCGGCGACGTCCGTGTATTCGGATTGATATGAGCGATTTGCTCGGCGCTCAGCGTGAAGCGCCGCTCCTTATTCTCAAGCTCCTCGAGCTGCCGGATATCGAAACAAAACTCCGCCTCTCCGCTGGCGGGTCCGATAGTCAAAATACAGAACGACTTTCTATCATCGGTGCCTTTGAACCAACCGCGGATCTCATAAAAGCTATACAATGACGAAAGTCGTTGTTTCTTTACGAGTTCGCCGAAAAACTCCGAATTAGTGCTGTCAGTTGCGATGCCCGTTGGAACCAACATACCTGCACGTCCGGTAGGCCGGACTAGTTTCAAGAACAGTTCAGCAAACAAGGCATATGTGTTGATATCGCCTTTGCCAGTTAAGAAATATCTTCCCGATGACCGAACAAACTCGCTGGTGGCTTCTGCTGTGCGTTTGGCAAATTGGAAATCGGCCCAAAGTTGACCATCGGCACTCGCCGGATCTGCCTTCTCCAACTCCTGGATCAACTTCTGGCGTTCAGCCTTATTCCTAGCAGTTGCAATCTCAGGCGAACGCGCCGCGAAGAACTCCTGTTCCTGTAGCTTGATGCGTTCCCAAGGCGGATTGCCGATCACCACATCGAATCCGCGCTCATCCGGAGACGGCAAGCCGAAGATCCGCGGAAACTCGATATGCCAATGGAAAGCGCGAACGGCTTCCGATGTCTTTCTAGCGCCGGCAATCAAATGCGGCGCGACTTCACGCCCCCCGGCTGCCCACCATACATGTTCGGTGAGCGGCAGGTCGTCAAAGGTGCCGACCACTGATGGTTTAGCCGCGAAGTAAGCTGCCGTATAAAGATAGGCAGACACATAGAGATCACTCGCCGATTTAAGGCGCTGCCAATCATTGGAGGCCCGCAACGCGCTAAAATCCCGTCCTTTGGCCTCTACCTGCTCCAAATCTTCTTCAGGAAGCTCGTGAAGACGGCGGTCCGCCTGAGAAAGAGTTTCAGGAGGCCTTAATTCGGACAAAAGCCCAGTGGCGCCTTTGCCATCACGTTGTTGCTTATTATAGCGGCCATAGGCTCTGGCGACTTCTTTATCGTCCCCAGTAAGTGGCTTATAAGCTTCGTCGGGAATTCCCTTCTTCAACATCTCGATATCGAACACGCCGATCAGACTGTCACCACATCGGATGTTACAGTCGAGAAAACTAAGCGGTTTTCCCGGTTCAACTGCTTCGATCCATAGAGCCACCTTGGCCAACTCAACGGCCATCGGATTGCGATCAACCCCGTGAATCGAGAGACTCACGACATCGCGCATTGCTGCCGGATAGTCGGGAGCCTCGCTTTCGCGCAACTGCGCCACGCGTGTAGCCATCCGGCGTGCCGCGCCGAGTAGGAAATGCCCCGAACCACAGGCTGGATCAATTACCGACAACTTGAGGATCGCCTCGGCACCTCCCTCGGCTTCGGCGCGCATAAGAATCGGATCGAGCGTCGAATCGAGGAGCGTCTGGACGAGACTGTCCGGCGTATAATAACTGCCGGAGGTCTTTCGCGCATTACCTCTCGCTTCGTCTGCATCGGCAAAGCCGAAGCGGCGCCCATGCTCATCTCGGACGGGAACGAGCTCAAGCAATCGCTCGTACACCGAACCGAGCTCCTCCGTCGCCATGTCCCGCCAGTTTACCCGGACACGGCGTCCATCCTCGAGAAGCCAGCTCAGATGAAAGATGGCGTGCAAGAACGCCCGATTCGGCAGCCTCGCATCATCGAGGTCGGGCGTCGCGCCGCGCGTGAAAAGCCCTCCTAACGCTGGCAATCCGAGTAACTTCTCGCCGTGCTCCAGCCCTCGGAAGACGATCTTCGCCGCCTCCCAAGCGTCGTGATGGTGATCGTGTGAGGAACGTCGAGCGGACCGATCTCGCATATGGCAGAAGCCGTAAGCGGAAGCATAGAGATCACGAGCCGATTCCGATGCATCCGGCCCATGTAGAAGTTCGCGATCCTCCGCGACCGCCAAGAAGATCAACCGATAGACAACGCGTAGGAGCTGCTCAAACCAGGCTTGCATGCTGGTATGATTTTCATCGAGCTTCACCCGCAGGTCGGGGTTCGCATCCAGAAACCCCTGGCCAAGCGCCAGTAGTGCTTCCTTGACGCTCTTTCCAAGTCGATCACGTGCCGCCGTTCCGGCTCGTAATCCAGCCTCACGCCAGCGCTCCAGGGCGCAATCGGCCGCCGCAGCATTTTCCCCGCCGAAACGTGTCGCGTGAATCAGCAGCCACGTGGCAGTGAAGTCCGCGAACATCTCGTCGCGGAAGATCGCCCCCAAATCCGCTTCGATGTAGGTTGGGCGGGTGAAGCTGGCGTTGTCCCGCATGAGGCGGAGGCGGTCGCCGGCAAAGACCAGACCCCATAAAAATTCGCCGTTCGCGTTAAGCCAGTCCTGGAGCAACACGCTCGGCGAACGTCGCGGAATTGTACCGCCATGTTCGTCGCCAAGATGCGGAAGCGCTTTGGTGAACGCATCCGCCTCAGATAGAGGCGCGGCGACGACGATGGGCACCCTACCGCCCTTTGCCTCAAGGGAAATACGGTAGGTATGCCCATCCTGCTGGTGAAGATTTGGACCGCGCAGGCCCTCGAACCCGAACGCCTCCTCCAGCAGGCTCTTAACAAAAGCGGTCGTTTGATTCTCGGTGGGTGCCGCCAATTTGGCATAAGCCTGCCAATGCGCTTGGCCGATCCTGAAATAGCGGGTGATCTCGTCGCGCAGGTTCGTCCCTTTGGGGCAGCCATATTCCGCAGCTGCTTTCTGGTCTGGTGCAGTGGCGGCGATCACCGCAACCTGATCGGGAGAGATCAATCCTCCCTCGATCGAGACGGCGGTGAGCCCAATATTGGCCGCACGCTTGAGATGCCGGGCCATCACTCGCCCTCCGGAAGGAGGACATAGAGACCTATGATGTCCGCTGGCAAAACAGGAACGACCTCGACCGTCGCCCCGCCGCGCGCGGCTTCCGTCAGCCGAAGATGGTCGGCGGAAAGCGCAGCTCCGCGGTCCGCTGCGAAGGCCTCTATCGCAGGCTGGTAGCTCACCAAACGTTCATGAGCTCTCTGGAGCTGACGCGTAGCAGCGAGTTCATCGAGATTTCCTGCTGCCTCGGCCTCGAGAAGCTCAAGGGCAGAATGTCCTTCGAGAATCGGGGCTGGAGCTATTCCGCCGAACGCGATGCCTGTCGCTTCCTCGGCAAGCAGCAGGCGGTTCGTGCGGCCGCTGGTGATGAGCTTGAAACGAAGGCGCAACAGCATCAGCGTTGTCATCTGAGCGACGGCTCGCGTGCGCCAGGCACCGCACCGGCCAAGGGGACGGAATGCTGCCCCTTCCGGATCCAGCGCCCCCTCGGCCAAAATTTCCGCCAAGCTCGCAACGAGGGGGTGGACGCGCCCGAGATGCGTCACGCCCGGCGCCGGATCATCCTCGAAGCCAACCCTTCGTGTCCCTCGCAGACCACGCGCCTCCAGGCGTTCCTTGATGGCGTCGGGCATTGCATCCAGATGCACTAAATGATGTTGCCCAGCCTTCTCCAATGGCGCACCGGCGCGCTTCAAAGCACGTTCCGTGAAGCGCGCAACTTCGGTCGGACCACCGTTTAGCGCGCGCATCTGCCGCCACTCCGGCAGCACTTCATCGGGTTTCAACGCACCTTGCGCATAGCGCGCACGGCTTGCTTTCGCATTCTCCTCGGCGTCCCGCCATTTGCTGTCGAGCCGTTCGCTTGAGAGACCGAAATCGAAGGCCAACTGCTCCCGATGCCCACCGGCGCGAAGCATAAGCGCTTGCATCAATGCCGACGTCACGCCCTCACTATCTTCGGGCATCGGCACCGAAATGCCTGTCGCCTTCCGAATGGCGTCCGCTTTTCGCAGGATGACCTGCAAGACCGCGCCATCAATCGCGCTGTTGTCGCCAAAGATCGTCACTGAGCGGACGACAGGCGAACGCTGACCAAATCGGTCGACGCGCCCTTCGCGTTGTTGGTGACGGGTCGGATTCCAGCTTAGATCGTAATGGACGACAGCATCGAACAGCGCTTGCAAATTGATGCCCTCGGACAGGCAGTCCGTCGCGACGAGAATTCGGCTCTCGGAGTCTTCAAGCTGATCGATGCGAGTTCGCCGTTCTTCAGGCGGGAGCCGTCCTGTCACGACTGCGACGTCAGCCTTTGGCCAAGCACGCTTGATCTCTTCGCCCAGCGCTTCCGCCGTTGCGATAAACCGGCAGAAGATGACCGGCTTGGCTCCTTCCTGAAGTAGCCCTTTTAGAACCTTGAGCAGCCGCGCGACCTTAGGATCCTCGCCACGACGGCGATCAAGGGACTCTGCAATCGCGATCAGCTTGGCGAGTTCACCGCGCTCTTCGGCGCTGGCGCTGGCCGTGCCGGGCTCCACGTCGCCTTGGTCGAGCAGGCCTTCGTCTTCGTCGAAAACAACGGGCTGCATCGCCTCTTCGTCCGCCACACCGGACAAGCGATTGCGCAGCGCATTTATCGCGGCCGCAGGGGAGGAGCCGACGCATCGCATGAGTGCGAGCGTTCCCCAAAAAGCAAGTCTTCGACTGCGCTGATCAGCACCGGCACGTTGCGTAACAGCAAGGCAATAGTCCAGGACGCGATCATGAAAAGCGCCAAATTCGCCGCTGAGACTGAAGGGCTCATCCTTCACCTGGTGAACGGGGAAGGTCCGTTTCTCGTGCCAACCAGATTCCGTGATGTCGGGTCGGCGCCGCTGGACATAATGTTGAGCCAGACGGCGTGCATATCGTGTGCGTGCATTCTCATCGCCTTGGGGACCTCCCGCGAAGTCCGGGCTAATAAGGCCTAGAAGACGATCAAACGCCGCTTCATCACCACTGTGCGGCGTTGCCGTCAGCAGCAGCATGTGACGTTCTTCATCGGACGCCAGACGTTCGAGAAGCTCGAAACGCTGATGTCTGCCGCGGTCTCCGCCGATGCAGGCGTGTGCTTCATCAACGATCACAAGGGATGGGCAGGCCCGGGCAAATTCATCGCGGCGACTGTCGGCCTTGATATAGTCAAGGCTCACGACGGTGTGCGGAAAGGCCTCAAACAGGCTTTGAGCCGCAGGGAGACCACGCTCCAGGCTGCGCGCCTTGGCCGACGTCACCGCCACGGCGTCGATATCGAACTTCTCTGCAAGCTCACTCACCCATTGCTCAACGAGATGGGGCGGACACAGCACCGAGAAGCGGTCGATTAGACCGCGGTCGAGCATCTCGCGGACGATCAATCCCGCCTCGATCGTCTTGCCGATCCCCACATCGTCGGCGATCAGCAACCGCACTACCGGCAGCTTCAAGGCCATCATCAGCGGCACGAGTTGATAGGCGCGCGGCTCCACGCCGAGATGCGCAGCGCTTCGGAACGGGCCGGCGCCTCGGCGAAGAGACAGACGGAGCGCATCCGCTAGCAACCGCGCACCGTCCTGGGTGTCCCGCCGATCGAGTGTGGGTGGTGCAAATCGCGCAGGCCTGACAGGATTGACTTCAAGCGCAAGAGCAATCCGCTGTGCATCAGCTTCTGAGCCTGACAAGGGCCGCACATTGAGGATGTCTTCGTCTGGAGACGGAAGGACGACCCACTCGCGTCCCCGCGCCTCTACAAGATCACCGGGTGAGAATTTGACCGCTTCCACTATGACGCCCCCAACAACTCAACCAATTCCCTCGGAGCGGATTCGCCAGGCACCTCGGGAAGCTCAACGACATCCACCCCCAAGTCGGCACATGCCGCGGCAAGCCCATCCGGCACGCGACCTGACACCGCGAGCACCTGAAAGCTTGGCCAGTAAAGCTCGTATAAAGTGCCGTCGACCTTGCGCGGGGTTGGTGCTGGCAATCCCCACCGGCCTATTGCACTAAGCCAATTGCTTGAAGCCTCCACCGGCTCTGTCTGCACGTCCTCAGGCTCTGCAAGCTGGCAGAGAAAGGCTGTGACCTCCGCATCGCGACGGTCGATCAGATTATGGTCGGGCTGGTTGAAGTATGAGAGCAAGCAGCGATAGCATCCCGCAACGCAGGCGTCCGATCGCTCCTTAAGTTCGCCTCCTGCCGGCGGGAAATCATAGTGCATGAGATCAAGCGCCTGACGCGCGATCTCTGCCGTCCGGCGAGGGTCCGAGACGAGGCGGTTTAGAACCCCAGCTCCCCCTTCGGTCGCCTCATAAAGCAGGATCGCCTTGCGGTCCTCGCGCGCAGGCAATGGCTCTCCCAAGAGTTCGCCTTCTTCAAGCTCGGCAACAATCTGGATGCCCCGCAAAAGGGCGTGCTGGAGGGTCGCCATCTGCCGTTCGTCAAAACGTGCCAGCGGGCGCACCAAGAGCGCATTCTTGTGATCCTCCACGATCGGCACGATCCGCTGCGACTTCGGGATCGTGACATCCATGTCATCGTCGTCCCCGCCGTTGAGCGTATCTTTGACCCACCGCCCGGAAGTTGGATCGATGCAGAAGCCGTTTATGGATTTCGACTTCCGTCGGCGGAGTCCCTTATTGATCCGCGACAGCTTTGCACGCGCGCCATAATCGAGCAGCAGAAGCGGCTCTCCTCCCGAACGCAAGGTCAGCGTGCGGATATCGGGAACGCCTTTTTCGAATTGCCATTGGAAAACGGTCTGGATCTCAAAGCCGCGCCTTTGCCGGTCTTCATCATTCGCCGTGATCCGAGACGAAGGTGCGGTCTCGACATTGTCGATGCGATAGACATTGTCGAGCCGATCCACACCGGCCAGCGAGGCGCCACACGCGTGGCATCGCTCAAGCTTGTCATCGGCGTGGGCCGCTCCACACTCGGTGCACAGGATAAGGCTGGTGGTTGCCAGCTTGCCATCGTCGAGGCGACCGTGCGCCGGCAGCTTCGCACGCACAACCCGGTAGGCCCGCCCCTCATGATAGATCAGACTGTTGGGACCGAACTCGGAAATCGCGAGGAAGCGCGGCCTTTGCAGGACGGCCGCCCGCTTTGTGGCAGGAATGAAGGCATAAAGCGGAAGGCGTGGGAAATTATAGCCCGGTAGAAATCCCTCCGTGGCCAAATAGCGATATGTGTAAAAGTCCGAACCGTTCGAGGCTTGGCCTCGTTCAAGCATATCGAGCTCTTCGGTCGCGCGGAAATGACGGCGCGCGGCCTCTTTGCGTTCGCCTGGTTTGAAGGACGTCTTCTGCTGAATTTGATGCGCCTCGTCCTGCTCGCGGCGAGCGCTTCTGTAGAGTTCCCGCCATCGGCTGAAGCTCCCCGCGAAATTCTGCGCTGCTTCCCGGTTGGTCTCATCGACAAAGGCATCGATATCAGCCAGCCAAGGGGCATCGGCCAACTCGACCGCGTTGGCAGTTTGCTCAAGAAGGCGTCGCATCGTGGGCTTTGCGGACCCGCTTGCGACGAGCTTGGCAAACGCGCCCTGGATTTCATCGGAGATGGGCATCTCCGGGGTCGTCATGTTCAGATTTTCAGGAATTGACGGCTTCAGCGGTACGACAGCCGCGGCCAGCCACTCGGCGTGAAGATGGCTTCGCAGCAGATCACGGTTGGCAAGATCGAGGGCCGGCGGCTTGACGACGCCCGCGACAAGCCCTTGCCGGTTGTTGAAGTAATATTGGTCGTGGGGGGACTGGGCAGCACAATAGGTGACGACAAGCGCAGCTTGACCGCTACGCCCAGCACGGCCGGCTCGCTGCACGTAATTTGCCGGTGTGGGCGGTGCATTCCGGAGAAAAACGGCGTTCAGAGCGCTGATATCGACACCGAGCTCCATCGTCGGAGAGCAGAACAGCGCCGGAAGGAAACTCGCGGGTTCGCCTTCCTGGCGCATTTCCTCGCGGTTCTGGGCGATCCTTTCGATATCCAACTTCCCGAACCGGAACCGATCTTCCCGCCAAGCACGAACTTTCTGGTCGACCTGGGCGGTATGCTCTCGAGCCTCGAAGGCGAAAGGCAAATTGCCCTCCTGCCCCAGCATCTCCGCAACCTCTTCATAGAGCGCACGGAAGAACGGATTTTCGCGTTTGCCGTCGGCCCTCTTGGTCGCCGGAAAGAGGCGTAAGGCAGTCGATGACAGACGCCACGCAGGAGCTTCTCCGCCGGTAACCACCCGCCGGACGACCTGGTGATTTTCGGCCGCACGCAGAAGTGTGGCGATAACGTCGTCATACTCTTTGACGGGAAGCGGCTCACCCCACAGATCCTTACTGCGGAGGGCCTTACCCAAAGCCGTCCGCCAGCCGGCTCGTACAATTAGTACATCTTCCGCAGCGCTGATCTCGGCCTTGCTCGGCGGATCAATCATCAGGAATCCAGCCTGCCGCAGTTCCTGTTCTTCGTTTTGATCAATCAGCCAGGGTTCGCGCAGGTGATTTCTGGACGTCTCGGCGACCTGCAATACCCGCTGGCGATCCAGCGCTTCGGTGGCTATCGCAAGGCCGCGACGCATATAATCGAATAGCAGCGTGAAGAGCCTGGCTCGCAATTGGGGGGTGCTGCCCGCCAACCGCGGATTGCCAGCGAACTCTTCGTCGTCGCCCGCCAGTTCACCCAGCCCGGGAAATCGCACCTCCACGAGACCGGCTTCTTCGAGATTCGGGTTTGTAAAACGCCACCCCTTCCGAAGATCCGCCCATACCCGATGTGCGAGGATCGACGTCAACACTTCCTCGGCCGCCTGCCGGTTGTGGAATCCCTTTACACGCGGATCGGCCATCCAATCGGAGAGCCGGTCAGATTCCTCCAGATCGAAACCAAGCGCCTTGCGAACAGCTTCACCGAACCGAACGTCCGCGAGGCCCTTCTCGCCTGCGTCACGCACGGCACGTAAGATGCCGCCACGGAGCAAGCTGACGAAAATGAAGTCATTGAAATGCCCCGCCTGCAGGGCCGCATCCTGTCGATTGTCTGTGAAGCCCAGAAGCTTGCGTGTGCTTTCCTCGAGCGTGCCGTCGGCCTCCATCCACGCCAGGATGGTCGAGACGATGAGCGTCGTTGCCGAACTGCGGCCTTCAGCCGAGAGGCCCGCCAGCTTGTTGATGTCGCGTGCCTGTTGAGGCGGCTGATGACGGCAATGGGGGCAGAAGCGATATTTGCCGCTGAAGAACCAGGCTGGCACCCCATCGTCGCCGAGCGACCCATCAGGCTTTACAAAAAGGAGCTGTCCCTCGTGCTTGCCGCGATGTCCTCCCTTAAGGCGCTCCTGTCCGGCCGGCGTGGTTTCCTGCCAATCGTCTGGATAGTCAGCGACGGCGCCCCCGAACTGGAAATCGGCGTTGACCGCGGGAATTAGGAAGCCGGTTCGCGAACCGTCTGGTTCTGGGTCTTCACTTGCCGGCTCATCGATGGCCCGCGCGAGAACGCGTATACCATCGAGCGCATTTTCAATACGTACGCTATGGTGCTCCTGGCCACATTCACGGCAAAAGAAGACCGGATATAAGCGCGCATTCGGATCAGAGGGATGAAAGACCTGCCCCTCCAGAACGACACGCCGACCCGTGGCAGGCTCTAGCGTTGCGTAGGCATGCCCAGCGCCGGAAATAAAACGATGGAGCTTAAAAGCGAGAAATGCCCGGTCGCTGACGCCGCCGCGAAGGTCTTCGCGGCGCCCCATCAAAGACAGCATTCCGGCAAGAGCGCTCCTGCATTCCTCAGAGGGAATCTTCGTCTGAGCCGCTAGTTTAGTAGCCGCATCGCTCAACGTCATGGGCGGGCGACGCCGAAGTTTCTCGCCTTCAGCGAGTCCAATCTCAGTCTCGATCCAGCAGGCGAGCGGATTGCCGTACAGCTCCTTGTCCCTGAGCCCGGTTGGGATTGGCGTCCGGACCGCATCCGCGAGTGATGGTCCGAGGCTTGTGCTGTTGATGCGCGGATCTGTCGCCCGGGCGAGATTTTCGTCAATGATCGAGGCCGAACTCAGTTCTTCCCCGAAAATGAGCTTGCCGACCCGAGCAACGGCACTTGCTCGCTCGATCTCATCCAGGGCGCTCGACATCGTCGCCGAGGTGCCGATGCAGAGTAGCTTGCGCTCCTTGACGAGGCGGTCCTTGACGCGCCGCACCAGCATCGCGACGTCCGCTCCCTGGCGGCCGCGATAAGTGTGCAATTCATCCAGCACCAGGAAATCCAAGCCGCTTGCATTGGCGATGACGGCACGATCGAGCTCGTCCTGACGGGTCATGAGCAGTTCGAGCATCATGAAGTTCGTGAGCAAGATGTCGGGCTTGGCCTTGGCGATGGCCTGTCGCTCCGCATCGCTTTCCTGACCGGTGTAGCGACCGAAGGTCGGGCGCAACTCCTCTTCGACCCCTGAGCCACCAATGAACTTTTCGAGCTCCTCAAGCTGGCTGTTGGCCAACGCGTTCATTGGATAGATGACGATCGCGCGCGTCCGCTGCGCCTCGCCTGCGCGACGCGCGCGCACGACTGCATCGACGATCGGCACAAAGAAGCAGAGCGATTTTCCGGACCCTGTACCGGTTGTTACGATGAAGCTCTCACCATTGCGGGCTTTCGCGACAGCACGTTCTTGGTGACGGTGAAGTTTGATCGGAGTGCGGTCCGGGCCGGTTGCGAATATCTTACTAATCGCCGGATCGAGTACATCTTGCGCAATAAGTTGATCGATAGAATGATCAGCCTCTTCATAGCGTGGGTTGATGGTAATGAGAGGCTCGGGCCAAAAGCGCTGCTCGTTATATGCAGCATCAACCTGAGCACGGATTTCCGGTGCGCGGATCTCCGAGAAGGAGCGCGCGAACGATTCGTATCGCTCTATCAACGCTTGATCGAGATCGAATATGTCCACGACGCCCCCTCTTCAGTTATCTCCAACGAGATATCTGGCTTACACCTTTGGACTATTATTAATTGGAGCGCGCGCTTGTATAGCGTGCGGCATTAGAAAGTCGGCCAAGTTGGCTACGACATCTTCCAAACCTCCCGGATTGGCGGAAACATCCCTGACAAAGGCGTTCCACTGTCGCTGTTTTTGTTCATCGTTGGCGAAAGCCGGCGTTAGTGCATCGGGCAAATCGACAGGAATCGCTGTCTCACGCCGGGCGAACGTTGCAGCGATCGCGCGAGCGAGCCTATCGCCGGCGAAATCGAACGACTTGCTGAGAATCCAGATGTCGTAGAAATCCTTCATGCGACTGTTCGCTCGTCCGAGCGCGACCATCGCTTGAAACTTCTCGGCAATAACTGTTTCGCGCGCGTAGGCACGCAGACGCGGCGCGGGAAACGCCAACATGGAGGGATAGTCGAGCATCTCCGCGCCGGGTTCCATCGCATCGCCGAAGCCGATATCGATCGTCAGATTGATCCTGGCGCCGCTGATCGAGGCGGTTGTCCGTAGTCTCAGCCCGCCATATGCGAGTTCTTCGCGAATGCGATCGACGCGAAGAGCGTCGACGTCAAATTCCACACCATCATCATCGTTGAGCGCCAGGATGTCCCGAAATGTCGCGAGCATCGCCTCGGGTTCAGGGTCGCCAAACCCCAACAGATCGAGGTCACGCGTGCCGCGATGTGGATCCTCAAACCAACTCATCATCAGCATCGCACCTTTCAGAACGAAGCGGTCCGCATGTGCTGATTGGCTGAGCCGGAATAGGAGTCGTTCGAGCGCAAAGCGCGTGAGGACAAGATCAAAGCTCTGGCCGCTTGCCTTGGCGAGCTGCAGGAGGCGGGCGCGCACCGAAGCGCCGATATTCTTGACCTCCTTAGCCATTGGCGGTCAGCGCCTCGAGATAGGGTCGAATGACCGTTGCGACGGCTCCTCGCTCGGCTTGCCTGACGATTTCGCCCGGGGTTGTCTTGCGTTGACGCAGCGCCTCCTGGAGGCCCTCAATCGCCACCGACAGGCCGATCTTGTTGCGATACCGGAAGCAGTCGGCGATCGTCTTGGCGACCCCAAAAACCTTTACGGGCACCCCCTCGACGGTGTGGGCTTCGACGCCTTCCGTAAGGAGGCGTTCTGTGAAGCGTACGAGCCGAACTGGCGCCCCATCACCCTTGGGAGCCCAATCCTTTTGTCCGATGGCGATCCACACCTGTCTTGGGAGTTGATCGGTAAGTTGATGGAACGCGAGGGCCGAGACGAGGCAGACCACACCCTTGGGCACCCGTTTCGCTGCCTCGGCGAGACTGTGGTGAGCGTCGAGCGGGGCATCAGGGAGTTGATAGAGCCCCCGCGCAAGTCGGAGCACCTCGCCATCCCGCTCCATGCGGCTCATAGTTGCCGCGGTAACTCCCGCGGCCCGCAGTTCGGCAAGACGCGCGATACCGCGCGCTCTCAGCACGGAGTGAGCAATATGGCGCTGGGACGCGGTTTCGGGCACGATACGTAGGCTCGGAGTATGGCATCTATTATCCGAGGATTTGTATCATCCCATTTGCTCCAAGGCAAGGGGGAACCTTGAGGCGGCGCGACAATCTGGGGCGGCCAGTTCGGGTACCTGACGTAGCCCCATAGCGGAGAGATCCAGCACAAGCGGACTCAGCAATACGCGAGTCGCCTCGCCGCCGCGCGCAAGAATCTCGATGAAGTCCTCCTGGTTGGGCTGGCCCAACGCCAATCGGTAGATCATTCGCTGCTCGCGAAGCTGGGCGAAGCGGCTCATGTCTCGGCCAAATGGGCGTTCGAACACGTGGCGGCTGATCTCGGCATTCTCAAGCACCCACCACGGTCGAAGGCCGCTCGCATCGACCAGCATCTCCGCCTGGCGCTGCAGGTGACGCCAAGGCGAGCCGCCTGACACAACCGCGTGTCCAAGAGCTTCTTCGTGCAACATTGTCGACAGTCGCCGCCTCACCGCCAGCCCGGCATAGCGCTGAACGCGACCTTCGCGCTGCTCAAGGTCGAGCGGGTTGGAGGACAAATCCCAATGCACGACGTGCGAACACCAGGGATGGAAATCCAGCCCCTCCTGTCCGACCGACGTCGTAGCCAGGACGTGCGGCCAGAACGGCGTGTTGAAACTCCGGCGGACTTCGTCCGGCCGCGCCGGCGCGGATGGCGCGAGTGCTCCATCCACCTTGCCCGCCGGCTCCGCCTCGGCGTCGCCGAACGGAACAGCGACATGGCAACGTACCGGTATCTTGTGCGCCGGCCCGCCAACACTGTGAAAGCTGAAGCTGCCCGCCCGCAGGCCGAGCGAAGATTGCAAATCCTTGGCGAGGCCTGCCGCACCCTCTGGCAGATTCTGCGCGCGAAGCCAGAAATGCTCGTCGAGGACACTTTCGAAACCGCCATCGACGACGGCGCCCATCACCTTATCGACCGCGTTCTTGCCTGGGAGGGACGACAGGATCACCGGATTGTCGAGATACGCGCGCAAGCCCTGCCAGCTCAATTGAACGAGTTCACCGTAGCGCGCCGGATCGAGGATCGTCGGGTCATGCCGCAATAGCGCCCGGCCGAGCGCCACGCCTGGCGCGCCAATGGCATAGTCAACGAGATCGTCGAGTTCAGCTGGCGAGAGGCGCTCGATCGCCTGCATCTGTCGCCATTTAAGGACAGCGGACCGGGCGGCGCGATCCTCACCGACGGCGCTGCTCCAGGCGGCGGCAGACTGTTCCGACAGCCCGGCCGCCCGTTCGATCGCGGCTAAGGTCCGGCCGATGGATCGGTGCCGTCGACGGGCCTTCAACGTGTCCTTCTCGATGATCCCCTTGGGAAGTGCCGCGAGAATCTGCCGCCTCACCTGCTTGCGGATAGCACCGACCGCCTCTCGCGCCTTCGCCAGCGGATCCGTATGCCGGATGAGCCATGGCGACGGATGAAAGGCGGCCATGACCGGTCCGGGAACGGCCGCCAGTTTGAAGCGCCGCCGCCGATAGGCTCTCTCGTAGCCACCGCGCTGTCGGGGAACGCATGACGCTTCAACGCCGAAACTCAGGAGCGCCGCCACGCTTGGCGGAGTCGCCCGAAAGCGGCTAAACATCAGCAGCTTCGGGTCGGCGGCCACGCTCTTCCAGCCGCCAGCAAGCGGCCACCACGGCAGGGATGGCGCGACCCAAGGCAGGGATAGAAGTTTCGCCGGCGCTACGGCGCTGAGCGCCCTGAGTTTCGCGTCAGGCCACCTCGCTGGCGCATCCAGCCTGTTGCGGCGATCCCGTGTCATCTTCGTGAGCTTCGGCGCGGCCTTGATCGTCGCGCGTTTCCATGCCGCATAACGAGGCCCCAAGGATTGGGCCGGCAGCGGGACCGACGACCAATAGGGCAGCGCTTCGTATCGCACATCCTCGGGGAAGCTGTCCGCGAGATGCCGATAGATTTGAAAGTCTTCGGTTATCGGCTCCGCCGCGAGGAACTGCGTTCCGGCCAGAGGATCGCCCGAGGCGACGCTGTCCCGCTCTGTCCTGGACATCACCGGTGTCAGCAGTGCGCGAAGAGCATCTCTGAGTCCGGCAGCCTCCGCGATCTCCAGGCTGGGATCGGTCGTCTCCGCATGCACCGCGATGTCCCGCAACTTGTCCCCGAAATCAGCAAACAGCGTCTTTGCGCGGTCACGGACATCGCGACCGGCGAGGAACTCGATCAACTCAAGCAACTCGGCGTGCGCCAGAGTGCCTTGGGCTTCCTCCCATCGCGTACTGAGCAGCCGGTAGGGTGTCGCGCTGAGCAGCAGGATGGCTGGCCGAGCCACTGACCCATGCGGCTCCAACAGCACCTTGAGGAGCGGATCCGCATCCTTTTCGTCCAAGATCTGCCTGTAGCGTTGAAACTCATCCAGAATGATCAAATCGGGCGGCTGATGGCGCAGTGTCGCCAGCGCCAGGGCGCGACGAAGATGACCGACGAAGGTGGTCGGCTTGAGCGGCTTTATCTTCTGCGCCTCGTCACCGCGCAGCGCTTGCTCGAGCCTTTCGCGCACGGGCTCTCCGAATTCGGTTCCCAGCGCCTCGCGAAACCTCCGAAGCAAATGCGGTGACGCCGCGGTGAGCTTCCTCTCGGCATCCTCGACCAGCCAATCCCAGGAATCGCCGACGTTCAGGCGCAATATGGCGGGATGGAGATCGCGGGCGAACGCTGGGTAAGCCCGGTCCAGCAGCACCTTCAGAAATGCCCGCTCTTCTTTTCTTCCGCCGGTCAGGCGAGCACGCGCACCGGGGAAGGACGTCGCCGGCGTCAGTGCATAGATCAGAACCGGCTTGTCGGGCCGCTTCGAGACCGCGATCAGGGACAGGCGATCCGGCGTCGCAACAGCGGCCTTACGTTCCGGCTCGTCTAGGAAGCTGACGACGCGCCCCTTGTTCTGGTGGGAGACCGCATGGCCATTGGCGATGTAATAGATAACGAGAGGCCGTTGGCCGTTCTCCGACATACGACGCGCAACTTCCTTCGCGACGACAGTCTTTCCCAGGCCGACTTCATCGGCCACCAGAAAGCGTCGGCGACCGCCCTGATTGGCAAAGGCCGAGAGCGCGGCATCGACGGCTGCCTCCTGGAACGGCTTGGGGGCGCTCACCGACGCTTCCCCTTGCGCTCTTCGCCGAGGCCAATCCGGAGCTTGACCCACAGCTCCTCGAAGCGCCGCAGCATCGCAGCGGTTTGCAGGTCTTCCTGGGCGGCCTGCTCCAGCACGGCCGGCAGGTATTCGGAAACGCGGCGTTCGATTTCGCGAAACTTGCTTGGATTGCGCGACCAGGCCGCGAGCATCTCCTCCAGCGTCGGCAATGCGGGATCAAACGCTGGATTCGCACTGGGGGCTACACGATCCTGTTGCTTCTCAATCGTCCAATCATCGTCCCCGTCGCGGCCGTCATCAGCCAGCAGTCCCGCCAGCCAGAGAAGAAAACCCCTCGCCCCCAGAAATCGCACGAAGGCCGCACGATCGCGGTCTTCTCCGAAAGGTGGGTCGGCCGGCGCGCGCTGCAGCCAGGAAAGTCCCTTCTCACCACGGCTGACACGCAAGCGCACGAACTCGCTTCGTTCGGCAGGAAGGGTGGGCCCAAGCGACACCGTCGTTTGTCGCCGTGGCCATACTTTGAGCTCGCCGTACAGGGCGCCGACTTCGAGCAGGATGTCGGTTTCCTCGGGATGTGGTCCATCGGGATAGAGATCGGAACCATGCACAAGACGGATCTCATCCCCGTCGATGCTGAGCATCCCTGCCCATCGCGCCGCGACCTGCGCCCGGGCTCGCTCGAGCGCTTCTTCTTCCAGCGCAGCCGCGTCCGGTTGATATTCGGTGTCCGGCGCCTCGACGATCCGCGCCAAGCCGAGCAACGCCTTCAGACCTTTCTCCAGCGCTTCAGCGACGTGCAGTTCGGCGGTGACCTCGACGTTGCGGCCCGTCCACGCCCGCATGGTGGCGTTGGCGCTTCCGAGCCATAAAGTCCGCTTTCGCCCTGCGCGCACGAACAGCAATTTGGCATGAAGGCCTCGGCCGATCTCTTCCTCCTCGTCAACCGCGGCTTCGGTCTCGGATGTCGATACGGGGTGCTCCGGCTCCGGGTCGCCAATGGGGTAATCCGGCGCATCCAGCGCCAGGAGATCGTCGAACGAGGAGAGCGACGGGCCGCCCCGCTCGATCTCGCGCATGGTCGTCAACAACACGCGCCGTGCCGGCGTCGGCCCGTTCGACACCTGTCCGGCCAGGAAGCTCTTGTCGATGAACGGGCTCACGACGACGATTTCATCGGCCCCCGCCGTTGGGACTGGAGCTTGCAAGTCTCCTGACCCTGTGGACCAGCGAATCCGCTCGACGCTCACGCCCGCGGGCGCGCGCCACGGGATCTTCGCAACCGCCGCCTCGAGGGAAGCTGGGCGGACTCCCTTCAGCTCGGCACGCTCAGCCAGCGCGCGCGCCAGATCGCCCGCCCCTAAGATCGGGCCGCCGCCATTCTCTCCCGAAACAAGCAGGAGACCGATGTCGCGGTTGACGCACTCGGTGAGATTTCGGCTTCCGATCCAGAGCCGCCAGCCGGTCTCGCCGCCTTCGCTCCGTGTCCGCACCAATGCCGCCTTGGGATGCCAGCTATGGCTGGCCTCGTCGAAGTCGACTTCCCGCACGAATTGGTCTAGCACCGCAGCGATGCGCGGCGTTCGCCACATCTTCGCAAGCCGGCCCCGCTGAATGATGATCCGCGCCTTGCCGCGCAGGCGCTCAACGGCGTCTGCGAAATCAGACGGGCTGCCTCGCCCCGCCTCATTGTCCTTGCCGGCGAGGGCGAGCAAGGCCGCACCGATCGATCCAAGGTCCGCCGAATAAGACGCCAGCAATGCCAATTCGACATTCTCGTCGGGACCGGGACGCAGGCCTTCCAGAAACGAAAGAGCTGGCCAACTATCGACCGCGCCGCTCATTCGGCATCCGCCAAATCGTCGAGAAGCGTGCTGACCTGCTGCCACCGGTAATGCAGGGGCCCGGCCAAGCCATGCTCGTCGCTAGACCACTCGAGTCGCCGAGCCCGACCATTGGGGGTCGGCGCAAGCCGCGCTCGCGGGCCCTTGCGCGCCTCAGCAGCGGTATAGACGTGGGCGAGCGCGACAGGATTGCCCGCTCCCGCCGCGATCCAATCTCGCGTTGCCGACACCACGGCAAGCAATTTCGCCGGGAGATTCCCAATGTCCGCTTCGAGCGCCGCTATGTCGAGCCCGGCCGCGATCGAACCATGCTCCGCGAGAATAACCTTGAGATGCTCGCGGTGACGGGCCGAGATTTCTCGCTTGTCGTCGATCTCGACGATCCGTTCCAGCAGCGCATCGTAGACGGCGCGGCCGATGCTCGCGAGACTGGCGGCCTGCTGCGCACGGATAAGCGCGCCCTCTTCGGCGCCGGCGATGGCATATGTTTCGTCGGCCCACATCTCGGCCGGAGCCGGCGCCTCGGTTCTGACCAGCCTTGCCAGCAGCGAGAGTTCACGGCCGCCATTGCCGCGTAGCTGCGCCAGGCGCTCGCGCAGGAACCCGGCCTCCGTCCTCTTCAGGCGAAGGGTAATGTCTCCGCTCTGCCAATTGCTCGGACGATCGGGAAGCCGCACGAAAGGCGGCTCGAAGCTCAGGAGAGGCTGACCATCATCGTCTGTGGGCGAGCCGACGGTCTTCAGCAGACGATGCGCCTGTCCTCGGGAAATCGTCCGACCGTCCGGTCGCGGGCGCAAGATCCCCCAAACCGCGAGCGCGTTCCAATAGACGGTGGACGGCGGTTGGCTCGAGGGCTTTGGAAAGACACGGCCGCCGATCACCTGGGCTTCGCCCACGTCTCTGAGCCGTCCGGCGAGCAGTCTCTCGCGTTCACGCAAGGCGCGCTGCGCGGCCGGTCCGACCATGCCCGCAAGATCCTCGAACAGCCAAGGCACGAAGAGCGCGTAGCGGGCTCGGGTATGCAGGACCGATGTGCCGGGAAAGAAGCGGTCGGCGTAACGCTGGTGGATCGTCAGGAAACCGATCTCGTCGCGCACGCCCATGGACTCTTCGTCCATTTGCGCCTTCGCGCGGGCAAGCGCCTCGCGGGAGAGATAGGTCCAGCCAAGGGCGGGCTCGATCGGCGATGCGCGTCTTGTTCGGGATCGTTTCGTGGCCTGTCGCAACGCCTCAGCTCCGGAGCAGGGACAGTGACGTCGTGGTCAACTTGTCGCCGAAAGGTGCGACATCCGCGGGCTCGATCCTTGCGAGTTGGAAACCATCAGCCATACGCGACCTTCCCGACGCTGCGCGCCAGCCATGTCGGAAGCTGCGGCGCTGCTGCGACCAACTCGTTGAAGGCAGAAGGCGGAAGCCTCCGCTTCAAGGTCCGCAGGGCGCCCTCGGCTCTGTCGGGGCCCAGCCACGCCAAGGCTCGTATCGCCTCACCCACCGGCTGCTGAGCCAGCACGAGTTGCCATCGTGGCGCGTGGCGAAGCTCGACGATCTGCTTGCCAAGTCTCATCTTCCTCGAGCGCCCCGACGTCAGATAGACCGACCGGGCCGGCACCTGCGTCGTAAGCCCAAGATGGTTAGCGGCGGCCACACCGCTCGAGACGATGACCTCACCGCGCTGGGCGGCGATCGCCTCCACTGCTAGTTCTACTGACGGAGCGCTCACGCCGAACCGACTCGTGATGGGCAGCAGGTACACACCGCGTCCAGCCCGAAGCAGTTGGCCCCGCTCGGCCAGGCGCGACAGAGCCTGATCCACTGCGGCCCGGTTTCCCAGATGCAGCAAGCTCTTGGCCGCGACCGGCGTGCCTTTTGGCAGCCCCTTCGCGTGCGCAAGAACCTGTTCGGTCAAGCGTTGCATGTCTATTCCCCCGTCAGAAATATGCGCAGTTTTCTGACATTTTTCAACCTTGGGGCGTCTCCCGGCTTGATGAGCGGTGTGCCTTTATCGAGAAAGTGCTCGCATCCACCGCGATCCAAGCTCCCACCTGGATGCGATCGACGCTTCACTCCATCGCAGATCCAGCAGCAGTTTGGACAACATCCGACAGGCGATGCTCGGCTGCTATTTCTCCGTGAATGCCGAGATGACTCGCTCGGATCGCGGCCGCTCCCTCGTCTCCGACTTGCCTATCGACCAGATACTCACGGAGACTAACGGCCCCTTCACTCAGGTTGACGGTCGTCCCAGCGAGGCCGCTGACGTGAAATCGACGGTAGCCGCGATCGCCGGATCAAAGTCACCCGCCCCTCGCGGGGCGACCTACCGGATTGGATCGCCTGCGCCTCAGACCTTTCATTCTTGACCGTGGCCGAAGCAAAGGGCTGCCCCGATTGCGGCGACCCGACGAAGGGCCTTGGGTCGCGCCTGGGCGCAAGCCGGACGGATCGATATCACCGCCCGAGGCCGCAACGTCACAGTGAAGCGCATCGCCATCGCCACACGCTGGGGAATGGCGGCACCAAGTCCGACCTACGATGCGGAGCCGCAGGCGGTGCGGACGCGGCTAACCCAATCGGTGCGCCCCGACGACTTCGCACGCCCCGGACGCGCAGGCTGCTGGATCGTGCCGCTCGGGGAAGAGCGGCACATCATCGGCGGGACATGATCCACCGGCGACAGGCCATCCGCCTAAACCTCGACGGCGACCCGAGCAATCGATTCAGCGAGCATCAATAATTTCTGTCGAGGCAACGATTGCAAGGAAAAAACTTCGCCTACTTGGCCCTTAGTTGTTTAACTGCAGCGATAAACCCGTACATGACAACTATTACACGAGGGAGATTGATCAATATGGCGAATACGGAAGAGATTTATAGAATTCCCTGCTCTCAATTAAATCTGGCGTCCGTCTATTTCAAAAAGGACAGGCTTTGTGACTGGGAAGTGTATGGGTCGATTTGGCTCGTCTTATCAGCGCTTTAGAGAAAAGTCCGCGCGCATTGGTTCTTCCTCCGGCCAACACCTTGGATAAGCGCAAATACGATATCTATCGGAAGGGAATGGAAAACACGCGAATCCCTTACACTGTCCAGAATGTGATGATCTACGGGACACACATAGGTCGATTGCCAATGCCACGAATCTCATATGGATGGGAACACCATGCCAATGTTTTTTCTCTCGGATTTGTAAACGGGAGGCACCGGACACGCGCATTAGAAAGTCTCGGTGCTGAAGCTATGCCAGTGCAGATAACCGAAGAAGAGGCTAGGCTGCTGTCTGAGCACATGCCGCCGCCCGCCTCCTTTGTACCAGAGACATTCATGGAGGCCATCTGAAGTGATCGGCGACAAACGCTTGGGCTCTCGATATCGAGAGACAGTGGTCGTTCGCTTGGTCGCGGCCGCCGCTCGTATCGACCGCCAACTCGGGGGCGACCGAGATCAAGGAACTTGGCGCCGCTAAACATCGGCACCACCAGCAGCGTGTAAAAAGCCTCGGAGCTCAACGACAATTACCGAGGGTTTGGAACCACAACAGGTTTCGATGAGTGACCTATCGCTGGGCACGGAGGCTTCGCCCTAACAAGTTCATTGCACCGCTCGCTGGGAAGAACCTTCGATTTCGAGAAACATCCCGCAAAACCTGAATAGCGACACGAAGGGCGTCAGCTCAATACGGAATAGATGTGTCCGAAGGCTCGCATCCTGGACCTTCCCGCCCTGCAGACCCTGTGCAAAGCGCTCTTGCCGCGCCCGGGCGAGCTCCACATCATATCGCCGGCGGCCTCGGTTGTGCTTCGACAAGGGTCGCCGACATACCCCAACTGTAGATTGGCCAGGCGCCGTCAGCTTCATTCTCCAAGGTGAAGTGAAAGTCCTTGAGACGCTTTGCCTCCAGCATAGGCAGCATGTCCGAAAACTGCCCGCGCGTGACCTCGATTGATAGGTGCAGCGAGGGAAGATGCGCGGCTTTAAACAAACACCCTGCCTCCGGAAATTCGGTTTTCATCGGAGCTGGCGTCATGATCATGATGACGCCCGGCCAGGTGAATCGGACCTCCGGCATGGTAAAGGCCGCGGGTACAATCATGTAGGTGAATTCAACAGACTGCCGCGGCGGGCCGGGCTGAACGACTTGCCCAAAATTGACCGTGCAGCTGCCAAGAATTTCGCCGCGCCAGTTGCCCGGCCTGATCTCCGGTAGCTTTAGCGCGGGCTTCCTGCCTTTTGTACTTCGCATTGCGTTCGTCCTTCGTCGTTCATGCAGGCTCCGAATTCCAAAACTGACTGTTACTACGTTACGCAATCGCGCCATCCTGCCAAGCCTGGCCGCCAAGAATACGACGCGCAATCACTGGTAAGCTTGCAACCGCAATGCGTATAATGATCGATGCATTCTTAAAGTCGTTTGTTGTGGGGGGAGTATCATGGCAAACTTCGTCGCGGCCGTTCATGCAGACAAGTATGTTCTCATCGGGCGCATTGTAACGATGGACGCAAAGGGAACGGTCCACACGCGTGGCGCCATTTGCATCGAAGCCGATCGCATCGCCGCGGTTGTCGCCAATCCGGCGCATGTTCCTGACGCCTTCACCGGGATTGCAGCGGTTGAAACGCGCGGGACGATCTTTCCCGGTTTGATCGAGCTGCACAACCATCTGAGCTACAATTTCCTGCCGCTCTGGAGCGTGCCGAAGCTTTACACGAACCGGAACCAATGGCGCGAGAAGGAGCCCGACTACCCGATCTCGGTCTCGCTGCCAGCGAAGGTCATCGGCGCCAATGCCGATATCGACTACCCACGCAGCATCGCGCGCTTCGTCGAGTGCCGTTCGCTACTCGGGGGAACGACGACGACGCAAGGACTGAGCGCAAGCAGCAACGGCGGCAAGAAATGGTATCAGGGACTGACCCGCAATGTGGAGGCGCCGGGTGATCCCGCCTTTCCGGCCGCGAGCGGACAGACGCTCGACTACGCGCCATCAGAGATCGCAACCAAGCTCGTGCCGGCGTTGAAGAAGGATCGGCCCTTCTTCTACCATCTGAGCGAAGGCACCGACCAGGATGCCCGGCAGCGCTTCCTCGATCTCGAATACGTCCCCAACACCTGGGCAATCGATCCCGATCTCATCCCGATCCATTGCACCGGCTTGCAGGTGGGCGACTACCCGCGCCTGAAGGCGGCCGCAGGCATGGTCTGGTCGCCGCTATCCAACCTGCTGCTCTATGGCCAGACCGCTGATGTCGCCGCGGCCAAAGCAGCCGGCATACCGATCGCTCTCGGGTCGGACTGGTCGCCGAGCGGAAGCAAGAACCTGCTCGGTGAGCTCAAGATCGCGCGCATCGTCAGCGATCACCACGGCAGCATGTTTGCGCCGGAGGAGCTGGCGCGGATGGTAACGTCCGCGCCCGCCCGGATGCTCGGCTGGCATGGCCAGCTCGGTACGATCGAGCGCGGGCTAAAGGCGGACCTGCTCATCCTCGAAGGGAACGCCGCTGATCCCTATGTCCAACTCATCGACGCGCGCGAGAGCGACATCCTGGCGGTGATGATCGACGGTCGCCCACGTTATGGACGCCTGGGCTTTCTGGATTTCGACGCCAAGCGTCAGGAACGCATCGTCGTCGGCGGCAAGGACTATTCGCTCGATCTCACGGAGCCCGGCGATGACCCGCTGGGCGGGCTTTCGCTCGGCACGGCCATCGCGAAACTCACGTTTGGCCTCGCTCATCTGCAGGAGCTGGCCGCTAGCGCACCGGCGCCCGCCATCATGGGCTTCAAGGCGATCGAGCGCGACGCGATCACCATCGACTTCGAGATGGAAGAGGAGGACGACTTCACGACGCTGCAGGACATGATGCGCACCAATGCGCCTGTCCTGAAGCCGATGCCGATGGCGCCGATCACGGCGATCGACGATCCGGATTTCATCCCGGCGCTGAAGGCCAACGTCAATCTGCCGGTCTACCTGAAGCAGACGCTGTGATGTACTTGGCTTGGACCCGAGGAGCTGCGGCTACCTATGCCCCTCCCCCGGCAGCCCAGATCCAGCCTCCGAAGGCCCATTAGAGCGAGCGTACGCCTTGATCGATGTGAACGATGTCCGAGATCGCGAGATCGCGCTCCACGCCCTCTCCAGTGCGGACGCCGCCTATACGATCTACCACGACGAGACCAACAACATCCGTCGGCTCCATGTGCGATCGGATGGCCTCAATGTCCGGGAACCGCAGTGCTTCGTCCTTGGCGGCGTCGCGCATCGTGGAGCGCCTCGCGCTCTGCCGCTCGATGACCTGCGCCTTGCTCTTCGAATTCAGAAGAACGCGCCGGAAATCAAACTCAAGCATGTCGCGACTGGGGAGCTCCTCGACCTGCTCAACGCGCCACGGCTCGAGACCTTCCTCAACTGGCTCGGCGGTCAGGGCCTGTTCGTCCATTATTCGGTGCTCGACCCGCTCTATTGGTCGATCGTCGATGTCGTGGATTCGATCCTCACGGAGTACGATGAACCGAGGCTGTTCGCGCTGAACATGCATCTGAAGAACGACCTCTACACCGTTCTTCGGCATGACTATGACGGGAGCGTCGCCCTCTTCCAGCGCTTCACGTATCCCGACGTCGGGCGAAAGCGACGGGCAGCCTTTGTAGCCGAGCTCCTCGAATTGCTTGAGCACCGTCGCAACCTGCTCGCCCATTTCAACTACATGATGCTGAAAGGCGTGCTGGAGATAGCGGAGCGAGTCGACTCCCTTCCCTATCTGGAGGACGAGGTGCCCAATGTGCTCATAGACAGCTTTGCGCCGTTCTACATGCAGAGGATTTGTCTCTTCAAGAATTCCGAGCTCATCCTCGATGTCGAGGATGTCGTGAAGCAGCATCTCGCTGGCACCCGCTTCGTCGACGGTGATCGCGAGCTGAAGCACTTCCGATTTGCACTTTCTCACGCCGAAACAGGTATCCAGGTCGCGGATGTCGTCACGGGGCTGCTTGGCAAATTCTTTTCGTTCGTCTGCGCGACCGGCACCACGGAGCTCGCCGCCACAAGGCGGGGCCTCAGCGCGCAGCAGAAGCGCTCGCTCGGCATGCTGAGGAGGCTTCTCGATCGATCCATCGCGGAGAACAGGGCCTTCGCGCATTTCATTCTCAGACTTGAAGATCAAGAGAAGGCCGCATTTTTCCTCGACGCACCGATGTGACGCCTCCGGCTCCCGCGGACTGTTGATTATCCTTCGGACCTTTCGATCATGCGAAGCGGCGACAGACGAGCGAGCTAGCACGGAAAAACCACGGGCGGGAGGTATTCAACATTACCGTGCTCCAACCCTATTACGAGGCCGCGATCTCCTTTTGCGTTTTCGTCGCCCCGATCCGAGCTTCCCGGTCCCGATCCACGCCACCTTGGTCGAAGCCGAGGACGGCAGCAGTCACAACTTCATCTGGTCTCGTCGCAACGGTGGCTGAGGCAGGCCCCGTGGAAGCCCCGCCAAGTGCGGGGCTTCTCTTTGCTCATGGTCGCCACCGTCCCGAGCTTACGGCTTCAGAATGCCTTTGATCTTTTCCAGCCCCCAAGAGGGGTCGATGAAGGGGCATTTGTAATTTGGCCCGAGCTGTTCTCGCTCGGCGTTGTCGAAAAAGTCTCTGGCCGCCTCGTGTAGAACTTCGGGGATAATCAAAAAAGCAGGGTCAGTTTCATCGAAGTGGAGATTGCCGACGTGCCGCCATTCCCGTTCCCACTCGAAGAAGTATGACGAGCTTCCATATTGTCCGGGCTGGTCGACAAAGGGCGCGACCCGCCAGATCGGATGGTCAGGATGCCCCACTGCATCGTCAATCAGCGTCCGCATAGCTTTGGCGTGCGGCGTATCCTGATAGGCATAAAAAGGATCGGTCCACCGTCGCGTGCGACAATGAACTCCTTGCGGAAAACAATCCCATATGCCCCGCGCATGTCGGCCAGACGCTTGCCCTCCGTCGTGGCTTTGGCGGACTGTAAAGACTGGATGAAGGCGTTGCCGGATTTCATCTTCGCAGTCCGCCGATCGCCGCCGTTACCTCTATATTGCTCAGGTTGCGCCTCCAGCGCGGCCGCGGCTTTCCCTGCGAGGGCGACGCCTGGTGCCCGGCTTTGCTCGACCAGCAACCTTTTGGATGATTGGTTTCGGCAACAATTCATCGACCATGACAATGCTTGTATTTCCGGCCTGACTGACACGGGCACCGCTCATTTCGACCGATTTTGGTCCGACGCTGCTGGGGTGGCGCTGCTTGCCCGTTGCGGGCCGCGAGAAGCTCCTTCACTGCCGAAGGAATGACGACCTTTCTCTGCGGGGGTGGGCCGGACCGACGCAGGCTCGCAATGAGGCGGCGCTGATCCTGCAACTCGCCCCTGCCGGCGGGACTAAGGCCGGCCTCATAGGGCCCAAGCCGGCGCATTTCATTGTCGGCGGCGTCAAACTGCCCCGAATAGGCAAGGACGACCGCGTATTGGCTGCGGACGGGCACCACCCAGGAAACAAGGTTCAACGCCTGGACGGTCGGAAGAAGCGTCTTCTCGATGACATCCCGCGCGCCCTCAAAGTCGTTGTGGACGCAAAAGTCATCCACCAGATCCTGGCCCACGCGGATAACCGACTGCGGGGCGTGGGCAAGCTCGTAGAACTTCATCGCGTGTATGCGGGCAAACGGCGATGATCGCCCAGATCGCTGTAGCGCCTGTGCGTGGAGGTCCAGCGTATCGGCAAGATGCTTCAGGTCGTCCCTATTGTCCCGACCCTTGGGCAGCAGCGGCCTGATGGCCGGTGGATTTCTGCCAATGACCTGCTCCGGCGATAGGCCAAGGAGGTCATAATACTCTTGCCCGAGCCGCTCCGTTTCCTGGAGCGTGAGGTCGTAGGCCCCGAGCTTGAACATCGCCAAGGCTCGGTTGTAGCGAAAGATGCGATGGTGCTGGTCGCTTTTTGGAAGGCGCTCTTCGACTTCGGCAAGCATGTCCATAACGCCCTGGACATCGTCGTTGCTCGACACGGCCAGCATGCGCTTCATGGCCCAGGCCAACCACTCATCTGACCCGAGCTTGTTGCTGTCCAGCAGCGCGCGCATCCCATCGATGCGCTCCAGTCCGCGTTCGACATTGCCTTCGCGCAGATCGTTGAACACCAGCCCGTCGAGAGCCCAAAGGCGCGTCTCCGCGTCCTCCTCCGCATCCTCGGCGATCGCGATCAGAAAGGGTTCGATCTCGCGCCAGACGCCCATTTCGTGGAACAGCTCGTCGGTCGCGAACTCGACCAGGATTTTCGCCTGACCGAGTTGGCCGAACAGCCTGACCAGCAGAGCAACTTTCGCGATGCTCCAGTCCTTCTGGATCGACTCGATGATGGTGGCTGAGAGGAGCTTCCGGCTATCGCGTTCGTGGTCCGCGCCGCGGCCGGCGATGTATGCGCGGCCGAGTAGCCGCATCGCGTCGTGGACCTTGATACCAGCATTGCTGAAAAGTTCGACCGCTCCGCTATCCGGAAGCTGGCGCAGCAAGCTGATAGCACTCTGGCGCGTGAGCTTGCAGGCTTTTTGAAGGTACGCGCTGGCTTCGTCCCGCGAGAGGGGAACGTCGGCCAGACTGAGCGCCGCCACGACCTCTTTCATCTGGTCAGGCATCGTGTCGAAGGCTCGCTTGAGGATCACCTCCTGCGCCGTCGCGACCAGATTCGTCTGTGCCTCAACATCCACGCAGATGGCTGAGATCTGTCCTTCGTATTCGCGCTTCGCGACCGTCGCCCCATTCAATACATAGTACGGCAGCCCGCCAGTGAGACGCGACAGACGCTCGCAATCCGCATAGTCGGCCACGCAGCCAGCCTCTGCGACCACCGCCGCAATGGTGTCCTCGTCCCAACCACCCAGCGTTTCGTGCTCGACGCCCAGGAGTGCGGCGATCTCCTGTGTCACGGTGCCCGGCTGGCACAACAGAAGAAAGCGGATGTTCTGCGCCTGATCGACAATCGGCTTCAGGTCCGCCGGCGTCAGGCGATGGGCATTGTCGATCACGACATCGACACGCTGCCCGTCCTGACCGAGCTTGATGTTCAGCGCGCCGAGCGTCTCCATGCCCGACGCACCCGGCAGGAGAATTTCGCCCAAGACACCGTGACTCCGGCCGAAGAGTTTTGCGCCTACTTCCCGCGCAACTGCGGATGCCAGCGCCGGCCCGGGCATCTCGCCTACATTGAGGTAGACGGCCGGTGTCCCCAGATGCGTCGCGGCTTCTGCGACCCACGCAGTCTTTCCCGCGCCCGACAGCCCCGAAAGCACTCTGACCCGTCCTCCGGTCGACAGCGGTGGCTCGTTGATCTGCGCCCTGTAGACGGCCGGCGGAGCAGGAAAGTCCTGCATCTGGACGATCAACTGCTCAAATAGAGCCGGCAGTTCATCGGGATGGAACGCATGATCGCGGCGCGGGGGCGTGCCCGATGCTGCGAGCATCGCGGCGCCCGCGAGCTTCCAGGTCAGCGTATCGGGCCGCAACATTGCAAATGGCAGTTTCGCCGCCAACGCGCTGCATGCCGACGCAGCGGCATTCACGTCGATAGGTGGTTGGGGGAGCGTGGGGTCGGCGATCACAGGGCCGCCTGGCCAATGAACCTCCACATCCTTCGGCCAATCCGCCGATGCGAGCATCTCGGCAAGCTTCGGCGCCGGGGCTGCATTCGATGCAATGACGAAGCGCGCCGTCCCAGTTCGTGCGCTGGCGGCGTGCTCCGCCCGGATCAAAGCAAATCGCTCAAAGGCGCCCTTGATGTCGCCAGCTTCCAAGAGTCCCTGGCGCGTTTTCACCTGCACATAGAAGCAGTCGGCCGCCCGGTGCAGTTCTACGTCTTCGTCTCCTTCGATGACGATTTTGTCGACGCCGGCCGAACCTGCGCGCAGCAGACAATTCGCCAGATAGAGGTGCTGATACAGGAAGCCACGATGCACGGCCTCGATGCGCACCAACTGGCGTGGATCGAGTACGTTTGGCCTTGCCTCCCCGCCCATCATCCCCCCGCCTATTTCGAGAGCGGCGCTACCGCAGCTGCTTGCTCGAACTCTGTAATGGAGCGCGCAGGCGGCCGACCGTAGGCGTCCATCAGAGCGTTCCAGAATCGGAACAGCAGCGCGCGACGCTCCTCCGGCGTCCAGGTATCCCGCTCTTCGTCCACGTCCACCCATGCACTGACAGCCGGGAAGCGTTGCGATCGATATTCTCCAGGCAAGACAGTGTCGGCCAGATCACCGGCGCCCAGTTTGATTCCGATCGGGCCCTTGCCACCCATTGCCCTGATGGCGGCGACGCTCTTGCCGAGAAACGCATCGAGCGGTGTGAACGGCAGCGCCGATGCGAAAACCTTGCCGCCGCTGTTCTCGGCGAAGCAGTTGTTGTTGACCGCCCAAAGCTCACCGTTTGACTGAAACCACTGCGTCGCGTTGGTGACGATCATGTCGTTGCGCGCGCCTGAGATGAGGCCCGAGACCGACAATGCGCCATCGCCATTGAGACCCCAGTCGCCATCTCGTCCGCGAATGTTCAACCCTATGTCTGAAATCCGCTGTTCAAGCTCGACCCTAGCAGGCACCGACCATTCGCGCGGAGCGATGCGTGCAAAGATCCGAGTCCCGTCCCGCAGCTCAACACTGCGCTGCGACTCCTCCATCGCATTGTTGCGAAACTCAAGCTTCTTCGCCGCCGCCGGCCAGATGGCCGGATCGCTATCGCTCGGTGCCTGCCATGAGATGGGCGGCGGGGGCGTCTTTGCCGGCGCTTGCTCGGCCAGGATGGGCACAATGCAGCTCTTCAGAACCTCGGCGAAACGCTTCCTCTCCGCCTTGATCTCTTCCTTCGTGGCGCCGTCCTTCAGGTGATAGACTTTCGCACCGCTACGGTGACGCCAGTCAAAGGGGAGCGCCACAGGACCGGGATAGTGCGCGCCGTTCGCCACCAGAATGATGCGGCCCTGCGAGAGCGCATGTTCCGCATAGCCAAGCTCGGACATTACGTTCGGGTTTTGCAGATGCTTCGGCTCTGAACGCTTGTCTGCGGCTGTGTTCGGCTGAAGCGCTGCAGGATCGGTTACCCCGACCGGGGTCATGTCGGCGACGAACACATTGGCCCTGCCTATCTTGTCCAGGATCGTCTTCGTGATGTCAGGGGTTCCTGCGACATTCTTGGTATCGTGATCGACCTCGGGTCGCACCGCCTCCTCATAGTCAGGGTCGATGGCAATGAGCTTGCAGGCATCCTTCAGCGCGTCGCGCACAAAATAGTGGTGCAGCTTCGGGTCGCGATCACTTTGCCAAGACCAGAATATCGTCGTCGTCAATTGTTACCCCCTACAGATCGCCACGCGTTGTGGTGCATCGGTGAACACTTTTATGGCCGAATGCGATGCAGTCGAAAAAGCTTGTCGAAGAAATCCGTGATCATCGCCTCGGCGCCGACACCGACCAATTCATTCGAACCGAACCGATAGACCTCATATCCAGCAAGGCGCAGTTCGCGGTCAGCCGACACCATGTCGGCATAGACCTTCAATGATGGAAGGTCGTTTTCCGAGAAGTGGTGCTTGCCGTCGACCTCGATCACGATGCGCTGACGGCTGGGAAGCAGCATCAGGAAGTCCATACGCTGACGCGGTAGCGGAAGCCTGTGGCGCAGGGTTTTCACGACCGCAGGATCATAGTGAAGGTAGACCTGCGGTAGGAGCGCTGGCAGCGCTTCGCCGAGGGCGGACCGATGGCCTTGAAATAGGTCGCGAAAAACTTGCGTTCTGCGTTCGAGGCCAGGGATTCCTGGAGGCGAGCTCCGAGTTTTGCGGCATCAGCCCCCGGCGTAACCTCGCCCCACCAGGAAACGAGTTCCGACCACAGAAGGCCGCTCGCGCCGATCGGCTGGTCGTAGACCAGGCAACTCTCTTCGCCAGACAGAATGACGATATCGTTGTTGATCGCATCGGCGAAGCCGATCTCCGGCTTTGGCCCTCGCGACGCAAAGATCAGGTTTTTCGGCCGGCCTCTAGCCCCCCGCACCAGGGAGCGGAAACTGAAGAGCGGGTGGCCGGAAATCTCGCCGTCCTGCGCAAGCTCATATCCATCCCGCGCGAGTACCCTGTTCAGCGCTGCGACCGTCTTCGTCTGCTCATCGCCGGATCGGGAAAGGGGGTGAACAGCTTGTTCGAGCAAGGCGCCGAACCTGGCCCTGGAACATTCGAAGGCCCCGATTTCTCCGAACAGTTGTTCGACCGACCAATCGCCCCGATTGTGATCCATGTGCCGGGCGACCTGATCGCGCAAGCTCTGGCCCCTGCTGCCGAAAAAGTCTTCGAATGGCGAGGAAAGTGGAAAGTAGCCTTCGACTACTTCCAGGGTGCTGCGCCCACCGGCGAGATTGTCGCCGAGGATCCGCGCGACGTCTCGTCGTGTGATCTGCGTCAGCGGCGGATCATCAGCCTCAAGCACCTTGCGGCCTGCCTCATCAAGCGGGATGTCGATGCGAGCAGCAGCGAATTTGAGCGCCAGTCGAGCCAAGTCCTCCTGCGTGAGGTTTTTGAGCGCAAGTTCGATACGCTGCCGTTTCGAGGAGCCCTCTGGTGCAGGCACGACCAGCCCAGCGACCTGCTCTGGCTCCTGGCTCATTTGGGCGTGGCTCATCCCGTGCAGAATTCCGGAGATAAGCGCGTAAAGGTCATCCGCCACGCCCGGTCCCTTTCAGGATCACGCGCACGAATGCAAACATCCGCGTAAACAGATAGTCGATCTGATCCAGAGAGGTCAGCGCTTCCTGCGTCGTCTCGGAATGACGAATTCGAAAGCTGTTCCCTATGGAGGTCAGCTCAGCGGCCTCCCGCCCAAGCGCTTCCCGAAATCCAGAGCCCGGCGCGGCAACGCGGTCCAGCAGCGCATCGGCCTGCGCGCGCTTATTGGCGCCGGGCTCCAGCGTCTTCAGCCGTTCAAAAGCGTCCCACAGCTTCTCCAGCGCGTCCTGCCGATCTTCAGGCTTTGGCGAGAGAAACCGTTGGCGCGCGGCTTCGAGCAGCCGATCCGTCTCCGCGTCACCAGTCTGAAACATCGCCCAACCGAGAGCATCGGCGATCGGCTGTGGAAGAAGCCGACGGGCCTGCCCGGTCGATGTGAGTTCATAAGCAACCGCGTTGCGGCGAAACAGGAGGTTCACGTCCGCCACAAATCGCGCAAGACCGGCGTCTCGATCCCAACTCAAGTGGTGGTGACGATAGTAGGAATGATATGAGCCCTGAATCGGCTCGCCCACTGCGCCAGCGCAGAATTCCAGCAGATCGAGGATCACCGGCGTATCGGGCACTTCGTTCGCCGAGAGCGGCCATTCGATCCACGGCACCTCGGCGCCCAGCACCCGGCTGAAGGCCTGTACGTCACAACCGCACGGACCGTTCCCGTCGGGACACTGTTCCGGAAAGCGAAGGCCAAACGAGCCATCGCCAATCCTCGTCTGGATCAAGCTGAAAAGGCCGGCCCACAGGCGCTCATTAATGACATCGATTATTGCGGGACGGGCCCCGTATTCGCGATCCGTAAAATAGGTCGACACCCTTTCCCCCCATCATCACTTCGCAACACGGTTGCCCTCCAGGAGATTTCTGCGCATCGCTCGATCAGCGCCTCGAAGGGTTCCGCGCCGCAATGGATGTCAATCGATTCCGAGTTTATTGAAGAATATCTTGTTTCGCATTTCGGCGTCCCGAAGCAGTTTGGTCCAACTCAAGACTTCCATGTAGAGACTGTTGTTGCCAAACCATCGGAACCACCCAAGCCCATCGGGCATGGGTGTGAATTCCTTCTCAAATTCGAGCCACTTTCTTACCTTTGCCGTCAAGTCGCAAACCACATACCCGTAAAATGGCGTCGTGCCGTTGACGATAATGTCGCGACCAGTGGGCGTTTTGAACTTGCCTTCTCTGATCTGATTGACGTAGCGGACGATCTGCTGAACCGGGTCTTCCTTCGATGAAGGATCGGCGAAATTGTCTCGTTGTGGCTTTTTGAACTCGAAGATAGTGATGGGATTGCTCGCCTCGTTCTCACCGCGAAAGGCAACGCACCGGTTGTAGATCGTAATATCCGTCCGGTCTCCGTTTGGCTTATTCAGCGGCTTATCGGATGAAACGTAGGAGGAAAAGTTCAGCCGCTCGTCGAGCATCCAGAGATTGTGCGATTCGTAATCAAGGCCTTCTGAATCCTTCTTACGTCGCATGATGATATCATGCACATCACCTTCCGATTTATGCTTTCCATCGGAATCGATTTCTAGAGATTTGGAAAATAGGTCGAGAACGCACTTTCTCATGGAAACGTAGTGGATGAGATCATTCTTACTGGTGTCGGAAATGCTGTCCATGAGCTGAGTGATTTTCTCACCCAACTCATCGGGGTTTTCTGATTTCAGCAGCGCGGCCACCTGTGATCGCGTCTGGATTTCCTTTTCATACTTCTTCTTTTGAAGATGAAGCTCGATATCCTGGTTGGACGGTCGCATGGGCAGGGCGTCGAAATCGACCTCATTTGCGAGCGTCCGGTGCCAGGGCGCATCGGCCGACACATAGTCGGCAATGCGCGCCTGCTTGCGTCTCTTCCGCTCGGTAATTTCCGAGCCCACCGCCGACTGCGCGATTTCGGCGGCTTTCTGCTCGATCTCGCTTTGGGAGATGCCGTTAAGCAGGTCGTTGTCGGTCTGGAAGCGGAATTCGCCTCTTTCGAGCGACACGTTGTCATTGAGGTAGTCACCGAAAACATAGGCTTTGACGACGAAATTGCGCCCCTTGGACAGATCCTGGTCGGGACCAGCCTCATAAAACTCCTCGGCGAATTCAGGTATGTAGACCTGAAGTGGGTTGTCGGTCACCTCGCGCCGATGCGCGACGAGACTGACTTTGCTCTTGGCCGACCTCGGCGCATAGAATTTGAAGACACGAACCTGAAAGTCCTTGGCCTCTTCGTTCGCTGTGAGTGTGAACGTGCCCTGTTCAACCCGCATCTCGACAATCTGGCTATTCTCCTTGCCCAGATAATCGTTGAGAGAGACGCCACCGGAAGGCTCCTTCGCTTCCCTGATCACGATACGCGGACACGCCCGATCCTTGTCTACGAAATATGGTAACAGCCGTTCGACGATAACGCGGCTGACGGTATCGAGGCGCTTGTCGGGAAATTTGACCGACTTAATGCCGGAAATCTCGACTGCCGTACCCGTCTCCCGCTTTTCAGAAGCGGACGTTTCCTCGTCAACGATGATGTCTTTATCCAGGCCCATCCTAAAGGATCGATCGTGGAACGTATCGCCGACGGCGAAGGTGCTCGCCACCTTCACATGGTTGAAATATTTTAGACAGGTGAACCGACCGAACCCTTTACCACCATCGGCGATCTTCTGTTCCGTATACAATGTATCAAACGAATCGCGGTTGCCCTTCGTGAAGCCGACCCCGTTGTCCTTGACGATAAACCCGTCAAGATCCTCAAGGCGGTCAATGATATCCGCCTGTCCGCTTCGCAGAATTTCGATCTGGATCAGGCCATTCTTGACGCCCTTTTGGTCGATGGCCTGAATGGCGTTGACCACTAGCTCCACCAGCGGCGTATAGACGTTGGTCCCCGATCGGATGTTCTCGACCAGCCGCCTGACGTTGACATTGCTCATGCCAACTCCCTCACGTCAGTCAGGCCGTCGTCTACCTTGTCTCTGGACGGACTAGCCGATGTCATTCTTCGGTTCCTCTCGATTCTCGTTGGGGAGTTCTGATGGCGGAGGACGCAACGCTTTCGCGGACGTACTCGCGCATGAACTCCCGAAGCACTTGTGCCGCGGGGCGATCATGGACTTGGCACGCTGCGACGAATTCGTCGCGCAGATCCCGGTCCAACCTGATGCGCAACCCGACATCTTTTTTGGTCATGTCGGAAGTGTACCCAATGGATACACATCTGCCTAGATAAGTCGTTCCGGAAAGAACGGCGATCCGGGTGCATGATTCTCAAGTTCGGCTGCTTTGCACAGTGTGATCCGGTTCTGGCGTCCGGCCGCCGCTCCGCTCTGGCCGGGCTTGTTGCTTGGGGGCGCTGCCCCCTGGCGCGGCGCAAGAGATCGCTGATGCTCGACCGGGACGGTCTCCCCAACCTTCCGCGCGGATGCGTGTTTCTCACTCTCGCACATGGCTTCGATCCGCTTGTGCAGGCCGGGTGATCCCCCTCCGTCCCGTTCGCCCTTGCACCTTGCACCCCCCGGTCTCGCCGACGGGCAGGGTTGCAGCGCAGCGCTGCGCTTCAACCCAGACCCACGGAAGGAAAGACCATGTATCACCAGCTCGCCACCCGGTTCGGCCGCAATGCTCACCAGATCAGCGGATGCGAACCGCTCGACAATGAAGCACTGTATCGGCACGTCCCGTCCATCTTCGCCCGCGAAGCCCATGACAGCCGTTCCGAGCGTTACGTCTATGTCCCGACCATCGACATTGTGGAGGGCTTGCGTCGGGAGGGATGGTTTCCGTTCTTCGCCGTGCAGTCGGTGCCGCGTGACGGCAGCCGTCACGGCCACGCCAAGCACATGCTGCGCCTTCGCCGGGATGGCGGCATGGGCAAGCCGGAAGCGGCGGAAGTCATCATCGTCAACAGCCATGACGGGACCAGCGCCTATCAGATGTTCGCCGGGATGCTGCGTTTCGTTTGCACTAACAGCATGATTGCGGGCGAGCGGTTCGAGGAAATCCGCGTGCCGCACAAGGGAAATATCCAGCATGACATTATCGAAGGCGTCTATACGGTCGCGGAGGACTTCCCGCGCCTGATCGACGCCAGCGAGACCATGAAGGAAATCCGCGTTTCTGAGGACGAACGCCGCGTTCTGGCCGAGGCAAGCCTCGTCGCCCGCTACGGTGAGGACGAAAGCCCGGTGCGGCCCGAACAGATCATCGAAGCGCGTCGCCGCGAGGACGTGGGCGGAAGCCTCTGGAGCACATTCAACATCATTCAGCAGCATTTGACCAAGGGCGGGCTACGGGGCCAGAAGCGCAACGCGGACGGCCGTATCCGCCGCAGCCAGACCCGCGCCGTCAACGGCATCGACCAGAATGTGACGCTCAATCGGGCGCTCTGGACGCTGGCGGAAGGAATGCAGCGCCTGAAAGGACATTGATCGCACCCGCGACAGGGCCGCTATCCTGGCGGCCCTGTCCTTCACTATCGCAGGTATCGCGCCCCAAAAATCGCGCCGATCCGGCGTTGCGGATCGGCGGTGCGGCCATGCTCGAAACCATGGCCGCGCTCGCTGGGCTAGGCCCGGCTCGCTAAACAACTGGCTCAATGTTAACAAGAAAGTAACTAAGAGAGTGATCGCGTTACGCGATCAAGTTATCTGAGCAGCACGGCTACAATCACTTCCAGCGATGTTTGAAGCTCTCCATCCGGGCGTTGCTTTGCATATGTCCGGTATGGAGAGGTAACGCCATGCTGAGCATCGACTGGCGTTCTCCGGCGGCATACAGATTTGCCAAGAGCATCCCCGCCGCCGGTTTCGCCTGGGAATATCTTCGCCGTGACGGCGAGTATCGTCGCGAGTTTCAGGCCATCATCGCGTTACGCGAGCCGGACCGGGATCGGCTGGAGGCATTCGTGCGACGCTGGGGCCTGCGATTTTCCGACCGATCCCGAAACCCCATCGGATCGGCAATCCCTGTTCTGGAGCCCAAGCCTTCAGCCGCGCGCCATATGGCTATCTCCCGTGCAGCATCACGACGGCGAGACCGAACCGATCGTCACGCTGGCGCATCTCGACGGTCTCGACCTGCGCCACGCTGCTGACGGCTGGCACGGCATCTGGCAGGTCGATGGCGTTACGCATCAGTTCTGGTTGCCGCACGCCGTTCCCGATGCGGCGGCGTTCTACGCAACAGTTCTGCCATCGGACGACCTCTACGAGCTGCGCGCGCACGCTGCCCGGAGGCTCTGGCGTTCGCTCAAAGGGCGACCGCCCGGTCCTGATTTTCGCGCGCTGCCCGCCCAGCTCCGGCAGTGGCACATTCTGTCATTGCGCGCGCTCGACGCTCGCCTTCGCGGCGAGAGCTATCGCACCGTCGCCGAAGTTCTGTTCGGCTTCAGCGGTACGAAGGAGGATTTCGAGCTTGATCCGCGCAAAAACAAGGCCCGCCGCCTTGTCGCCCACGGGATCAAGATGATGCGCGGCGGCTATCGTCTGCTGCTGCATTACCCAATCAAGGCGCCGGGCAAGTAAGCCTACACCTACCTGCCGCCGCGCGCAGCCATCGCGACCGCCTGTTCCAGAATGCGCCGATACCCGGCCCCCGAAAGCCATTGCGCGCGGGCGAGATGGCTTTCCCAGCAACGGCGGGTGCGCGCTTCCTCGGCGACGGGATCACGGTGCAGCACAATGCGGGCTATCTCCCGCCAGTCCGCACCGTCCCGGCTCGCGTCCAGAAGGCGCAGATAGGTGACGTAGTGCCGTTCGTCGTAGCGCGTGATGGTGTTTTCGCTTGGCGCTTCGTCGGCCACATCGGGATCAAGCTCGACCGCAACTGGCATAGTGGCTCCCCCAACTTGGAGGAGATTGCGTCTGCGGTGCGCCCCCGCAAACATCCTCTCTGACCCTTGGTGATCGGGGAGTTCGAAACCGCTGTTACACGGCCCCATGGCCTTTAGCTCGGAGAGCCTGTTGTATACGCCACAGGCTCCCCGACCATAGGTCAAGGAGTGTGTTGCCGTGTCGGCTGGCAACAACCGGTAACAGAGGGGTTTCGACGCCCCGAAGCAGCGCGTTCCTGCTCCGCTCCGAGTCATAGCCGAACCGCACGGGAATGTCTTCGCCGATTCCACTCGGTTGGCAATGACCCGCTGAATTACTTCAACTTATTTGCTTCGGAGCAGCCACCGTCCGGGGGTGCCGTCTGCGCGGATGCGCAAATGCGGCACGCTACCGGCCGCCGATCCCTCGCCATGGTTCGCCACAGCCCGCCGCCACCAAGGCCGCGCGCATCAACGACGAACCAGAGGTGATCCAATGGCCAACCCCTTGGCGGGACTGCCGCCACGACTCTTGCGCACGCAGGAAGCCGCCCGCTTCCTCGGCATTTCCATCCGCACCCTTGAGAAGCACCGGACCTACGGCACCGGCCCGACCTATCGCAAGATCGGTGGCCGCGTCCTCTACACCGTCCACGATCTCGAATCCTGGTCGGAGATCGGCACCCGCAAATCCACCCGCGATCCGAACGCTGGCACGGTCTTCCCCGCGCGTCCGCTGACGCCCGAAGAGCGGGGTAAGTGCTGAATGCTGCGCGACGACGATCATAGCCCCGCGCAGCCGACCGACACGAGCGAGCGCAACCACCTGGCTCCCTTCGTGGTCGCGAAAGGAGACGCAAGCCCGCGAGATCAACGCGACCTCATGGAGCGGCCATTCTTCTCGCTGGCGAAGACGCCGCGCATCAAGCCCATTCTCTACAAGGCCGCCGATGTTGAGGTGCAGGTTCTAGCCATGCCCGAACACGGCATGGCGACCATCTGGGACGCCGATGTGCTGATATGGGCCGCATCGCAGATCGTGGCGGCCGAGAACGATGGTCTGCGCACATCGCGCTTCTTCCGCTTCACGCCCTATCATCTGCTGCGCGCGATTGGGCGGCCGACCGGCAACCGCCAATATGTGCTGCTGAAGGCCGCGCTCGCGCGCCTGCAATCGACCGTCATCGCCACCACGATCCGCAACGGCCCGCATTGGCGGCGCCGGCAATTCTCGTGGATCAACGAGTGGGAGGAGATGACGACGCGCGCCGGCCGCGTCGAGGGCATGGAATTCGTCCTGCCCGAATGGTTCTACAACAGCGTCGTTGATCGCTCGCTCGTCCTCACCATTGATCCGGCCTATTTCCGGCTGACCGGCGGCATCGAACGCTGGCTCTATCGTGTCGCCCGCAAGCACGCCGGCCACCAGCACCATGGCTGGCTGTTCGAGGTCGCGCACCTCCATGTGAAGTCCGGCAGTCTCGCCCGCGTCTCAGATTTCGCGCTCGACCTGCGCCGAATCGCGGCCCGTCAGCCGCTCCCCGGCTATCGCCTTGAGATGGATCGGGAGCACGGCCGCGAGCTGCTGCGCATCCGTCCCGATACCCTGTCCACAGTGCCTGTGAAAACGCCTGTGGAAACCATCGGCACATCAGGCGCAGGCGGTATCGGCACATCGGGCGCAGCCCTATCGGCACATCAGGCGCAAGGACCGCAGCTAAGCCTATGGCCTGAAAAGCGGAATCGGACTTCTAACTTAGAGTCTAACAGAGAATCTAACTCTTCTTCTTTGACGCACGCGCACGCGAGGCGGCGTGGTGCCGGTGCCGCCCGCTCCATCGCCGACGTGCTGCGCGACATGCTCGCCAGCGACGACGACCAAGGAGGTCGGCCATGAGCGGCCGGGCCTCCCATCGCGCGCATGGCCGTCCGCTGACGAACGGGCCAGGACCATTCGCCACCCTGGTCGAACTGACCTTTGACAAACGCAAGGTCGAGCACTGGATTAGGTTCGGGCGCAAGAGCTACGAACAGATCCTCGACCGTCGCCGCAGCGTCGTCGGTTTCGCGCCCGACAGCATCTTCGCCTTCGTCCGCTGGGCAGCGGGCGAGCATGGCACGATCATCTCGCGTATCGACATCGTGCGCGCCATCCGCCGCGGCGAGCCGTTCCAGACGCTGCCCTTCGTCCGGCCTGGCGGCGACATCCTCTTGCGGCTCGACGGCTGGCCCAAGGTCCAGCGCGCGCTTGCCGCCGTCGACGCGGTGGAAGCGCTCAGCCTCGATCCGGCCGACGCCTCGCCGGATTACTGGCGGCACGTCCATAACCGACTTTCCGCCGGTCTGGAGCCGAGCGCCTACACGCCCGAGCGTCATGCGGCGTGGATCGGCCGTAGGAGGATCGACCCATGAGCCGCCGCCGCATCCTTGCGATGGTGCTGCTCGCCGTGATCGGCATCGCCGCCACCAGCGCCGTCGATATGCCATTGAGGCTCGTCTGGAACGCCACCGCGAGCGCGCCGGTGGGCTTCTACACCATCGAGCCGATCGACCGGATCGAAGTGCCCGAGCTGGTTGCCGTCAGACCGTCCGAACCGCTCGCCGGCTTCATAGTCGAGCGCGGCTATGTCGGGCGCGACGTGCCGCTGTTGAAGCGCGTCGTCGGTCTTCCCGGCCAGCGGGTTTGCCGCACCGGCCGCGCCATCATGGTCGATGGCGTGGAGATGGGCAATGCGCTCGACCGCGACCGGAACGGCCGCGCGCTGCCCGTCTGGCAGGGCTGCCGGGTCATAGCCCACGGTCAGTTCTTCCTCATGAATTGGGATGTCCGCGACAGCCTCGACGGCCGCTACTTCGGACCCATCCCCGCAAGCTCCGTTATCGGTCGCGCGCTACCGCTCTGGACCGATGAAGACGGCGACGGCCGCTTCGCCTGGCGCGCGCCGACGCATTGATTTTCCCACAGCAACCACCAGCAAAGGAGACTACCCGTGCCGCAGATCGGTCAATTCACGCGCGAAGGTTCCAGCTTCACTGGGCGCGTTCACACCCTCACGCTCTACCGCGAACTCGCCATCGTTCCCGCCGAGTATTCGGACGCGGAGAACGCGCCGGACTACCGTGTCCATCACGAGGCCGACGACGGCCCGGAGATCGGCGCAGCGTGGAAACGCACCGGCGAGAAGGCCGGCGAATATCTCTCGGTGCTGCTCGACGATCCGACCTTGCCGCAGCCGATCTGCGCCAACCTGTTCCGCGACGACGATGCCGGGGCGTCGTGGTCGCTGCACTGGACGCGCCCGAAACAGCGTGAAGAGCGGGACTAAGGCCATGCGGTCCCGTTTCATCATCGCGCTCAAAGCCTTTATTCCTTTGTTCGCCGGAAAGCCGTCTCATTCCTTCGTCCCGATCGACCAAACGTCAGCCGGCGCGCGCAGCGAAAGTCAAGGGCGGCCATCGGCCGGCGCTTCGCGCGCACCCTTGGTCGCAGCAAGCACGCTGGCAGGCTGGTGTTTCGGCGGAGAAAGGCGGGCACGGCACTATGCCGTAATCCTGCTCGCTTGCTGGCTTGCGCTCGGCATGGGACCGGCGGTCACGCCGGCGCAGTCTGCACCGGTCGCGCGCGCGGCGATTGCCGATCCTTATGGCGGTCACATCGCGGAGGCGTCGCAGCGCTTCGGCATCCCCGAGCACTGGATTCGCGCCGTGCTGCGCGCCGAAAGCGCGGGCGACATGCGCGCGATCTCGACGGCCGGCGCGCTGGGCTTGATGCAGGTCATGCCCGACACTTGGGACGCCATGCGCGTTCGCTATCGGCTCGGCGGCAATCCCTACGATCCGCGTGACAATATCCTCGCGGGCACGGCCTATCTGCGCGAGATGTGGGACCGCTACGGCAATGTCACGGCGATGCTCGCCGCCTACAATGCCGGTCCCGGCCGTTATGACGAGCATCGCGCGACAGGCCGTCCACTGCCCACTGAGACCCGCGCTTATGTCGCCGCACTCGCAACGGCGCTGGGCGGCGCGGTCGCATTGGGGACGCCGGAGAAGCAGGCCGCGCCACCGCCCGATTGGCGCGATGCGCCACTCTTCGTCATGCGTCCGAGCGACAGGCGAAGCGCCGATCCGGCGCAGACTATCGGCACATCAGGCGACGCCCGTTCGACCGTTCCGGTGCGCGAGCGCCGCGATGCGGAGCCGCTGGGCGGCAGCATGTTCGTGGCGCGCGAGGGCGACGGAGGAGCGCCATGAGTTTGGCGTTTCCGCGCTCGCTTGCGTTCGTTCCGGTGTGCAGTCAGGCAGGGTTGCGCCTGGCTGCCTTCCCGGTCGGAAGGGCGGAAAGGTCAGAAAAGGCGGAGGGCAAGATAAAGGAAACCGGCACTAGATCGGCCGGATTTCTGAAATTGTTGTTGTCTGCACACTGGTTAGATGGGCCGCAAGCGGCACCATGGTTTTTGATCCCGCGTGCCGCGATGTTGCGCAAAGCCTTGGCTTCGCTGGTTTTCGACCGGCACCATGGCCGCCGAACGCCCGATTTCGTTGAGTTTTGGCCGGAGGCGCGTCGATGAGCATCGACGACGAAAACCGCTTCCGGCCGAAGCCCGGCCGCATCCGATCCGACGCGCGGCCGGGCAAGACCAAAAGTTTTCTCACCCAGGCGAAGAAGATCGCGCGGCAGCACTGCACCGGCCCGTCCAGATCGTCGCCGCGATCCTCGCCACTCCCAGGCAAGACCTCGACCGGCAAGGGCGGCAAAGCCGCACGCTCGGCCAAGGGACCGGGCGTCCAGCGCGGGCGCGGCGCGGCCTTCGTGCGCTCACGCACCTTGTCGAGCGGCTGGCGTCACAGCGCGCCGGGAATGCGGCGCGTCGCCGTCAAAACCCGATACGTCAAGGACGCCGGCAGGAACGGAAGGGCCGTCGCTCATCTTCGCTATATTCAGCGCGACGGCACATCGCGCGACGGCGAGCGCGGCCAGCTCTATTCGGCGACCGAGGGTCGCGCCGATGGCGATGCCTTCGTTGAACGTGGCAAGGAGGATCGGCACCAATTCCGGTTCATTGTCTCGCCGGAGGACGGCGCGGACCTCACGGACCTGACCGCACACACCCGCGACCTCATGAGCCAGATCGAGGCCGACCTTGGAACGAAACTCGATTGGGTTGCGGTCAATCACTACAACACCGGCCATCCCCATGTGCATGTCATCGTCCGAGGCAAGGATTTGCTGGGCGAGAACCTTGTCATCAACGGCGACTATCTCGCCAACGGCATCCGCGAGCGTGCAAGCGAGTTGACCACGCTGGAGCTTGGTCCCGTCACCGAGATGGAGCAGAGCCGCAAGCTGTCGGCCGAGATTGACCAGGACCGTTTCACCCGCATCGATCGGGCAATCACGGAAGAAGCCGACGAAAGGTTCCTCGACCTTCGCCATGAGCAGGCCGAACCGAAGCGGCAGTTCGATCGTACGCTGCGCCTGCGCCGTCTCACCAAGCTGGAGAAGATGGGGCTGGCAACCGAGCACGCGCCGGGCGTTTGGGAGTTGAGCGAGCGAATGGTGACGACCCTGCGCGAGCTGGGCGAGCGCGGTGACATCATCCGCAACATGCACAAGGCGCTCAAGGCGGATGGCATGGAGCGCGACCCCATGACCTTCCGTATCCACGACGGGCCGCCGGAGGCGCCTGTCATCGGCCGTGTCATCGATAAGTATCTGTCCGACGAGCTGGGCGAAAACCTGACCGTCGTGGTGGACGGAATCGACGGCCGAACGCACCATGTCGCTGGCATCGACCCGGCCCGCGTCGAGGATGCGCGGATCGGTAGTATCGTCGAGATCGGCCCGTCGGATACCGCGGGCCGGCCGTCCGACCGCGCCATTGCAGCGATCGCCGAGGATGGCATCTATCGGCCGAGCCGCCATTTGGAACAGGCGAAGTTCGAGGGGCGCGTTCCCGGTGGCGACCACGAGGGCTATATCGATGCTCATGTGCGCCGGTTGGAGGCGCTACGCCGCGCCGGAATCGTTGAGCGGATCGACGCCGACCAATGGCGCATCCCCGAGGCCTTCGAGAGCCGCGCCGCCACCTACGACGCCGGCCGCAACCGGCAGGCCAATATCCGCGTCCTCTCGGCCGCCCGGCTGGAGCAGCAGATCGGAGCGGACGGCGCGACCTGGCTCGACCGGCAGCTAGTGAGGCCCGACAACTCCGACCTTGCTCCGACCGGCTTGGGCCAGCAAGTCCGCGAGGCGATGGACCGCCGCCGCGAGCATCATATCGACCGGGGCGACGCCACACGCCAGCAGGACGGCCGAATCTCCTATCGGAGCAACCTTCTCGCCACCCTGCGCGAGCGCGAAGTTGCCCATGCAGGCGCTGAGATGGCGGCGAGCAAGACGCTGCCGTTTCGGGCGGCAACGGACGGCGAGACCGTCAGCGGCACGTTCACCGGGACCGTGCAACTATCGAGCGGCAAGTTCGCCGTCGTGGAAAAGAGCCACGAGTTCACGCTTGTCCCGTGGCGGCCGGTCATCGACCGCCAGCTCGGCCGCGAGGTTATGGGCATCGTGCAGGGCGGATCGGTGTCGTGGCGGTTGGGGCGTCAGAGGGGTCTCGCAATTTAGATATCGCCCTGAACAGCACACTCCGGTTTAATAGACGGATCGATCATGTCTGTAAAAAATGTTGAGAACAACGATGAAGCCGCGATTTAGCCGAGAAGCTGTAATTTCTGCCATTGCGCGCGATTTCGATAGACCCTCGGAATGCAGACCCATTACCGAAGGTGAAGAGTCGCAGACCTTCGCCATTTGTGTCGGAAGCGAGGACTTCGTGCTGCGCGTGAACCGCACTGCAGCTGGATTTCACAAAGACGCCTTCTGCCATAGCCGTTTCGCTTCCCGCGATCTCCCGATCCCTGAGGTCGTCGCAATAGGCGAGATTGAAGACCATACGTGGTGCGTATCGCGGCGAGCACCGGGCGTCACTTTACAGGACTTATCTATCGAGACTCTGCCCACAGTGGTCGGCCCAGTCTCGCAGGTCATGTCGGCCATGGCTGAGGCGATACTTGATGGAACCGAGGGCTTCGGCCCGTTCGATCCGAGCGGCATCGGCCGGCACGCAAGCTGGCAGGACTTCATAGCTGCCATCACTGACGAAGCGCATTACGATTGGAAGCTGATCGAGGCCGTTGTGGATCGTCGGCAGATCGATGGGCATTTTCGCTTGCTTAGCGAATTCATGCCACGGTGCGCCGATGTTCGCCGGCTCGTACATGGCGATTTTGGTTCCAATAACGTATTGACAGACCAGGGGCGTATCACCGCTGTAATCGATTGGAGCGAAGCCCTATTCGGCGATCCGATCTATGACGTGGCCAACATTTTCTTCTGGCGCCCCTGGCTTGCCTGCATGGAGGCACAAGCGCACCACATCGAGACGCGGCAGCGTGAGCTCCTGCAAAACGCTGAGGCCCTGCGCTGTTACCAGCTCCACATTGGGCTTGTTCATATCTTCGAGAGTGCAAAAGCAGGGGATGCCAAAGATCTCGCGTGGGCGATGGCGCGCTGTGAGGAGATTGCCACGCAGGATGAGAAAGTGAGAATCGCTTCGACTGGCTGCCCAGAAACTTGATGTCAGCCTCCCATCGTTTGGTCACGGACTGGGGTATTGGCTGGACCAGCACAAAACTGGGAAGGGCTATGCGACTGCTGCCCTACGGGCATTGATTGGACATGCGAAAAATGCGCTGACGGCATCTGATCTCTATGCGGGCTTCACTCGCCTCATAACTTCACGACCGAGAAAAAGATGAACCTCGGTTCGGTTTTCAAGCTCTGGTATGCCTCCGGGAACAGAGACCTGGCGCGTGGATCAGGCTGTGGTTCGCTTACGACATCAATCTGAAATCGAGCTGCCATCAATGCATCGAACATGACATGCAGCGGTCGATGCCAGAAGCGCATCGACATGTCCTTGCCACCGCGCTGCCATGTGTCTGTAAAGTTATAGGTCTCGAAATAATTCTCACGACCGGCCAATTGATGATCCATGAAAGGATGATGCGTGGAAAAAACCAAGCGGCCGCCTTGGGGGAGAAGACGGTTGAATTCCGAAAGGGATCGTGACCAGTCGGGCAAATAGTGCATGACGAGCGAGGCGAGGATCAGATCGAAGGACCCATCGTCGAAGGGCATTGGCTCGTTCAGGTCCGCCACCAGCAATCGCGCCCTGCCCTCGAGGCGACGTTGCGCGATTTCGAGCAAACCCGCACTTGAGTCGATACCGGTTAGGATTGCCCCTCGGTCGAGGAGTACCGCAGCATGGGCTCCCCCGCCGCATCCCGCATCGAGCACCCGAAGCCCAGCGACGTCACCAACCATCGAAAGAATCGCGGGCCGTTCGTAATAGGCATTCCAGGCGTTGTTCTCGTTGTCCGCGTCATATGCTGCCGCAAATGCATCATAATCATTCTCCGACGTGGCGGTCTTCATGTAGTATATTCCTCTTATTGTCCCTTTATCTCAGCATAATTTTTGAGTGTTTCGGCTTTAGTCGTCTCCAGAACACGGATGAACAAAAAACATCGACTTCATTTCAGAAGGAAATTGCTCTACGTTGAGCTCAAGCCCAATCTCGTCAACCAGTCGTTTGTTGACCCATAAGCTGTTTCGATCGCATGTCGCAGCCATGCCCGTTGCTCATCCGATAGCAGTGGCAAAGCGGCCTCGAAATCAAACGTGTCTTTCTCCCGTGGGGCCTGCGCCTTGTAGAAAAGCTGAACCTCGGGCGCGAGAAAGAATGTTCCCTCCTTGTTAGCTGTCCCCAAAGCCTGAATCGGTTTTGTAACCCTCACACAGCGCCGGGACCGCCATTCGCTGCCTTCGCTCTCATCGAGCATAACCTGAAAGGACCAAGCCGAGGCACGGTTCCGTCGGCACCAAACGTCATGAACATAATGGCCAAGCACGTTTCCAATTGGCCACGGACGCAAGCGGCCGGGCGGATCAGCGACCCAACAATCCCAATCGGAAAGATGGTGCCTCAGCGTCGAGTGATCCTTGCGAAGCACGAGGACGTCGATATCGGCATGTGATCGAAGTTGTTTCTCGACGAAATGCTCGATCGCGTAGCCGCCTGCGATCCACCAAGGGAAACTTGCGTTCTGGAATACCGTGGCAACTTCCCCGCAGTGCAACGGTTCCCAAGGCTTTTCATGCTCGTTTCGAATTAGATTCTCTCCTGACGCGGATGAACAACAAACATCATCGAACCTTAGGACCTCACGGGATCCTCATATGCGTGCCGATCAGCTGGACTGGAAAGGCCGTAGCGAGATCTCGTGAATCCAAACACGAATGTGCAAATTCGCCCGTCCGCGAAATGGCTGCCGCCGCACGTGCGTTGGCAATGAAGCGGATGAACAAGATCAGGATTTCATTGCCAGAGCGGGCTGCAGTTCTGTAATGGCACACAGCAACTCACGAACGGCAGCATCTACTGATTGTCCATTCTGCCCGGTGATCAATCGGCCATCTCTCACGACTTTGGAGGAATAGTCCGGGCCACACTCGAACAGAGCTCCGAGCTTCCGAAACTCGGTTTCGAGCAGATAGGGAACGATCGAGGCGACGCCGTTAGCCTCTTCTTCGGAGTTGGGTGGGCAGCATAACCGCATACCTTTGGTCAGCGGCGTTCCATCTGGTTTTCTAGCGCCGATTAGGCCAGCCTGACCGTGACAGATGGCACAGAGAATCGCACCATTTTCGTAGGCGGCGCTTACAAATGCGGCGACCTGTTCTGATTGTGCCAGATCCCACATTGTGCCGAAGCCGCCTGGAAACACGATGACAGCGTAATCCTGAGCTTTGAGCTGATGAACAGCGAGTGTGGCATTGATTTTGTGTTGCTCGACATCGGATCGAAGAAATCTGTCCGTGTCGGCCGATTTCTCTTCGTGGGATATGCCGTGTGGATCGAATGGAGCGGCCCCGCCTTTTGGTGAAGCGATATCCACGTCAAAGCCAGCATCTGTCAGCGCCCAGTATGGGGCGCTCATTTCATTAAACCAAAACCCGCTCGTACGGCCAGTATCTCCAAGATCGGCATGAGAGGTCACGATAATTACAGCTTTTGAATTCATCCTAGGATTCCTGTTTCGATTTTTCTTTGGTAGCCATTTTCTTAGCCCTACAGCCTAAGAAAACGGGGGCGGTGACGAGGGTCGGGCTCAATGCTTTCCAATATCATCCAGGTCTATGTGCTGTTGTCAGCGCTCGCTCAAGGAGTGCCACGACGATTGCAGCGAACAAGGCGAGCAGCGCGACGCTCAGCATCATGGCCAATAGGGCATGGGTGGCTGCCTCGGGTAGGAGAATTCCAGCAATTGAAACAATGACCGCGCCGCCGCCCATTTGCATGGCTGCCGCCAAGCCGGCAGCCGTGCCGGAAAGATCGCTACGCACTGACATTGCGCCCATATTCGCCAGCGGCAAGGTCAAGCCGTTCCCAATGCCAATGAACATGCACGGCAGGAAGAAGGCCGGGGCATCCGTGTTTCCCATCGAGTTCAGCATCAGTCCCACCAGCAATCCGACGCAGGTCAAAGCCCGCGCTGCGACCAAAGTCGTTCCTCGCGAGAACCTGGAAGCAAAACGCCCCGTCAAATAGCTGCCGAGGATGAACCCCGCCGGGACGAGCCCCATGTACAGCCCCAGAACGGCACTCGAGCCACCGATCACCAGGGGGGCTCCCACCAGGAAAATGTAGAGTGTGCCCGTTGAAAAGGCCATGCAGGCTGCATAGGCCCAAAAACGCACTGACCCCAAAAGCAGCGCATAAGGTTTAAGATAGCTGCGCTCACGACAAGGGAGTGCGGACGCGGTTTCCTCGAGCGCTCTCAGCGACAGTAGAAGCATCGCCGTTCCGCAGAGAGCAAGGGTGATGAAGATCGCGCGCCATCCCAGGAACTGATCGAGTGCCCCGCCAACGGTAGGACCGAGCATCGGAGCCAACGCCCATGCCATTGCGGCGTATCCCATTCTGCTCGCGCCCTCGCGATCGCTTGATGTTTCCTTGATTCCGACAAGCGCAACAGAAAAGCAGGCGGCAATGGCGGCCTGCAGTGCTCGGAAAAACAGGAAGGTCGTGATATTGGCAGACGCTGCACAGCCGACAGAGGCGAGAATGAAGATTGCCATGGAGACCAGCGCGACGGGCCGTCTCCCGTACCGATCTGAAATCGCGCCCGAGATGAGCTCAACCAGAGCGGTGACGACGGCGTAACCCGCGACAGCGAGGCTTATCACTGCAGGATCGGCAAGCAGTTCCACCGCAATTGTGGGCAGCGCCGGCGCTATCAAGTTGACCGGCACCACCGACAGAGCTGAGAGCAAAACAAAAATGGCAAAGCGCGAGGCGGACTCCGGCGACTGAGTGGCGCGAGTTGGGCTCGACCGAGGTGACTCTTCGCAAGTCATGAATGGTATCGCTTTGATTGAAATGAGGATGCCGTTAGCAGCGGGGAAAATCCGGGCATAAGGAGCAGCCTCGCGTTCCTGAAGTTCACCGTGAGACGCTGAACCGTCGTCTTGCCTAAGCGAATTGGGCGGAAGAGCACCGGAACGGGAATTCAATGCGGATTGCATGCCCGCCAAAGCCGGTATTACTAAGCTCGCTTCGAGTGGCGAGCATCGAAGTGCTGGTCGGTGCGGCCAGTCCGGGCGCAAAGCCCGAACGGTCAGGCAAGCCAGTCCTCCCCCCGGCGGCAGTGGTGCGATCATAAATATGCCGCCCGCTATGCTTAGGAGCGGCAACGCGGCCATGAACGTTCGTTTGTCTCTTTGAAAGAGGCTGAAAGCCCGCCGACTCCGAGCTCGAGGCCTGCTCCTTCGGGGAGCAGCAATGATAGAACGCGCTCTTGGAGACGCTGGTCTCGTCGATCACCTCGTTGAGGCTCGCACTATCGTAGCCGCGCGACAGAAAAATACGCTGCGTCCATTCTAGAATTTCCAACCGGCGCACGTCCGTGTGCTTGATCACTCGCGGCATTCAGCGTCTCCATGACATCAAACGACCATCGGTCGGTATGTTAGACTACTGGTCTATTAAAGACAACGGAAGGCCATGTCATGAATGTCCCTTGAAATCAGACCGTCAGTCTGTATGATAGACCATCGGTCTAGTTATGAGTGCACGACGCCCAAGTGCATGCACTCATGTCCCTGGAAGCAGCAGTTGCGAACACGAAAGGAATTCTGCGTAGATGAAGTCGGATAAATCAGCCTCACCAAGGAAAAGAGAACCCTTCTCATCACGCTCTTCACGAGCGCGGGGGAGAGCTAATCTCCGAATACCCTTGCATTCGACGGCTTCGCTGCCGATGCCATGAGGCGATGAACTATGATTTTGGCAGGCTGAAAGTCCCCCACATAATGATCGATTTGCACGATCAACGTAACTGCTCTTTGCGGCTACCCACGAACTACGTTGCAGCGGAGAATCTCTATTTTCGGCATTCACTATCACCGCCCTGAAATGGGGGTGACGCTATGCTGCATATCGACTGACATCACTGGCGATATCCGACCACGCCGTATTCCTGCCGCCGGGTTTGCCCGGGAGCATCTCCGTCGCAATGACGAATGCAGGCACTATTTCCAAGCTACCGTCCAGGCCGGAGGACTTAGGACGGGCCGCGGTCTGCAGGCTGTCAATCGGCCTGCTCAATGTAGGTAGAAGCGCATGAATCACACAGGCGAAATACTCATCCTGACGGGCACTCCCGGTTCCGGTAAAACCACGACGGCGCAGACTCTCGCCGGAGAGCCCGGATCGTCGAAGGTCCACCTTCATTCCGACGACTTCTGGCTTTTCATCAAGAATGGAGCGATCCAACCCTATCTGCCGGAAGCGCATGACCAGAACACCGTTGTTCTCGACGTGCTAGCGCAAGCCGCCGAAGGCTATGCCAGGGGCGGCTATTTTGTCATCGTGGACGGGATTGTCGGACCGTGGTTCCTCGCTCCGTTCAAGAAGATCTCGGTGCCTGTTCACTACGTAGTTCTCCGCCCAGCTCTCGACGTGGCCATTCAGCGCTGTCAGGAGCGAGGCGGCAACACATTGACCGATCCCGGTCCAATCACGGAACTCCACAAGCAACTCTCTTCGCTCGGTCAGCTTGAACGGCATGCCCTGCCGATAGATGCGTATTCTAGGGAAGAAACTCTTGCCGCGGTCATCAAGGCTGTACGAAGCGGAACCTATCTCCTGAGGGAATGAGACAGAAGAAAGTGTAGGTGAGCGGCACGCATCGGACCGCGCGCAGAGCCTGTGTCGTGCCCTTGGTCGGTCAGCGAGCGTCCGTATTTCACGCCTCGAAATCGTCGGCAGGCCTGACTTAGTCTCGCGAGTACGTTTACGCGCGAAGTATCGTGATCGGTGGGTGATAAGTGATGACAGGATGCCCGGATGACCATTGAGGATCCGAAAGAGCTAGTCCGACGGGGTTACAACGCACTCTCCGACCGCTACGACCAGGCGTTCGGCGGTGAGAAGTACCGAACATGGCTGACTGAACTGGACAAGCACATCTCGCCCGCGGCGAGTGTGCTTGATCTCGGCTGCGGGTCCGGCATTCCCGTCGCGCAGGCAATGGCGGCCACTGGCCGCCGGGTGGTCGGCGTCGACATCAGCGACGTGCAGATCGCGAGGGCCCGAGAACTCGTACCGAAGGCGGAATTCCTCTTGGCCGATGCCACGACGATCGACTTCGAGCCGGAGACGTTCGACGCTGTCGTCTGCTTCTACGCGCTCATCCACGTGCCGCAGGAAGAGCAAGTCGTCTTGCTGACCAAGGTTGCCGAGTGGCTACCCCCTGGCGGGTGGTTCGTCGCCACCACCGGCCACAACGCTTGGACAGGCATCGAAAGCAATTGGCTCGGTGGAGACGAACCCATGTGGTGGAGCCACCCCGATGCCGCCACCTACCGAGTCTGGCTCGAACAGGCTGGCCTCACGGTTCAGCGTGAGGAGTTCGTCCCCGAAGGATCCGGCGGGCATGCGTTGTTCTGGACAACAAGACAGGCGGAACGGATCCTCCGCTAACCTGAGAGTACGACCACGCAACGTTTCCGTCCGAAGAAGTAACAGTTGAATCACCGCCTTGTCAGTTCCGTGCGCGAGACAGAGCCAGTGCAAAATGACAGCGCAAAATTTACATCTGGTTCGACGACGCGACATGTTGTCGTCATGTCGATAACAAGTGCTGCAGGGGCTCTCGCGGTCTTCCTTGTCGATGCTCTAAGCCTCTTCTACATTTCGAGGCTAAAGATAGAAGAATTTACAGCCGCAGTGGGATTTGCATCGGCAGTCCAGTTTTTCGCCACCTCCCTCTCAATTGGTCTCTCGGTTGCGACGACGGCCATGGTCTCCCAAGCCTTGGGTCGCGGAAGCCGAAAAGAAGCTGCAGAGGCAGGGGGCGTGTCAATGACACTGAGCGTCTTGTCCGCAATCCTCATAACGATCCTGTCCTTGCTCAAACTGGATTATATCCTGGCGCTCCTCGGAGCTTCTGGGAACACCAGCAGGTTCGCTGGGGACTTTCTGAGAATCACGCTCGCTTCAACTCCGATCACAGTGCTCAGCATGTGCGCGACTGGAATCATACGTGCTGCAGGCGACGTCCGTCGTGCCACGAAAGCGAAGATCTGGTCATGCTTGATTGCGGCAGTCGTCGACCCACTCATGATTTTCGGCATGAACCACGGGCTTGAGGGAGCTGCCATCGCCACCGTCATCTCTCGCGCTGCGCTGCTTCTGCTCGCGGCCCATGGAGCCATACGGGTTCACAAGCTGGTTGCACCGCCCTCCTTCGAAATGTCGGTTCGCCTTCTGCGCCAGTTTCTTGGAGTTTCGGTGCCTGCGAGTGTCGCGCAACTCGCCACCCCGATCAGCAGCGCATACATGACCCATACAATGGCGCGGTTCGGGGACGGAGCAGTTGCTGGCTGGGCGATTATCGGGCGGTTGATACCGATCGCCTTTGGAGCTCTTTTCGCAATCGGAGGAGCGGTGTCTCCGATCGTCGGTCAGAACTACGGCGCTCAACGGGGAGACAGGATACGCTCGACGGTATGGAACGCGCTGTCCCTAAGCGCCTCATACGTCGTCCTCGTATGGTTGATCATAGCGCTTTGCGCCGAACAACTGTCGGCCTTTTTCAGTGCGGAAGGCACCGCCCGAGAACTAGTTATTTTTTACTGCCGTTTCGCAGCAGTGTTCTTCTTCTTCAACGGCGCACTGTTCATCACAACCGCGGCGTTTTCCAGCATGAAACGCGCGGGAATGGCCATGCTCGTCAGCTGGCTTGCATCGACGGTTGGTGTAGTCGTTCCAGTGACGCTAGGTGCTCATCGTTACGACGCAGAAGGCGCTATCCTTGGATGGGCAGCCGGTAGCGCATTGTCGGGCATCGCTGCGATCTATGCCTTGCAGCGCCTGATCAAGGTCGAGAATCCGTCCGCTGGTGCACAGGACTCATGGGGCGATCAAGGAAGACAAGGAGGTCAGTATCACTCCGCAATCGCGGACCATCAGACACCCCTGCCCCATACAGATACACGGTCCGCCGTCCGGTACAGAATTTGTTCCTGACCTTGCGTGGAATCGCTGCGGATTAGCCGAGCGTCGCTCGGTGGAAGTGCGAGTATGCTCGGGTGGACTTGGCAAACGCCGCCATCACCATTACCTCGCCCCTCACGGACAGACTCCAGGGTATGCCGTGTTAGGTTTCACAACTATGTAGAGCTTATCGTACTCGGCGTTCATCCTGAGACCGTTCGCGACACAGTCCGTAGAATCGAAGGCAATCGAATGAAGAGCGTATGCGTCTTGTTTGATTTGGACGGGACACTGGTTGACAGCGAGGCAATATGTAATCAAGCGCTTCTTGACCTGCTACCCGATTTGAACAAGCCCATTGGAGATTTGATAAAATACTATCGAGGAAAAAAGCTGTCAGTGATCTTCAATGAAATTGAAGCGTCTATAGGTCGAAGGCTTCCGGTAGATTTTGAACAAGCTTATAGATCACGCGTTTCAGAGCTTTTCGCCATTGACCTTGAGCCGATTCCTGGTGTCGTAACTATGCTCGACAGTTTGTCGCTCCCTAAGTGTGTAGTATCGAACGGCCCGCCTCACAAGATCCACCAGGCGTTGAAAAGGACCGGGATAGACGGACACTTCATCCGTCGTGTATTCAGTGCCTATGATGTCGGGCTTTGGAAGCCTGATCCTGGTCTTCTCTTACACGCGGCGAGAATGATGGGAGTTGCGCCGAACAGGTGTGCGGTTGTCGAAGATAGCGAGGTTGGTATTGAGGCCGCACTGCAAGCTGGAATGAAGGCTTTCCAGTATGTCCCGGACAAAGACGCAGGATTTCACAAAGACTCTGTACCTTTCTTCGAGATGGCTCAGTTAAACGAACTTCTCAGGCAATCACTTCAATGAAATAGACTCCGTCGAGTAGGCGTGGGGTCAAGCTTTGCCGACTATCTCGTCCCGGCCTAGCAATCTGTTTCATCGGCGTGGCCCACAAATCATGAAAACAGTCTATGATATATCTAACCAGAGGCTGGGACTTTCCAGCGGTTGGATTCCTTCAGGGAGCTGACCTCAACTGGCAGTGGTCGCGGCTAGCGCCACAGAAACCGCGATTACCAATCTCGACATGACAGACATCTCCTCCTCTTGCCCGATCAGCTCACAGACACAAGCCGATCTAGGATCTTTCTGTCCGCAGTTGAAAATTGTGGCAGATCCTGTCCGGATGCTACTCGGCGATGGGGCCACCGAACCTCGCCACGCAATGCCACACGCGCTTGAGAGACTGCGGGGCAGCTCTATTAAATCGTAGGGCCAGGCCGATCTCGCGGGGTGTCACTGAACCATCCACTGCAATGGAGGCAGCTAGCTTCGCAACCTCCAGCCCACGATACGCCGCGCAGTCCTCAATCTGACTGACGGGCATCCGAAATCCGGGATGCCATTCGAGAGCAAAGGGCAGTGCCGCCGCCACCGCTTCTATGGGTGTGTTGCGGTAGCACGAATCCAGGACTATGGCCTCCACGTCCTCCGCCAAGATCAACGGGCCATGCACGTGGGCTTCGATGTAGCTGTCCAGCACGTCCATCGAAGCTCGCCCCTTTTCTGCCAGGGCAATGAGGCTCATGCGGTCGGATACACCGAAATCAACCGGATCTAGGTAGCTATCAGGATAGCAGAACGTGGTGCGGGCCAGAACGTGGGGGCGCAGCCGCAGGTGTGAAGAGCCAAAGCGCGGCGAACCGCCTGTCACGCGTCCGAGATAGTTCAGAGCTCCGTATTTTGGGCGCAGGTCCGGGGCCATGTTGTCATAGGCGGCGCCGAACATCTCGCTTTCCCACCGCCAACGGTCGCCGCTAGGGTGAGCTGTCATGCCGCCGTTGCTCGTGCCGGTTTCGAACTGCGAGCGATAGATCCCCTCCTGTGCGAGAGCCTCAATCATCAACCGGCCCCGATGCAGAATATCGGGATGGAAGTTCAGGGTGACCGGCAATCCCGTGGGAACTGGAGAGCCTTCTGATCGGCTGCGAACATGACTGATCGCTTTGTCCACGCATGGATGATGCTTGCATCTGCTGTTCGATGCGTCTGCCATATCTGTGAAGCTGCTCTTGGAGTTTGCTGATCGGAGCGCTTCAGCCCGGTTTTTCAGGTGGAGTGAAGCCTTGACGTCACCCATAGAGAGGCTTTCGTGAAATCGATGATCCGGAACGTCTCTGAATAGCATGAAGCTGAAGTTGACCAAGCGTCAGGAAATGCGAAGGGCAGACATCCAGGTGGCTGCTCCTAGAGACAGCTTTTGACCCTTTGCAGTCATTCCGGTGTCGTTTGTTCATTCCGTGCAGTCATCGGTTGTCCAGCCGCGACGGTCCGCAGCGTTCGAAGGAACTCATCCGGTTTTCTCAGGATGGAGCACGGCCTGGAGCCCGGCGAGATGATAGGTCCAGAAGGCGGCGAAAGCCGCTTGGATCCCGTCGCGATTCTCGAAGTTTTCGAGGATATCGGCAATCATATCAATTGTGTTGGTGAAGAGTCGGACGAGCACGAAGCGAACCTGAGGAGAAGCCGTCTCGCCATGGCTCTGACGCTTAAGGAAGCGCAATGAAAGGCGCTCCATCTCACGGATCAGGAGATCGCGGACGTGGCCAAAACGAGTACCATCGGCACCGCGCAAAAGAATGAGAACGGCCAGCCGATGCTCGATCCAGAAGGAGAGCAATTCTTGGGCGGGCCGCGATTGATCCGCCTGCCCCGAACTCCAATTTTCGCGGATTGCCAGTTCGCGGATGCGTGCGCGCACAAGGCGCAGTAGGCGGGCAGCAATGGTCGGTGTCACGAGGGCGTTTAGCAATCCCTCCTTGTTAGGAAAATACTTGTAGATATTGCTGGTCGTGACAAGCGCGCCTTGCGCCACGTCAGCGAGCGTGGCCGCCCCATAACCCTTCTCGGCGAAAACGTGGGCGGCGGACATTAGGATGTTCTGGCGGACATCGTCTTTAAGCCGTTGCGGCATACAAGCGATCCATAAGGGCACTAAAGCGGGGCTGCCAAGGCAACGCTTCTTCCAGTTGCAGAGCGAGGGAAAACAGCAGGGCATCGTTCCCGGCGGCTGCGCTGAAATGGCTGCCCAGCGGCAAACCGGCGTGCGTCCAATATAGCGGCATCGACATCGCTGGCCATCCAGCAAGCGATGCCGGAAATGTGTAACTCGCCACTCTCACGATAAAAGCGTTGAGCTCTTCCACGTCTTTGTCCGGTGTATATCTGCCAAGTTCGAATGCCGGAAAGCCGACCGTCGGGCAGAGCAGGACATCAAAACCCGCCATGGTTCCTTTAGCGACTGCCGCCGCGGACGAAAGCGTTTCGAGGGCCCTGATGCAAGCTTCCTGCGGCATGGCTCGAGCTCGCTTTGCCAATTCGCGTGTGTAGGGCTCGAGGTTATCCTCGTTATAGGCGCTGCCCAGCATGCTGCGGAAGAATTCCAGCCCGCCCGCAACCATGCTTGCCGAAAGGGTGAAGAAAGCTTCACTTGCCGCCTTCGTGTCTATTGGGGGCGAACTTATTTCGATGACCGAATGTCCCAGCGCCTCGCAAGTCCGCATGGCCAGCTCGAGGCCGGCCGCAGCATCAGGATCAGGGGCATTGCCGAAACCATCGTTGCGATAGACGCCGATCCTAAACGGCCTTCGGTTGGCCCGAAGCTCATCAAGCGACGGCATGTGCTGATCGTTGTCTTGTCGCTCCGTTGCCTGAAGCCAAGCGAGGCTGTCGCGCACTGAGCGACTGACGCAATGTTCGCTGAGGAACTGCACGCTCGGACTACTCTCGGGCAGGCCATTGGATTGTGTGCGTCCTCGACTTGGTTTGAAGCCGAAGAGCCCGCAAAATGAGGATGGGCCACGGATAGAGCCACCACCATCGGATGCATGGGCGAGCGGCACCATGCCTGATGCGACCGCGGCAACGGCGCCACCAGACGACCCGCCTGACGAGAGGCTCAAATTCCATGGATTGCGCACGGGGTTGCCGCCGACGGGCTCGGTTGTGCCCAGAAGAGCGAATTCAGAGGTTGCACTTTTTCCCAGCACGACAAGGCCTGCCGCATCCAGTGCGTCCGTATAGGGGGAGCCGCTCGGCATGGGAAACTGCGGCAGGAATCTCCCACCCATTCCGAGCGGAAGCCCTGGATAGGGTAGGACATCCTTGATCAGTGTGGGCACGCCACCAAACAATGCGTCCTTGGAGACCACGCGGGCACGGCGACGGGCTTGGTCGAAGTCAAACGATACCACCGCGTTGAGGATCGGGTTTAGGCGTTCGATACGTTCGATAGCGGCATCGGTTAGTTCCAAGGCCGATACTTCTCCAGTGCGCACCAACTCGACCTGGGCACAAGCATCCAGACTGGCAATTGACGTGGCTGAAACTGACATATCGGCTCCGTGAACTTGAACTGAAAAGAGAATATCTGATTCTCTTTTCAGTTCAAGGACGCAGGAAGCTTGTCGCAAACTCCGGTCTGCTAGGTCTTGGGCCAGTTGAGAGCGGCGCCGAGGCGGAGCGGGATCACCGAGCGATCGAAATGGCGGCCCTTGAACATTCTACACCTCCGGAGCTTGCCAGAGGCATCGACCGAACTGAGTTACTGATGCGTTTGCGACCGTTCCTGCCGTGCCGCAGACTTGACTCTTGCCGAGGTCTCACCAAGATCTCGGTCATGGTCGAGAAGGACACCCATATTGTCGCCCGGTTGGCCGGCATCCCCAAGGCGGGGTGCCGGGATGTCGACCACGCAAGCTGAACACGCGGATCGCGAACCCTGGCCTCGCCCCACACGGACGAGGTCTTTCCGCTTTGAAACATGCCTCGTCCTCCATTCCCTATGGAGCTAAACATGGCACAGAATATCTACGATAATCCCGAATTCTTCGCTGGCTACAGCCAGTTGCCCCGGCAGGTGCAAGGGCTGGACGGTGCGCCCGAATGGCCAGCGATCCGAGCTATGCTGCCAACGCTGTCCGGCAAGCGCGTGGCCGATCTGGGCTGCGGGTTCGGTTGGGCCTCGCGTTGGATGCGTGCCCAGGGTGCAGCCTCGGTGCTTGGTCTTGATCTGTCGCAGAACATGATTTCACGCGCCAACGCCGATACCTCCGATCCGGCCATTGACTATCGGACCGCCGATCTCGAAACGCTGGAACTGCCCGAGGCGGCGTTCGACCTCGTCTACAGCGCCCTCACCTTTCATTATGTCGAGGATTTCCAGCGCCTCGCGCGCATGATCCACAAGGCGCTGGTTTGCGACGGAAATCTGATCTTCACGATCGAGCATCCGATCTTCATGGCTGCGGCGCATCCCCATTGGATCGCCGATGAGGACGGTCGCAAGACTTGGCCCGTTAATGGCTATTCGATTGAGGGCGAGCGCCGCACGGATTGGTTCGCCAAGGGCGTGCTGAAGTATCACCGGAGCCTCGGCACCACCCTCAATACGCTGATTGATGCCGGCTTCGAGTTGCGGAGGATCGAGGAGTTCGCCCCGACGCGCGAACAGATCGAGCGCTCACCTGAACTGGCCGAAGAGCTGGAGCGGCCAATGATGCTCCTGGTCTCGGCTCGGAAGATAGAAACACGCTAGGCGTCAAGCCGCCCGTGCCACATAACACGGGCGGCTAGCGGATTGACTGTCACTTTGACATCTACGGCGGTCTAGTTTTCAGACAGTCTCAGAAGATGGCCGGCGAGTCGGAGCGCGCTGCTACAAAACGGACTTCATGCGACGCTGCACAAATCTTTATCTCGTCGCCAAGTGACCATTCTGCCGCTCGCGCCGCCATCGTTGCGGGAACCGCTTCTGACCCTGGGCCGGCCGGAACGTCGTAGGTTGCATCCGCGTCGTGCGGCAGCAAAGCACCGTAACCATGCTCCATGGCTGCCTGCGCAGTAGCAGCAAGGCACATTTCCGAGAGCATTCCGCACATCGCGACCGTTCGTATGCCGAGGCCTTTAAGGATAGTGTGCAGATCCGTTCCGTCGAACCCGTTATCTCTCTTTTTCCGGACGATCTTCTCGTGTGGTTGCGGAGGAAAGAAGAGTGCCCACCCCGGTTGGAACGGCTCATCGGTGGCACCGACAGCACCATCGTTTTGGAGGAAGATCACAGGCGCGTTGGCGAGCCTGGCCTGAGTAAGTAACACCTCAATCGTAGAAATGAGCATTTTATGTCCTGGAACAGCCTCAGGACCTGATACGAATGCGTTCTGCACATCGACTACGATCAGGGCGTCAACCGTATTCATCGAGATCGGGACGAAATTCTGCACTGGCCTCATAACTTCACGATCGAGAAAACATAAATCTTGGTTATGACTTCAGTTGCCGCCGGCGCGCGGGTGAACAATTTTCGTTGTATTCATTTCGGAGGGACATCGGTCTACGTTGAGTTCAACCGGGACTCCTCGCGCTTCAGAAGAGTAATCACCTGTTGGTATAGGTGATTAGCTGTCTGCCGCGCATCAGCCTGGCTGGTTCCCCAGTCATCCTTGACTCGGCCAAGATATGCCTCACGGGCACAGGCCACTACTTCCGCCAGCGGCTCTGGCAAATGAGGCATCGCCCATGTCGCTGCGGCGTCTTTGCTAATGAACTTCCCGGTGGTTGCCGTGTGCCACATCCGGGCAAGCGTCAGCAGAACATTTCGTTCATCACCATGCAGGCCGTTGAGGAGCGCACACAGTGAATCGCGCATCGCATGTCGGACGTGCTCCGCAGGAATTTCCGGCAGCAAGTCGGCAGCGTCGGGACCGAACAGGGGGCGAGACTCCTTCCGGGCCTGCGCCAGCACCAGGGTGATTTCCGGGTCTGTCACAGGCATCGGGAGTTCGCCAGCTTCAAGGGCGTCCCGCAACCACTCACCGTAGATGAAGTCAGCCCGCGCCGGAAATCCCGGCACGGCGAGTTCAGATTTCTGGAATAACATCACCTCGATACAGCGCGGGCCGCCGGGACTGGCAGGATGTCGACCGGAAACCCGCAGCAAGGCGGCCAGCAGGCTTTTGCGCAGCGCTTCTGTCATCGGGCGATCGATGACGACGAGGAGGTCAATATCACTCTGCGGCCGCAGACCACCGGAGACCGCTGATCCATGCAGATATACTGCCAGCAAGGCGTCCTCGAAGAGGCCTCGAACAGTGTCCAATACCGCCCGCGCTTGTTTCGGGATTTCTGTTGTTGCTTCCTGCATGTCTCGTCCTGAATGGAAACTCGTCTTCCTGAATACCGTGGCTGTGCCCTATCGGATCCGGCGACTGCATTCTTGATGTTGGATGCGGCCCCTCACGATCTGACCTATGAGATTCGCAAGCTGGCCCCGCGAAGCCGAAGGCCAAGGCGCTCGGCAACGTATTGCGATGACGCATTGTTCCGGTCTGTGCTGTAGAACAGTGTGCGAGACTGAAGCGCTGGATGCCGTGACCAGCCCGCCGTTGTAGCGGCACCGAGGCCTTGGCCTCTAAAGGCTTTCGCCGTCACCAGCCCGAGTTCGGCACCAGCCTCCGACAGCCGTGCAGCAAACGCGACCGATGCGATCCGCCGGTCGACAGTGGCGACGCACCAAGGTTCCCAGAAGTCCGTCACCTCGCGAAAGCCAAGTTCGACAAGGCCGTCCGGTACTCCCTCCGCCGCCCAGGACAGCATCAGGTCCTGGCCTTCTGCGGAATCGCTGCCGATTATCCGAGCGTCGCTCCTGTAGGAGAGCGCATGCGGCAGTTCGTAAATCAGGCCGAGATCATATGCGACAGGACCGTCTTCGTTGAACAGCGACAGGTAGCGATCGAGGTGCCTCGGGGTTGCCGGATGAGTGAATGCCGGCTCACTCGCGGCGAGGCTTTCCAGCTCTGTGTAGACGTCGTCTGGCAAATCGTCGCGCACCCCGAAGATGTTGCCCTCTGCGCATCCAGCCAGCCAGAAGCGTGGTCCCGGCGAATTGTCAGGGTCGTTTTCGCGCTCGATCCGCCCGTCATTTCTCAATTGAAATAGAGTACAATAGTCGATGTTGAGCCAGTCCATTCCAAGCAGCATTAATCTTTTCCGTTATTCGTCCATTGGCAGCCACACAACGTTGCCGCGATCGCTGATACGGCAACGAATTTGGTCATATCCGGCTTCGTTGCCATTGCCGTAATCTCTTTGCCCAGGAGAGATGGGCCTCGCCGTTCGGCGGCCCTCTTCGGTTGGCCTGCGCCTAGCAGCGCTACGGATTATTGAGTTTGCGCGAGCAAGCTAGCCCGTTGCCAACGGCTGACCGCCCGAAGCTGTCATATCGCGGCTCCCGCAGTGCAGAGAGCAGCAGCTTGTACGTCGGGGCGAGTTTTCGCAGGACGGCAGCCCCCTCACCATCACGTCCAACCGTCAATGGGTATTGCAACGAGCCGACCAATTGCGCCTGTCTCGATGCGACTTGCGACGCATCCGTGTAACCGATCCTGGCAAGACACGTTGCGGCATCCGCGAGCCGCCTGGCCCCCACGCGGATGGCGAAATGGATCAGGTGACCGCGAAGGTCGTCGCCGCACCCGCTTTCGAGCATACACGCAAGGGCTTCGGCGGCGTCGCCGTTGCCGATTGTCCCTGCCGGCAAATGTTGCGTGCCTTCCATGGACAGCAACTGCATCGCGGCGGGCAGTGAGGCCCGGATGACGTCGTCCTCATGGACCTCACGCACGCGTCGGAAATCGGTGCGCATCGAGAAAGGCTCGCCGTAGTCGATGGACTCGGCTTGCCACGCGGTCAGAAAGTCATCGAGCGGCAGGCACGCGAAGGGGTAGCCTTGCGGGTCATGCATCCGCACCAGACCCTCTTCGATAGCGAGCACGACGACATAATGGTCTGCGCCGATAGGACCGTCTTTGCCCGGCTGATGCCGGAGATAGCCCATTTCCACCGGGCCAACCCAGACCGGACCATTGGCAAGGGCGGCCTCAAGCCGGCAAAGCGCCTCCTGCGCGCTGCCACCCTGTGCGGAGGAGGAGGACCAGCCCATGGCTTCGAGCGCGACATCGACGCCCAGCTCTGGAGTCCATCCATAGGGATCGAAGAATGGCAAGGCACCTCCGACCAGCTGCATTCCAAACGGGCTGCCGGTCGCAAACTCGATGACTGCCGCGGCGGGCGCAGCGCCGCCGAACATCATAGCGAGCGAATTCGAGTAACAATAAGGGCCAGAGCCGGTATACGGAAAATGTCGCATGAAGTTACCTCCGAAAAGCGCTCGAGAGGCAAAGCAAGAGCGGCATTTTTCTAAAAATTGTCAACTACCGTTTCTCTCTATGCCCGAAGCTCTCGAAATGCCCGAGGCTCTCGAAGACCAAGAGGATCGGCAGCGTGTTGCGATGACATAGGTTGTCGGTCTTACTGTCGAACAGTGTGCGAGGCTGACCCGCTGGCATCGCTCTTCTTTCCTATGCGACGATCACTTGTCGCAAATTTCTCAGCCATTGAACTTAAATCTCACTGGAAATTTGAACATACGGGTTAGGTCCCAAATCGCGATGGACGTGCCAACATCGTCTGGGCGCTTTCTAAAAGCGGTACCGCAGGAACCGGCCAGTCCGTCGTAACGCCGGGATTGCCAACATGGCTTTGATGCTCATGCGGCCCGCAAATGAAAACCGGTCGAGATAGGATAGATCATAGGCGGGCACTTCCGCGGCGAACTTCATTCGCGGCACCATTCTTTCAAGGTCATGCGGATCGTCGATGCCCCAGTGAAGGGTCGCACCCGTCGCCTTGACCGAGGGCTGTCGCTGGACGAACCAGACGCCAAGCCGGCTGAAGGCATCGAACGCCGTTTCGCCGGTGGGAAATCGCTCGACGATGCCACTGAAAAGCCGCTGAACTTCGTCCTTTCGGAGGTACATGACGAGGCCCTCGGCCACCACCATAACTGGCCGATCCACCGGAACCCGCTCCAGCCAACTCAGATCAACAACCGACGAGCCGATGAGTTCGCAGCCGTCGCTCGCCGCGTAAAGACGTCGCCGGAGAGCAATGACCTCCGGGTAATCGATGTCGAACCAGCGCACGCCAGTTGGCGGAGCGACACGGAAGACTCGCGTGTCAAGCCCACAGCCAAGATGAAGAACGCAGGCCTCAGGATGCGAGGCAATGAAGGCCCGGACCCAATCGTCGAGCGTCTTCGCCCGGATCGCGATGCCAACCATCATGTCGCGAGTGACCTTCAGCCTGCCGAAATCATAGTCAATCCGTCGCACGGCATCGGCGGCGCAACCATCGGACAAAAGGGAGTTTGGAAGGTGACTCTCTCCCGCCTTCGCGAAAAGCGTGATGAGGAGCGTTTCCTTTTCCCTGCTGAGCGTGACTTTATCCGAATCCATCGGTTGTAATTCCTTGGTCCCAGGAGCGCCGGCTCCGGCCGATGGACCGTCAAGAGGCCTGCTGCCATTCACGAATCGACCGGCGGTCTATCATACAGACCAGCAGTCTAGCACAAAAGGTTTGCTCGGACTAGACTAACGGTTTATTATACCGACCAATGGTCTACCGCCGCTCTGCGCGGGCAACGTGGAATGCTGAATGCCGCGAGTGATCAAGCACCCGGATGTGCGCCGGTCGGAAATCCTGGATTGGGCCCAGCGTGTTTTTCTGTCGCGCGGCTACGATAATGCGAGCCTCAACGACGTGATCGCCGAGGCCGGCCTCTCCAAAGGCGCGTTCTACCATTACTATTCCTCAAAGGAGCAGCTTCTCGAAGCGCTCGCCGGCCGCTTCGCCCAAAGTGCCTATGAGGCGGCGCAGGGTATCCTGCAGGATGCCAGTCTCGATCCCCTGGAGCGCCTGAGGGCCTTCGTGGACAGATCATGGAACCAAAAGATCGAGACCGCGCCGGTCCAATGGCGGCTCTTCGAGGCTTTCTATCGACCGGAAAACCAGGTCCTGTATCAGCGCATCACGCTTGCATGGGCCGCCCTGTTCAGGCCGGCCCTTACGCAGCTCATCGCCGACGGCGTCGCCCGGGGCGTCTTCGACACGTTCGATGCGGAGAGTGTGGCCGACCTGTTCATGAACCTTCCCGCGAGCACTTACCCCATTCTTGCGGAGATCATTGCGTCGCCAACGAAAGACCGGACGGACCAACTGATCGATACGCTCGATCGTCGCCTGCGCTTGTACGGAATCGCCATCGATCGTGTTCTCGGTCTCCCGGACGGAAGCGTGCCACTCGCCAACATTCAGCATCTGCGAGCGCTCATCGACGCTCGAGATTGCCGCAATAATTCTTCCCAAAATCGAGAATCGAGTCCGACGCAAACTTAGTGAAGGTAACCGCTACCCAGCTTTGGAAGAAGAGTTAGAGAGGCGTATGATGCTTTTTCATATCTGCAAGGCGGTAGCACATCGGAGTCATTGTTTGATGTGTTGATCATGAGGAGGCGCACCAAGGGGGAAATGCATGACCGGACTATTCTCGGTTCGCGCATTCCATTGACTTCATTGATCCAGGCATTGGCGGTTGCCGACCACCTGAACTTCCGCCACGCTGCCAACTCGCTCGGCGTCAGCCAGTCGAGCGTCAGCGCGCGCATGAAAGCGCTGGAAGAAGAGCTTGGCATTCTGCTGTTCGAACGCCACGCAAGAGGCGTCAGGCTTACGGAGCCCGGACGACAGTTTGTCGACCAGGTGAAAATCGGCGTCAGCCAACTCGACCACGCCGTGAAGATCGCGGGCATGGCGGCGCGGGGAGAGAGCGGCCGACTACGAATCGGAGTTTATGCCTTCGTTGCCCGAAGTTTCCTTGCCGACCTGCTGACAGAATTCCGCCAAAAACACAGCGGGATCGCAATCGAGATGAAGGAAGGTTCGGCTCGCGACATGCTGGTCGATCTTCGCGAAGACCGGTTGGACGTTGCGTTTGTGACTGGGACTTTAGAACCGCCCGACTGTCACTCCCGTCTGCTATGGACTGAACCGATGCTGGCCGCGCTGCCGGCGAACCATCCGCTCGCCGAGCACTCGGCCGTCACTTGGGACGATTTGGCAACAGAGACGTTCCTTGTCGGACACGGCAGCACTGGGCCGCAAGTTCATAACCATATCATCCTACGCCTTGCAGGACGCTGGCCTGCCCCGTCCGTTCTACGCTTCGATATTGGACGCGGGACGCTTCTGTCGATGGTCGCCCAGGGATTCGGTATCACTCTTGTGGGAGTGGCGACCTCTTTATCGCCAACACCCGGCGTGGTATTTCTTCCCATCGCGGATGAGCCCGAACCGATCGCATTCTCTGCCATCTGGTCGCCGCACAACCGCAGCGCAGCATTGCGGAAACTGCTCACTCTCGCGGACCGGCTCAGCCGGACCGGGCAAACCAGTCAATTTTATACCGATTCCGCTACGTCAACGCGAAGCAGCGGACTATTGTGAGACTCAGCGCAGACATAATCCGTCCGATTCACGCGCTATGGTATCCGGCAGCTCTCTCGCGTCCTATTTTCTATTGCCTCACGCACGAACAGCTATTCTCTGATCGGCTCCAACATTTTTGCCGATTGGAGCCTGTATGCGTGGAGCCCGAATCCTCTGGGGTCAGATTGCCGTGGTCCTGACCATCGTTCTCGTGATGACCTGGACCGCGACCGAATGGACTGCCTGGCGTCTGGGATTTCAGCCTCAGCTTGGAAGCCCTTGGTTCGAGCTGGCGGGATGGCCGATCTACTATCCGCCCGCCTTCTTCTGGTGGTGGTTTTCCTACGACGCCTACGCGCCGGCGATCTTCGCCGAGGGCTCGATCATCGCTGCATCCGGCGGCTTCATCGCCATTGCCGCCGCCATCAGCTTGTCCGTCATTCGGGCGCGGGAAGCCCGCAACGTCGCCACCTACGGCTCCGCGCGCTGGGCCGAGGATAAGGAAATCCGCAGCGCCGGTTTGCTCGGTCCCGATGGCGTGCTGCTCGGCAAATACGACCGGCACTACCTGCGCCATGACGGCCCCGAGCATGTGCTTTGCTTCGCGCCCACACGCTCCGGCAAGGGCGTCGGCCTCGTCGTGCCGACGCTGCTGACCTGGCCGGGAAGCTGCATCGTCCATGACATCAAGGGCGAGAATTGGTCGCTGACAGCGGGGTTCCGCGCCCGGCATGGCCGTGTGCTGCTGTTCGATCCGACCAATGCCCGATCGTCCGCCTACAATCCGCTGCTGGAAGTCCGGCAAGGCGAATGGGAAGTCCGCGACGTCCAGAACATCGCCGACATCCTGGTCGATCCCGAAGGCTCGCTCGACAAGCGCAATCACTGGGAAAAGACCTCGCACTCGCTGCTGGTCGGGGCGATCCTGCATGTCCTCTATGCCGAACCCGACAAGACGCTGGCGGGCGTCGCCAACTTCCTCTCCGATCCGCGCCGCCCGGTCGAAGCCACGCTGCGCGCCATGATGGACACGCCGCATCTCGGCGAGGCCGGCGTGCATCCCGTCATCGCATCCTCGGCGCGCGAGCTGCTGAACAAATCCGACAACGAGCGCTCCGGCGTGCTTTCGACCGCCATGTCTTTTCTTGGCCTGTATCGCGATCCTGTCGTCGCGCGCGTCACCGCCCGCTGCGACTGGCGCATCGCCGATCTCGTCGGCGGCAGGAGGCCGGTCAGCCTCTACCTCGTGGTGCCGCCGTCCGACATCAACCGCACCAAGCCGCTGATCCGCCTGATCCTCAACCAGATCGGCCGCCGGCTGACCGAGGAGCTGACCGCATCGAGCAAGCGTCATAGGCTGCTCCTGATGCTCGACGAGTTTCCGGCGCTGGGGCGGCTCGACTTCTTCGAGTCGGCGCTCGCCTTCATGGCGGGCTATGGCCTCAAGGGCTTCCTGATCGCGCAGTCGCTCAACCAGATCGAGCGCGCCTATGGGCCGAACAACGCCATTCTCGACAATTGCCATGTGCGCGTCAGCTTCGCCACGAACGACGAACGCACCGCCAAGCGCGTGTCCGATGCGCTCGGCACCGCGACCGAACTGCGCGATTCCACCAACTATGCCGGTCATCGCCTGTCGCCCTGGCTGGGGCATCTTATGGTCTCGCGGCAGGAGACCGCGCGCCCGTTGCTGACGCCCGGTGAGATCATGCAGCTCCCGCCCCATGAGGAAATCGTCATGGTCGCGGGCACACCGCCGATCCGCGCCACCAAGGCGAAGTATTTCGAGGACGCGCGCTTGCAGGAGCGCATCGTCGCGCCGCCCGAGCTGGCGGCCGCACCCGCCAATGCCGCCGCAACCGATGACTGGTCAGGCCGCGTCGTCGCGGCGGCGGGCCGTGCCGGCGCGAGCAGCGGAGACGACGGCGGCGATCCCGCCAATGCCGGCATCCGCCGCGAGCCGGAATTGCCCGAGCATGAAGAAATCCTGCCGCTACCGCCATCACCCGCCCAGGAGTTCGAGCTTCTGGACGACGAACCCGATGTCGACGCCGCCAAGGCCAATGCGCTGCGCAGCCGTATGCGGATGGTCGCGCGGCAAGCCTCGCTCGATCCCGGCGACGGCATAGAGCTTTGAGGAGCGCGCCATGACACCCCGCACCCGTATGAACGTCTATTTCGACCCGGCCTTGCTCCAACAGGTCGAGACGCTGGCGCTGCGCCGAAACATTTCCAAGTCCGCCATCATCGAAGCAGCCGTGGCGTGTTTTCTATCCGGCGATACAACCGAGAAGCTGGAAGCAGCCATGTCGCGGCGCCTCGATAAGTTCGGTCGTCAGATCGATTCGCTCGACGAAGATCTCGCCGTGCTCGGCGAAGCCGTCTCACTGTTCATCCGCTATTGGCTGATCCTTACACCGCCGTTGCCCGATACCGCGCAGGCATCGGCTCGCGCCAAGGGCGCGGAACGCTTCGACGGCTTCTTGCAGTCGCTCGGCAAGCGCCTCGCAACCGGCGACCGGTTTCTCAAGGAGCTTTCGCGGGATATTGATCCTTCTTACAAAGCCGCGACGGCAGTTGACAATAAGCCTTGAGGAGAATGTCAGCTTTCGACCCCATTTCGGCCGTCGGCTGTGGAAGCATTGAAACCGAAAGCTGACTTTCAGCCAGGCACTTCCAAGGTCTTGGATCGGCCCGAAGCAGTCATCGTGATAGTATATTTGCTACCATCGTGCTTCCATAAACGCTGGATGTTCATCCAGTGTCGGCTTAGGAGATTTTCGAGAGATTAATTGTAATCTCGCAAAGATCGGTCGCCCCGTGGTGATTCAAGCGCGTGTGATCAGTGTAAAAACGCCCGAAAGTCCAGGCTCCCTCTGGATTGTGTCTATTGTCCGATGCGAGCACCACCGAAAGCAATGCTGTCCCGGCAGGCTCGTAGCTTGGGCGAATGATCTCCCTGAGGCTGTTTAGCCAATGGGGCCGATTACCACCAGGAAAGTCCTTGAGCCTTTCGTTAAACGTGGGACGGAAATGGCCTATCAATGCCGCCTCTAGGACTTCCGCGGATGCACGTACCCCTAGATCGGTCTCAAGAATATTGCTGTTTTCTACGAACCTCAGAGGGGCACATTCAATAAGATAGCGGCTCTGGTAGCCAAAGACGTATACCTGAAGATTAGGCGCATCGCGTTGAATAGCCCCCGCAATTTCACGGACTTTCTCATGGTTCCAAAGACGGTCGGCGAAATCTCGATTTCCATCTTTGCCGGTCGAAATACCGATGTACTCGACTTTGAAATCCAGACACTCCGGCCAATTTCGATCATCGACTCGAATAAAATGCAGAAGGTCTGGTTCCAGGAAAAACCCTCTGGGGTTCGCGCCATCTTCAACAATTATCCGATTTGGATGTCCCATAGGGCCACGGATAAGGCGAACGTTTCTGATTGCCTGGGGCGGCGGCACTGGTGTGTCCGGTAGCAAATGATATGGCGAGTTTCCATCGAGGAGCATCTCAAACGGAACGCTCCTCCAATCGCGATACCCCGTTTCAAACTCAAGCTCGCCTACGACCTTGCTTTGGCTGGGTAACCACGAAAAGCTGTCTTGCTTGAACATGCAGCGAGGACGAGTAGCAATGATGTAGTGGTGATAGCCATGCGTTACGCCAATGCCATGCACCTCGTGACTGCTATCTCGCTTGAAGATCATACGTTCTGTCGGGTTCGCGACTTTAATCTTCTTGTAGTCCTCAATGTGTTGCAGGCCAATGACCATTGGAAAGCCGGATGAGAAGTGAAGAGTTGAGTGATAGCTCACAGGAGTTTCAACCATAATGAATTATGAATGCTCGGAGGATGGTGGTCTTTAAACAACGGCCATCTGTCCAATTCAGCCAAATGCGTGGACGACGTTATGTCAACTTTCTGGCGGCGCGTAGCGGTAATGTGCTGGTAGAACGTACGTCCGCTTACGCAACCCAGTTGCCAAAAGCGGAACATCCCCACTCCACCCCAACTCAGACGCTGGCAGTCCTATTCGCCGCCGATAACCGCCGACCGCCGCACGGCTCTCGATACTTGTTGAATCGGCCTGATTTCAGGCTCTTTTAATCGACCCCAATTCCGGGGACCGTCTGTCGCGCCTCGTGAAGAAACGGGGCCGATATGACGACCAGCCATCAAAAACCGGAAGCCATCGCACGCGGCGCGCGGATGCTGCGCACGGCGCTCGGCCCGGCTATTGCGCGGTTTCTCGAAGACCCGGCCATCGTCGAGGTGATGCTGAACCCGGACGGCCGCATCTGGGTGGACAGGCTGTCCGAAGGGTTGGCCGATACCGGCGAGATGCTGTCGCCCGCGGATGGCGAGCGCCTCGTGCGCCTGGTCGCCCACCATGTCGGTGCGGAGGTTCATGCCCGGTCGCCACGCGTCTCGGCGGAGCTGCCGGAAACAGGGGAGCGGTTCGAAGGGTTGTTGCCGCCCGTCGTCGCATCGCCCGCCTTCGCCATTCGCAAACCCGCTGTCGCCGTCTTCACGCTCGACGATTACGTAGCCGCCGGGATCATGTCGGCGAATCAGGCCGCGACCTTGCGCGCGGCCGTCGCCGGGCGCGCCAACATCCTGGTCGCGGGCGGCACCTCGACCGGCAAGACCACGCTGACCAATGCGCTGCTGGCCGAAGTCGCCAAGAGCGCGGATCGCGTCGTTATCATCGAGGACACGCGCGAGCTGCAATGCGCAGCACCTAACCTTGTCGCCATGCGCACCAAGGATGGCGTCGCCACGCTCTCCGATCTCGTCCGCTCGTCGCTGCGCCTGCGCCCCGACCGCATCCCCATCGGCGAGGTGCGCGGCGCTGAAGCGCTCGATCTTCTGAAAGCCTGGGGTACTGGCCATCCCGGCGGCGTCGGCACGATCCACGCGGGAACCGGCATTGGCGCACTGCGCCGGCTCGAACAGCTCATTCAGGAAGCCGTCGTCACCGTCCCGCGTGCGCTGATCGCTGAGACCATCGACCTCGTGGCCGTCCTCTCCGGCCGCGGCTCCGCGCGCCGGCTCGCCGAACTCGCCCGCGTCGATGGGCTCGGCCCGGACGGGGACTACCGCATCACCCAAGCCACCGCCAACACAGGAGACCCTTCATGATCCGCTCCGTCTTGTGCCTGCGTCGCACGATCGCGACCGCCGCCTTCGCCTACGTCAATCTCGTCCTCGCTCCCGCCGCCCATGCCTCCGGCTCCTCAATGCCGTGGGAAGCGCCGCTCCAGAAAATTCTCCAGTCGATCGAGGGGCCGGTCACCAAGATTATCGCCGTCATCATCATCATCGCCACGGGCTTGGCGCTCGCCTTCGGCGACACGTCCGGCGGCTTCCGCAAGCTGATCCAGATCGTATTTGGCCTGTCTATCGCCTTCGCCGCGTCGAGCTTCTTTCTGTCGTTCTTCTCCTTTGGCGGCGGGGCGCTCGTCTGATGGCGGTCGCGTTCGAGCAACTGGACGTGCCGGGATTTACCGTCCCGGTTCACCGCGCGCTGACCGAGCACATCCTGCTCGGCGGTGCACCGCGCTCCATCGCGATCCTCAATGGAACGCTGGCCGGGGCCGTGGGCCTCGGCCTGCGCCTCTGGCTGGTCGGCCTCGCCATCTGGGCCATCGGCCATTTCGCGGCGGTCTGGGCCGCGAAACGTGATCCGCTCTTCGTGGAGGTCGCCCGCCGGCATCTGCGCATCCCTGGTCACCTGTCGGTCTGAGGAGCGCGGCCATGATGAACCTCGCCGAATATCGTCGCAGCGCCGGCCGCCTTGCCGACTTCCTGCCATGGGCCGCGCTGATCGGTCCCGGCATCATCCTCAACAAGGACGGCTCGTTCCAGCGCACCGCGACGTTTCGCGGGCCTGATCTCGATAGCGTCGTCGCGGCAGAGCTGGTCGCAGTCGCCTCGCGCATCAACAACGCCTTTCGCCGTCTCGGCTCCGGCTGGAGCATCTTCGTCGAGGCGCAGCGCCATCAGGCCGCGATCTATCCCGCGGACCAATTCCCCGATGCTGCATCCGGCTTGGTCGATGCCGAGCGCAAGGCAGACTTCGAGGAAGAAGGCGTTCACTTCGTCTCCGGCTATTACCTGACCTTCCTCTATCTGCCGCCGGCCGAGGAAGCCGCCCGCGCGGAAACTTGGCTGTATGAAGGCCGCGAGCGCACCGGCGTCGATCCGAACGAAATCCTGCGCACCTTCACCGATCGCACCGACCGGGTGCTGGCGCTGCTCGACGGCTTCATGCCGGAGTGTGAATGGCTCGATGACAGCGAGACGCTGACCTATCTGCACTCGACCGTCTCGACCAAGCGCCATCGCGTACGCGTGCCGGAAACGCCGATCTATCTCGATGCGCTGCTTGCCGACCAGCCGCTCACTGGCGGGCTGGAGCCGCGCCTCGGCGGCGAGCATCTGCGTATCCTCACCATCATCGGCTTCCCGACCGCGACGACGCCCGGCCTGCTCGATGATCTCAACCGGTTGGCGTTCCCGTATCGCTGGAGCACCCGCGCGATCCTGCTCGACAAGACCGACGCGACCAAACTGCTGACCAAGATCAGGCGGCAATGGTTCGCGAAGCGAAAGAGCATAGCCGCGATCTTGAAGGAGGTGATGACCAACGAGGCGTCCGCCCTCGTGGATACGGACGCCGCGAACAAGGCGGCCGATGCCGACATGGCCTTGCAGGAGCTGGGTCAGGATGTCGCCGGAATGGCCTATGTCACGGCGACGATCGCGGTGTGGGACGCCGATGCGCGTCTCGCCGACGAGAAACTGCGCCTCGTCGAGAAGGTCATTCAGGGCCGCGACTTCACGGCCATGATCGAAACCGTCAATGCCGTCGATGCCTGGCTCGGCTCGCTCCCCGGACATGCCTACGCCAACGTCCGCCAGCCGCCCATCTCGACGCTCAATCTCGCCCACATGATCCCCCTCTCTGCCGTGTGGGCGGGGCCGGAAGGGGACGAGCATTTCGGTGCGCCCCCCTTGCTTTACGGCAAGACCGAAGGCTCGACCCCGTTCCGGTTATCTCTCCATGTCGGCGACGTGGGCCATACCCTCGTCGTCGGCCCGACAGGTGCGGGCAAGTCCGTGCTGCTCGCGCTGATGGCGCTCCAGTTCCGGCGCTATGATCGTTCGCAGGTATTCGCCTTCGACTTTGGCGGTTCGATCCGCGCTGCCGCGCTCGCCATGGGCGGTGACTGGCACGATCTCGGCGGCGGCCTCACCGAAGGCTCCGACGCCTCCGTTTCGCTCCAGCCGCTTGCCCGCATCCACGACACCTATGAACGCGCCTGGGCCGCTGACTGGATCGTGGCAATCCTCATGCGCGAAGGCATCACGATCACGCCCGAGGCCAAAGAGCATATCTGGACAGCGCTGACCTCGCTCGCTTCCGCGCAGGTCGAGGAGCGCACCATTACCGGCCTCAGCGTCCTGCTCCAGTCCAACGATTTGAAGCAGGCGCTCCGGCCTTACTGTGTCGGCGGGCCCTATGGCCGGCTGCTCGACGCCGAAGCCGAACATCTCGGCTCGGCCGCCGTGCAGGCGTTCGAGATCGAAGGGCTTGTCGGGAGGGGCGCCGCGCCCGCCGTTCTATCCTACCTGTTCCATCGCATCGGCGACCGGCTCGACGGTCGTCCGACCATGCTCATCATCGACGAGGGCTGGCTGGCGCTGGATGACGAAGGCTTTGCCGGCCAGCTCCGCGAATGGCTGAAGACGCTGCGCAAGAAGAACGCCTCCGTCATCTTCGCCACGCAGTCCCTTTCCGACGTCGACAATTCGAGCATCGCGCCGGCCATCATCGAAAGCTGCCCGACGCGGCTGTTGCTCCCCAACGAACGCGCTATCGAGCCGCAGATCACCGCGATCTATCGGCGCTTCGGCCTCAACGATCGTCAGATCGAAATCCTCGCGCGGGCGACGCCCAAGCGGGATTATTACTGCCAGTCGCGGCGCGGCAACCGCCTGTTCGAGCTGGGCCTCAGCGAAGTTGGCCTCGCGCTCTGCGCCGCATCCTCCAAATCCGACCAGACACTCATCGCGAACCTCGTCGCCGAACACGGCCGCGAAGGCTTTCTCGCGGCGTGGCTGCGCGCCCGCGACGCCGGTTGGGCGGCCGATCTCATCCCGAACTTCCCCCAAGCCGAAAAGGAGACCATGCCATGAAGACCCGTACTTTCCGCTCGCGCGCCGCCATCCTGGCCGCAACCATGCTGGCCGTTTCGCCCGTCCTGGTGACGCAGCAGGCCCATGCCTTCGGCTTTGGCCGCATCGTCTATGACCCGACGAACTATGCGCAGAACGTGCTGACCGCTGCACGCAACCTGGAGCAGATCGCCCATCAGATCACCTCGCTTCAGAACGAAGCGCAGATGCTCATCAATCAGGCTAAGAACCTCGCCAGCCTACCGTACTCCGCGCTCCAGACCTTGCAGCAGAACGTCCAGAAGACCCAGCAGCTTCTCGGGCAGGCGCAGAACATCGCCTTCGACGTCCAGAAGATCGATCAGGCGTTCCAGAGCCAGTACGGCAATGTCTCGCTATCCACCACTGACGCGCAACTGGTGGCGGGCGCACGCGACCGCTGGAAGAACACCGTCGGCGGCTTGCAGGACGCCATGCGCGTGCAGGCCGGGGTCGTCGGCAATATCGACGCCAATCGGGCCCAGATGTCGGCGCTGGTCGGCCAAAGCCAGGGCGCGACCGGCGCGCTTCAGGCGGCACAGGCCGGCAACCAGCTTCTCGCCCTCCAGTCGCAGCAGCTCTCCGACCTAATCGCGCTCCTCGCCGCCAATGGTCGCGCCGGCACGCTGACCGAGGCGGAGCGTGCGGCCGCAGCCGAACAGGGCCGCGAGCAGCGTCGCCGGTTCCTGACGCCCGGCTCCGGCTACCAGCCGGGCAACGCGCAGATGTTCAACACCGGCAATTGATCGCCAGAAGGGGAGCACCGTCATGGACGGCAAGATGCTGGCCCGGCTGGGCGCAATCATATTCGTCGCGGTCGCCATCACGGCGACCGCGATCGAGATGACCCGCAAGGAAGAGGCTCCGGCATTCGCGCCGGCCAGCCTTCAACAGCCCGCGCGTGACCCGCTGCGCGAAGGGCAGCGCCGGTGCCAGCAGCTTGGCCAGAAGGCGGCCGAGGACAGCGAATGTATGCGCGTCTGGGCGGGAACGCGTGACCTTTTTCTCGGCCGCACGCCCGCGCCGTCCTCGCGCCTTCAGACCGAGGGGCATTGATCCATGGGCGGCGCTGGCGTCATCGACAATTTCCTTGGGGTCTTCACCCGCTATATCGACTCCGGCTTCGGGCTTCTGTCGGGCGAAGTTGCCTTCATCGCCACCACGCTCATCGTCATCGACGTGACCCTGGCCGCGCTGTTCTGGTCCTGGGGCGCTGATGACGACATCATTGCGCGCCTCGTCAAGAAGACCCTGTTCGTCGGCGTCTTCGCCTATCTCATCGGCAACTGGAACAACCTGGCGAAGATCGTCTTCGACAGCTTCGCCGGGCTGGGGTTGAAGGCGAGCGGAACCGGGTTTTCGGCCGCCGACCTGATGCGCCCCGGCAAGGTGGCGCAAACCGGCCTCGATGCCGCCCGGCCGCTGCTCGAATCCATCTCCGATCTGATGGGCTGGGTCGCCTTCTTCGAGAACTTCATCCAGATCGCCTGCCTGCTCTTCGCCTGGGCGCTGGTCATCCTCGCCTTCTTCATTCTGGCGATCCAGCTTTTCGTCACTCTGATCGAGTTCAAGCTTTCAACGCTGGCGGGCTTCGTTCTGATTCCGTTTGGCCTCTTCGGCAAGACAGCCTTCATGGCCGAACGGGTGCTCGGCAACGTCATTTCCTCCGGCATCAAGGTTCTAGTGCTCGCCGTCATCATCGGTATCGGCTCGACGCTGTTCAGCCAGTTCACCGCCGGGTTCGGGGGCGTGACCCCGAGCATCGACGACGCCATGGCCGTCGTGCTCGCCGCACTCTCGCTCCTCGGCCTCGGCATCTTCGGCCCCGGCATTGCTTCCGGCCTGGTTAGCGGCGGTCCGCAGCTCGGAGCAGGCGCCGCCGTTGGAACCGGTCTTGCCGCAGGCGGCATGGTGCTGGCCGGTGCTGGCGCCGCTGGCCTTGCCGCCAAGGGCGGTGCAGCCGCGCTTTCCACCGGCGCTGCCGCCGTGCGTGGCGGCGCGACCGCCGCTGGTGCCGCATCCGCCGCCTTCAGCCTCGGTTCGCTCGGCCACTCCGGTGCGGGGGGTGCCGCATCCGGCATCGGCGGCGTCGGACGTGCGGCAGGCTCCGCCGCCATGTCGCCGCTGCGCCGTGCAGCGGCCAGCGTCAAATCCAGCTTTTCCGATGGCGTGAAGAGCGGCTTCGGCGTCACCGGCGGCTCTTCGACCATGGGGACAGTCGACGGGTCCGCCGATGCCGCGGCCGACGCTTCCGCCATCCAGACCGCCAAGGGCCAACCTGATTGGGCGAAGCGAATGCAGCGCTCGCAGCGCCTCTCGCATGGCGTCCAGACCACGACCCACGCCGTCCGCTCCGGCGACAGCCACGGCTCCGGCTCTTCCGTCAACCTCTCTGAAAGTGACCGCTCATGAACCTGTTTCGACGACCCGCCGCGCATTACGGCAAAACCCCGCAACCCGAGACGCCATACCAGAAAGCCGCGCAGGTCTGGGACGAGCGTATCGGCTCGGCCCGCGTGCAGGCGAAGAACTGGCGCACTATGGCCTTCGGCTCGCTGGTTCTCTCCGGCGGCTTCGCCGCTGCGCTCGTCTGGCAGTCGGTACAGGGAACCGTCGTGCCTTGGGTGGTGCAGGTCGACAAGCTCGGCCAGGCCCAGACCGTCGCACCGGCGACCGCCGACTATCGCCCGACCGATCCGCAGATCGCATGGCATCTCGGCCGCTTCATCGAGCAGATCAGGTCCATCCCAGCCGACCCGATCATCGTCCGCCAGAACTGGCTTCGCGCCTATGAATGGACGACCGATCGCGGCGCGGGCGCGCTCAACGACTATGCCCGGACCAACGACCCCTTCACCAAGGTCGGCAAGCAACAGATCGCCGTGGACGTCTCCAGCGTCATTCGGGCTTCGCCCGACAGCTTCCGCGTCGCCTGGACCGAACGGCATTTTGAGAATGGCCAGCTCTCCGGCACGGAGCGCTGGACCGCGATCCTCACCATCGCCGTGCAACCGCCGCGTGACGCGGAACGCCTGAAAGCCAATCCGCTCGGCATCTACGTCAACGCCATCAACTGGTCGCGGGAGATGGGCCAATGAACCGCGCGATCCGCAAACCTGCAATCGTGGCTGTGATGCTCTCGGCGACCATGCTCGCCGGCTGCGCCTCCACCAAGCCGCCGCAGATCAGCTACGACAACAGCGTGCCGCCGCTTCCGGCCATTCCCGCAACCGTGACGGATGAGCGGCTGAAGCCGATTCATGTTCCGCCGGCCTGGACCGTCGCGCGCGGCGGCACGGCTGGGGCGACACCGACGGCGCGCGTCGAGAATGCCAATGCCGCCGCCCGTGTGCAGCCGCGCCGCGAGGGCTACTTCAACGCCATTCAGGTCTATCCGTGGTCGGAAGGTGCGCTCTACCAGGTCTATGCCGCGCCTGGCCAGATCACGAACATCGCGCTCGAACCCGGCGAAAGCCTGACCGGCGCCGGACCGATCGCCGCCGGCGATACAGCGCGCTGGATCATCGGCGATACCGAATCCGGCTCTGGCGTCGCCCACCGCGTGCATGTGCTGGTCAAGCCGACGCGCGCCGACATCACCACCAATCTTGTCATCACCACCGACCGGCGCACCTACATGATCGAGCTGCGCTCCGGCGAAAAGCCCTATATGCCGGCCGTCGCCTGGGCCTATCCTCAGCCGGCAGGTGGCGGGCGTCAGGCCATTCCGGCAACGCCGGTCATTCCGGCCGTCGCCGCACGCAACTATCGCTATGGCCTGACCGGGTCTAGCAATCCGCCGTGGAAGCCTGTCGCCGTCTATGACGACGGCCGCCGTGTCTATGTCGAGTTTCCGCGCGGAATCGTGCAGGGTGAAATGCCGCCGATCTTCGTCATCGGCCCCGAGGGCGAAGCGCAGATCGCCAATACCCGCATCTACCAACACATCCTGATCGTGGATCGCCTATTCAGCGCGGCCGAGCTGCGCCTTGGCGCGGGCGACAAGCAGCAGACCGTCAGGATCGTTCGCACCGATGGGAGGCCGCAGTCATGACCGAAGCCGAATCCAATGCCGCTCCGATGCGCCTGCGTGCTGAAGCGCCCCGCGTCACGCGCCTGTCGCGCAAGATGCTCGCCAGCGTCGCGGCCGTCGCTCTGGTCGGAATCGGTGGCGCGCTGATCTACGCGCTCCAGACGCGCGGCCCCAGTGATGGCGGGGAAGAACTCTATTCCACGTCCAACCGGCAGACCGCCGACGGTCTCGCCGGCCTGCCTCGCGACTATAGCGGCCCCGTCCTCGGGCCGGCGCTGCCCGGCGATCTCGGCGGCCCCATCTTGAGCGCTCAGAATGCCGGCCAGCCCGTCGCGCCTCCCGTCGTACCGACGCCCGGCGTCGACGAGGCCGAGCAGCGCCGCCGCGCCGAGGAAGAAGCGGCGCGCCTCAGCACCGTCTTCTTCCAGTCTTGGCAGGGATCGACGGCAGCGACAGCCAGCACGATGCCGGGCCTTGCCGGCTTCGATCCAGCCAGCGCGGCGGGACAGCCGACTGCGCAGGACAAGCAGCTTGCGTTCCTCAATGCGGCGGCTGACCGGCGCACCGTGACGCCTGATCGCGTCACGCTGCCGGCATCGCCTTTCGTGCTGCAAGCGGGCGCAGTCATCTCGGCCGCGCTCATCACCGGCATCCGCTCCGATCTCCCCGGCCAGATCACGGCGCAGGTCACGGAGAACATCTATGACAGCCCGACTGGCAGCATCCTGATCGTGCCGCAGGGAACGCGGCTCATCGGCCAGTACGACAATGCCGTGCAGTTCGGCCAGCGCCGCGTGTTGCTCGTCTGGAACCGCCTCATCATGCCGAACGGCCGCTCCATCGTTCTCGAGCGCCAGCCGGGCGCGGACACGCAAGGCTATGCAGGCTTGGAGGATGGCGTCGATTACCACTGGTGGGATCTCGCCAAGGCCGCCGCGCTCTCGACCCTGCTCGGCATAGGCGCGGAGCTCGCCACCGACGACAATGATCGCCTGATCCGCGCCATCCGTGACGGCGCACAGGATACGGTCAATCAGGCCGGTCAGCAGATCGTCCAGCGTCAGTTGCAGGTCGCACCGACGCTGACCATCCGGCCCGGCTTCCCAGTCCGTGTCATCGTCACCAAGGATTTGGTGCTCGAACCCTACAGGAGCTGACCATGACCAAGCTGAAACTCGGCCCCATCGCCGATGACAAGCCCGTCAGGATCACGGTGGAGCTGCCGGCGGCGCTCCATCGCGATCTCACCGATTACGGCCGCATCCTGGCCGATGGCCGCGCGGCGATCGAGCCTGCCAAGCTCATCGTGCCGATGCTGGAACGTTTCGTCGCGACCGATCGCGGATTTGCGAAGGCGCGACGAACAGCGGCGCAAGGCATCAGATCAGCATCTGGCTAGTCGGCATCTAAATCGAGATTAACGTCCTCAGCCGATCAGCCCACACATTAGTCGAGCCGTATGCCCGCTCAATTGCTTCCAAAAGCCAGGCTTTTTGTGTGGGCGCCAGCAATGGCAGCGACGCCTCAAAGTCCAGCTCGTCTTTTGGCCGTGGGGAACTTGCCTTGTAGAAGAGCTGAATTTCCGGGCTCAGAAAGCGTCCGCCCTGGTCGTCGGACACGCCCATTTCTTCAAGCGGCTTCCTTACCTGGTGGCAACGGCGAGAATACCATTCCGAACCGTTGCTCTCATCGATCATTATCTGAAAACTCCACGGCGAAGTCGAATCCTGTCGACACCAGACGTCATGGACATTGTCCCCCAACACTTCGTCAACGTGCCAGACACGTAAATGGCCAGGCGGGTCCGCTGCCCAACAATCCCACCCGTTCAAGTAACGTCGCAAGGATGTTACATCCTTGCGAAGGACTAGGACGTCTATGTCTGCATGCGGCCTAAGCCGTCGCCTGACAAAGTGCTCGATCGCGAGACCGCCAGCGATCCACCAAGGAAAAATCGCCGATCGAAAAAGTGATATAATCTCCCCCGGGCTAAATGGCTTCCATGGTTTTTCGTGCTCGTACGGCATCAAGGGCCCTCACAAATAGCAATGAGGCGACAATACTCCTCCGTTAGCTTGATCGCGATACCAGCAGAGACAAACGGGGTGCCGCCAGAAGGATGCGTCGAATGCGGCACGCTACACACCTCCGTCTCTCCTCCACAGTCTGCCAAATATCGGAGAAGGCAGTCACGCTTTAGGCTGACTTCCAAAGATTTTGGACACGAATTTTGAAAGAGCGAGGTGTGAGATGACCGCACAGAAAGTCGGGGGCGAGGACTATGGCGAAATGAAAGCCTGGACTAGGCGGACCGCGCGCGGCGAGCGAAAGCCATCGGCGGACGGTCCGAAAGTCTGGTGCTCCTCAGTCGACGCGTTCAAGCAGTTGCACTCCAGCGACGAACCGGAATTGCTCCGGACGCTGGAAGAGTGCGCACTAGGCCTTCTGCCGGGGAGCGCAATCAAAAGCGCCGAGGGTGCACGATGACCTCATCGTCGCCTACGCTCATAAAGCGCACTATTCGCAGGCACCAACTGCGTGAAATCGTACCACTTGCCGACACCACCATCTACGAGCTGGAGCAGCGAGGTGAATTCCCGCAACGCTTCTATCTGACCGCCCGAACTGTGGTCTGGGATCTCGCCGAAGTGGAAGCTTGGCTTGAGCAACGTCGCCAAGCCTCCCGAGAGAAAGCCGTCAGGCGTGCGCCGTCGCCTGACGTCAATCTCAGGAAGTTCCGCCCCGTCAAAGGTTAGGCTCGGGAGCTAGAAGCTCCATGGACACCGGATACAGTGTCGGGGTGTATTTCTGCCCAGCAACCCAGGCGTCAATCAGATTGGCCCATTCCTGCATCATGTGGCGGCGTTGATGCTCATACTCCGCCTTGTTGTAGATGCCACGCGACGACCGCCCATCCTCATGTGCTAAGCACTTCTCGATCCAATCGCTGTTGAAACCCAGCTCGTTGAGCAGCGTCGAGCCCGTGCGGCGCAGGTCATGCACAGTGAACGGCTCAAGCGGCAGTCCCTCCTTCTTGGCTCGTTCGACCACTGCATAGGTGACACGGTTGAAGGTCGCGCGCGACATAGGAGCATCCGCGTCGTAACGGGATGGCAGCAAGTATCGGGAATTGCCGGCACAGGTCTTGAGCGCCACAAGGATGTCGATCGCCTGCTCCGGTAGATAGACGTTGTGTGCCTTGGAACGCTTCATCCGCTCTTTTGGGATCGTCCACACTGCATTCTCGAAGTCGACCTCATCCCATGTAGCGTCCTGCAACTCACTCTTGCGGACCATAGTGATGAGAAACAGCTTCATGCCGAGCCGGATAGTCGGCAGCGTCGCAACATGCTCAAGTTGACCTAGCATGACTCGGATTTCGGCGGGCGACAGCGAACGGTCCTTAGGAACGAATGTCGCGATCGAGGAAGGACCGACCTCATCGGCGGGATTCGCTACCTTCTCCCCGTGCAGGATCGCGAAGGCGTAAACCAGCTTCACGATGTCTCGGACGTGGACCGCCGTGGCCGGCGCTCCACGGCCCTTCACCTTTGCGCACATCGCCCGCAAATCCTCGGGGCCGATTTCCGTCAGCAGACGATTTCGAAACGTCGGAAGGATGTCCCGCTCGTAGATCGTGCGACGCATAGCGCGGGTGCTGTCGGCCATCTTCGCCTCTTGTAGCCAACGTTCGCCAAACTCGCCGAAACTCTTTGCTTCCTTGAGGCGGCGCTTTTCTCGCTGCTTCTCCTGGGCAGGCGACCGACCTTCGAGAATAGCCCTCTGCGCGTCAATCAGCTTCTCCCGCGCACGTGCCAGTGACAGGCCAGCAGCTCCATACCGGCCGAGCGTCAGGGTCTCGCGGCGGCCGTTCATTCGGTAGTCGTAACGGAAGACGACTGCCCCTGAGGGCTGAACCACGACGTACATACCGTCGCGGTCAGCGACCTTGTATAATTTATCTTTTGGTTTCAGGGCTTTGATGCCCGCATCAGTCAGCATTGGACCCTCCGAGATCGCTCAGAAAACGCGGGAGAGCCCTCAAATATACCGTCAGGCCGAAATCAGCCTTCCTGAAAGGCAAAATTCCCTTTCGCTTCAAGGTCAAAATGCCTAAAAAAATACCGTCACAAGCTCTCTAAGCCGTGACGGTATATGCATTCTGCCGATGCGACAAGAGTCGCCATACCGTCAGCTATACCGTCTATCACGAGGCTTTCCCCGCGATAGGCAGCGATAGAAGACGTAGAATTTATTAAAAGATTTCAGTGCGTTATGGAGTACCATGGCGTAAAATCGGCGGCGTTTGGATAGGCTAAAATCATTCCCACTCGATGGTGCCGGGCGGCTTCGACGTGATGTCGTAGGTCACGCGGTTGATGCCCTTCACCTCGTTGATGATGCGGGTGGCAACCCTGCCCAAGAACGCCATGTCGAAGGGGTAGAAATCGGCCGTCATGCCGTCGATGGAGGTGACGGCGCGAAGGGCGCAGACGTGGTCGTAGGTACGCGCATCGCCCATCACGCCCACGGTCTTGACGGGCAGCAGCACGGCGAAGGCCTGCCAGATCTCGTCGTAGAGGCCCGCGTTGCGGATCTCCTCCAGGTAGATCGCATCGGCCTTGCGCAGGATGTCGAGCTTCTCGCGGGTGATCTCGCCGGGAACGCGGATGGCGAGGCCCGGACCCGGGAAGGGATGGCGGCCCACAAAGGCGTCGGGAAGGCCGAGCTCGCGGCCGAGCACGCGCACCTCGTCCTTGAACAGCTCGCGCAGGGGTTCCACGAGCTTCATCTTCATGCGCTCGGGCAGGCCGCCCACATTGTGGTGGCTCTTGATGGTGACGGAGGGGCCGCCCGTGAAGGACACGCTCTCGATCACGTCCGGATAAAGCGTCCCTTGCGCCAGGAAGTCAGCGCCGCCGATCTTCTTCGCCTCCTCGTCGAACACGTCGATGAAGAGCCGGCCGATGGTCTTGCGCTTGACCTCCGGATCGGACACGCCTTCCAGCGCGCCGATGAACAGGTCCTGCGCCTGAACGTGCACGAGCGGGATGTTGTAGTGGTCGCGGAAGAGGCTCACCACCTGCTCGGCCTCCGAGGCGCGCAGAAGGCCGTGATCGACGAAGACGCAGGTGAGCTGGTCGCCGATGGCCTCGTGGATGAGAACCGCCGCCACGGCGGAATCGACGCCGCCGGACAGGCCGCAGATCACCCGGCCAGACCCCACCTGGGCGCGAATGCGCTCAATCGCCTCCTCACGGAAGGCCTTCATGGTCCAGTCGCCCTTGCAGCCCGCGATGTCGCGGACGAAGTTCCGGATCAGCTGCGCACCCTGCGGCGTGTGGACCACCTCGGGATGGAACTGGACGCCGTAGAACTTGTGCTCCTCATCGGCCACGACCGCGAAGGGCGCGTTCTCGGAGGCCGCCAGCACCTCGAAGCCTTGCGGAAGCTGGGTGACCCGGTCGCCGTGGCTCATCCACACCGGATATTTCTTGCCGACCTGCCACACGCCCTGGAAGAGCGGGCTCTCGGACAGGACCTCGATCTCGGCCCGGCCGAACTCCGAATGATGCCCGCCCTCGACCTGGCCGCCGAGCTGCGCCGCCATCGTCTGCTGCCCATAGCAGATGCCGAACACGGGAAGACCTGCTTCGAACAGCTCACGGGGCGCCCGGGGCGAGGCATCCGTCGTCACGGATTCGGGGCCGCCGGACAGGATCACGCCTTTCGGCTTCATGGTCCGGATGGCTTCGGCCGCCTTCTGAAAAGGGACTACCTCCGAATAAACACCGTCCTCACGCACCCGGCGGGCTATGAGCTGGGTTACCTGAGAGCCAAAATCGATGATCAGAATCTTGTCGTGGGTCTGAGCCATTTGTTTCACTTCGGGTAGGAGGGGCATATCTCGGCAGATGATGTGCAGGTGCTTTACCCTCATCCCTGCCGCGGTGTCATGCCCTTTAACGGGACAGTCATGGCGCGTTTCGGATTTATAACGCTTTTCTCGTCGCTCGGGCTCTTCTTTCCAGGTTCGGGCATGGCTGAAGGACTGTCCTTGCAGAGGATCGAAGCTCTCAGCCGGGGCGCCCTTCCGGAGGTTCGCGAGTTCATCACCCGGAAGCTCGGATGCTCCCATTGGGACGAGGCGGATAAGCGACCGCTCCTCAAGACCGCCGAGGTCAAGCGGGCCCTGCGGCACCTCAGATGCAGCGAGCTGGCGACCGACGAGGCCTTCCTGCGAAAGACCTATTCCGGGCATTCGGCCTCGATCAACGCCCTCGATGCCGCCCAGGGAGCGCAAACCTCTGCCCCGGCTCCCGCCCCTCGGACGCGGCCGCCCAGGGCTGCGGGTTTCTAGGCCTCTTTCGGCGAAATAGATCCGGGCGATCAGACGCCTGAGCTATCTGGCGCAGGTACGATGCTTCGTCCGAGGATGTCTTGCCCGGACGAAGCTCGTGGCCAGCTCGGCCTCGGCAAAAACTTTGTTGCACCGCTTTAAGAAACTAAATTACATATGCTCCACATCTTCCCAATCCAGGGGCATCATCATGATCTCGAAGGCGCTACGCACCTGCGCCATTCTGCTCACCTTGAGCGCCGGCATTCTTCCGGGCTTCGCTCAAGATGCGGAGCCTGCCCTGGATGCCCTGGATGCGGAGCCTGACCTCGAGGCCATCGAGAACCTCGGGAAAAACTCCCCGGCCGATGTCGCCGCCTTCGTGGACCGGGTGCTGGAATGCTACCACTGGGCGGGCGAGGAGCCCTACGATGCCGCCCGTAGGCGGGAAATCCGCAGAGCCATGCGCGAGTTACGCTGCGGGCAAGTTCAAATTGACAAAACGGCGAGCACATTGCGGGCTAAATACAAGGGACAGGCTCAAATCCTGTCCGTCATCGACCAAGCCCGCGCGCTCTATTAGCGCCGCGTCAGCCCAGCGACGAAGAAACCGTCCGTTCCCGTCTTCCTCGGGGTCAACTGGATCCCGTATTTCGTGACGCGGATGAAGGAGGCAAGGTTCGCCAGGCCCGCCTTGGCCAGGAGCTCATCGGCCTTCACCACCTCGAACCCGGCGTCGCGCTGGAGGAGGCCTTCGAGCGCCTCATCGTTTTCCTCCGGCAGGATCGAGCAGGTGATGTAGACGATCCGCCCTCCGGGCTTCACAAGGGTCGCAGCGCGGTCGAGAACGGTCGCCTGCTCTTTCCGCCGCACGTCCAGGCTGCCGGGACGCAGGCGCCACTTGGCGTCCGGATTGCGCCGCCACGTGCCCACGCCCGTGCAGGGCGCATCCACCAGCACACAATCGATCCGACCGTCGAGGTCGGCGACGGGGTCAGCGCCGCCCCTCGGGGTACGGACCTGGACATTGCGCACGCCCGCGCGGCTCAGCCGGTCATGAATGGGCGCGAGGCGGCGCGCGTCGCCGTCCGTGGCGTAGATCTGCCCGTGGTTGTCCATCATGGCGGCAAGGGCCAGCGTCTTGCCCCCGCCCCCGGCGCACAGATCGACCACCTGCTCGCCGGGCTTCACGGCGGACAACAGGGCCGCGAGCTGCGATCCCTCGTCCTGGATTTCGAACCATCCCTTGATGAATTCGGGTTCCGCCTGCACCGCAGGGCCGCGCCCGTCCTCACTCGGCGCGATCCGCAGGCCCAAGGGCGACAGCGGCGTCTCGACCGCGCCGAGATGCGGCAGGGCATCGTGGGCCTCCTCGCGGGAGGAGACCTTCAGGGTGTTGACGCGCAGGTCCAGGGGCGCGCGGGTCGTGAGTGCCTGCATTTCCGGGATCAGATCGTCCCCGAACACATGGTCGAGGGAGGGAGCGATCCATTCGGGAAAATCACCCGCCACAGGGGCGGGAGCCCCTTCGAGGCTGGCCGCTGCCAGCCTCTCGCGCTCCCCGTCCGACAGGGGCTCGGGGGCGAATCGCTCACCGGAGCAGAGGGCACCGATCGCCTCCGCGCTCATGCCCCGCTGGAGGCGCAGCATGCCGAGCATCATTGCGCGAGGCGTGCCCTCGCCCATGATCCAGGCCGCCGAGGCTTTGCGCCGCAGAGAATCGTAGACGAGGCTGGCGATCGCCGCCCTGTCCTTGGACCCGGCGAAACGATGCGAGAGGCCCCAATCCTTGAGGGCCTCCGACGCCGGACGCCGGCGGGCGTCGATATCGCCGAGAACCTCGATGGCGGCGGAGATGCGGGCTGCAGGGGTCATTGAAAAAGCACACTTTAGCTTGGCCGCAGCTGCGGCACGTAATTTCCTGTTTCCGGCGCGTTCAGAAGCGGCAATTGGTACCGACACGCCTCGAACCCACCGCGCCCGGGATCGGTGGGAGGGGAACCCGCGCCCCCTAGATTCCGGCCTCCGCGAAGAAGACGCGAAGGCCGAAGATGATCCACATGGCGGCCAGGATCATCACCCCGACCACGAAGGCCTGAAAGCGCCGCGTCACCCTGTTGGACGTCGTGTGGATGAAGGCGTGGACGAGGCGGCTCGCCACGAACATCCACGACATGACCACGAAGAGCATGTCCGCCTTGCGGGTGACCAGCCCCAGCGTCACCAGGACATAGAACAGCACCGGCAGCTCGAACTGGTTGTGATACGCGTTCTGGATCTGCAGAAGGCGCTTGGGCCAGTTGCGCTCCCCCAGGGCGATGTCCCCCATCTTCGCCGTCCCCGTCCGGAGAGCCGCGACGCGCGAACTCCCCAGCCAGAGAAGCAGCATGAAGGTGAGCCCGACCTGGACGAAGACGGGCAAGAGGATGGCGGTGACGCTCATGGGCAGGGACTCGGGTGAACCTTAACTCCGGGTCGGATAGTTAGGGCTCTCCCGGGTGATCGTCACGTCATGGACGTGGCTTTCGCGCAGGCCCGCGCTGGAGATGCGGATGAACTGCGCCTTCTCGCGGAATTCCGGCAGGGTCGCCGCGCCCACATAGCCCATGGAGGCGCGAAGGCCGCCGGTGAGCTGGTGGAGCACGCCCGAGACCGGGCCCTTATAGGCCACCTGCCCCTCGACGCCTTCGGGCACGAGCTTGAGCGTATCGCGCACTTCCGCCTGGAAGTAGCGATCCGCCGAGCCGCGCGCCATGGCGCCGACCGAGCCCATGCCGCGGTAGGACTTGTAGGAGCGCCCCTGGTAGAGGAACACCTCGCCGGGGGTCTCGTCCGTGCCCGCGAGCAGCGAGCCGACCATGGCGCAGGAGGCGCCGGCGGCCAGGGCCTTGGCGAGGTCGCCCGAGAACTTGATGCCGCCGTCGGCGATCACCGGAATGTCCGCCGCATAAGCGGCCTCGACCGCTTCCATGATCGCCGTGAGCTGCGGCACGCCGACGCCCGCCACGATGCGGGTGGTGCAGATCGATCCGGGGCCGATGCCGACCTTGATCGCATCCGCGCCCGCGTCGATCAGCGCCTGGGCGCCCTCGCGGGTCGCCACGTTGCCGGCCACGACCTGAACGGCGTTCGAGAGCTTCTTCACGCGGGTGACGCTCTCCAGAACCTTGACCGAATGGCCGTGGGCGGTGTCGACCACGACCACGTCGCAGCCCGCGTCGATCAGGCGCTCGGCGCGCTCAAAGCCCTGCTCGCCCGTGGTGGTGGCGGCGGCGACAAGAAGACGGCCCTGTTCGTCCTTGGCCGCGTTCGGATAGGCCACCTGCTTCTCGATGTCCTTCACCGTGATGAGGCCGATGCAGCGGTAGTGATCGTCCACCACCAGCAGCTTCTCGATGCGGAACTGGTGCAGGAGGCGGCGCGCCTCGTCCTGGCTGACGCCCTCGCGGACGGTGATCAACCGATCCTTGGTCATCAGCTCGGAGACGGGCTGACCGGGATTGTTGGCGAAGCGCACGTCGCGGTTGGTCAGGATGCCGACCAGCTTGCCTTTGGTGCCGCCAGGGCCGCGCTCGACCACCGGGATGCCGGAGATGCCGTGATGCTTCATCATGGCCAGCGCGTCTGCCAGGGTCTCGTCCGGATGAATGGTGATGGGGTTCATCACCATGCCGGATTCATAGCGCTTCACGAGCCGCACCTGCTCGGCCTGAACCTCGGGCTCGAGATTCCGGTGGATCACGCCGAGGCCGCCGTTCTGGGCCATGGCGATGGCCATGCGCGCTTCCGTCACCGTATCCATGGCGGAGGCGATGATCGGCATGTTGAGATGGATCGTGCGGGTCAGCCGGGTCGCGACGTTCACGTCGCCGGGGAGAACCTCGGAGCGACCGGGCCGCAGCAACACGTCGTCGAAGGTGAGTCCTTCGATGATCTTATCCGTGACGATTGAGGCCATGGCCAACTCCTTAAAAATGCAGGGCGGATGAAGCGATAACGCTTTGACGAGTTGGCACGGGTCCGTAGCACGGTGTTTCGCTTTCGCAAAGGGTTAAGGCTGCATTTCCCCGTAGACCTGCCATCCCGGTCAAGCATGGATCAACCCGCCCGGCGGGCATCCGCCGTTCTCTTGAGCCAGCCCTTCGGGAGGCTCAGCGACCTTTAGGGCGCTCGAGGCAGATATTTCTGAGTTTTCCACGGCTCGGCTGTTCGGAGCAGAGATCGCTTGCGGGAACCCACCCGCGAATGCCCCACGAAGACTTGCCCCCTTCCATCCAAATAAGTTGCTGAACCTCGACCCATGCACCGTCGCAGCCCAGCAGGGCAAAGCTCATCCCTGAAAGCGATCTCACGGCTCCGATTGGATCAACTCCGCCCTTGCGCCGATAAAGCCGTGTTGGCGGATCCTCGAAAACATAGCTTTGAACCATCACTTGGCTGCCATGGACCCACCCGGCCGCGATCGGCAATCCTGCTCCGGGTGTGTCTCCGGGGTAGGCATAGCCTTCAACCAGCAGCCATCCATGGTGGCTCGCGATGACCTGAAAGCTTGGAGCATGGGAAAAAGGCCGGTTGAACGCGTCCTTAGCGAACACCAGCCTTTTCAAAGTACCGATCACAGGGGCTTTAGCATCGGGGCCGGCGCGAACATTAACGCCCATATCATCAAAATCGTTGGCGTAGGCTTGAACGTCTCTGCACCTTTTGGCTCCGCTGGGCAAAGACAAGGTCTGCCCCAGGGCCGGAATGCAGGACAAGACAACGGCGAAGCCGATCAGAACTCTCACGAAGGGCATAAGCCACGATTCCCCACCCGCTCGAATGAAACATTGTTTTGATTACTCATTGCGGTCAAGAACAGCCCGTTTCCTCCAGCTCCAAAATTCAATCCCCCCTTGCTCCTGAAGCAGAGGAACGTGCCTAAATTCCTTTGCCAAGAACCGGGGTCGACGCTAAGTCCGACCCGTCATGCTGCGTAAGGTCCGTCTTCTCCCCCTGATCATCGCGACTGCCCTGTTCATGGAAAACATGGACTCGACAGTGATTTCCACCTCGCTTCCGATGATCGCCCTGGATCTGGGCACCGACCCGATCGCGCTGAAGCTCGCCCTCACCTCCTATCTGGTGAGCCTTGCGATCTTCATTCCGATTTCCGGCTGGATGGCCGACAAGTACGGTGCGCGGACCATTTTCACCGTGGCCATCGGCGTGTTCATGGCGGGCTCGCTCGCCAGCGCCGGCGCGAACTCCCTGGAAGGCTTCGTCATCGCCCGCTTCGTCCAGGGCATGGGCGGGGCCATGATGGTGCCTGTCGGGCGCCTTGTGATCCTGCGCAGCGTGCCCCGCAACGAAGTGGTGCAAGCCATGGCGTTGTTGACCATCCCGGCCCTCATCGGCCCGGTGGTCGGCCCGCCCCTCGGGGGCTTCATCACCACCTATTTCCACTGGCGCTGGATCTTCTTCATCAATATCCCGATCGGCGTCATTGGCATCATCCTCGGCACGATGTTCGTGCCGAACATCCGGGAGGAGGACACGCCCCCTCTCGACGTCGTCGGTTTTCTCCTCTCCGGCAGCGGCCTCGCCCTTCTCATGCTGGGATTGGCCTCCGGCGGACGCCATCTCATCCCCCAAGAAGTTTCGCTCGGCTGCGTGGTCGCCGGCATCATCTGCGTGGCGGCCTATGTCTGGCACGCGAAGCGGACGCCGCATCCTGTTCTGCGGCTCGATCTTCTCAAGGTGCCGACCTTCCGCATCAGCATCGTCGGCGGCTCCCTGTTCCGCATCGGCATCGGCGCGATCCCCTTCCTTCTGCCGCTGATGCTCCAGATCGGATTCGGCCTGAGCCCCGTCGCATCGGGATCGCTCACCTTCGTCGCGGCCGTGGGCGCGCTGTTCATGAAGACCATGGCCAAGCGCATCCTGGAGCGTTTCGGCTTCCACCGGGTCCTGACCATCAACGCCTTCATCGGGGCGGCCTTCGTCGCCTTCAACGGCTTCTTCACGCCCTCGACGCCCCATTGGCTGATCATGGCCATCCTCCTGATCGGCGGCTGCTTCCGCTCGCTCCAGTTCACCAGCCTGAACGCCATCGCCTTCGCGGAGGTGTCGAAGCGGGACATGAGCTATGCGACGAGCCTGTCGAGCGCGGCCCAGCAGGTGGCCCTGAGCATGGGCGTCGCCTTCGGGGCCTATGTGGTCGAGGCGGTCGCCCACATGCAGGGTCGAACGGCCATCGCGGCCGAGGATTTCGGCCCCGCCTTCTGGGCGGTGGCGGCGGTTTCCGCCCTCGCCGGCTTCGTCTTTGTAAAGCTCGAGCCCACGGCGGGCGCGGAAATGTCGGGCCACCGCGCGGTCGAAAGAAAGCCGGCCGCCACCGGACTCGGCGACGGCACTACAAATCTCGGTGAGGAGGTGGAACGTCGCTAGGGTTGAGTTACGATCCTCCAGCGCGACCAGGAGGCCTTCATGGATCAACGCATCATCGACCTCTACGACGACTTCACCCATGGCGGCATGAGCCGCCGCTCCTTTCTCGACAGGCTCGCGGCGCTGGCCGGCAGCTCCGCCGCCGCAACGGCCCTTCTCCCCGTCCTGCAGAACAACTACGCCATGGCGCAGACGGTGCCGGAGGGCGATCCGCGCATCGCGGCGGCCATGGTCGACATTCCGGGGCCGCAGGGGCTCAGGGGCTATCTCGTGAAGCCAAAGGAGATCAGCGGGAAGCTGCCGACGGTCATCGTCATCCATGAGAACCGGGGCCTCAACCCGCATATCAGGGACGTGACCCGCCGCGTGGCGGCCGAAGGCTTCATCGCGCTGGGCCTCGATTACCTCTCCCCGATGGGCGGCACACCCGAGGACGAGGACAAGGGCCGGGAGATGATCGGTCAGCTCAAGGCGCCGGACGTCATCGCCTGCGGCAAGGCGGCGGTCGCCTATCTGAAGAACCTTCCCTACGGGAACGGCAAGGTCGGAGCCGTCGGCTTCTGCTGGGGCGGCGGGGCAGTCAACAATCTCGCCGTCAACGAGCCCGACCTCAGCGCCGGCGTCGCCTATTACGGCGGACAGCCGAAGGCGGAGGACGTGCCGAAGATCCGGGCCGCCCTCATGCTCCATTACGCTGGTCTCGACGATCGCATCAATGCGGGCATCCCGGCCTATGAATCAGCCCTCAAGCAGGCGGGAAAGACTTACGAGCTCTACGTTTACGAGGGCGCCAACCACGCCTTCAACAACGACACCAACGCCGCCCGCTACGACAAGGAAGTGGCGGAACTCGCCTGGAGCCGGACGATCGGATTCTTGAAGAAATATTTGGCTTGAGACCCCGCTCGTCGCTCCAGAGCTGCGCAGCGGCGTCCGGAACGGCGAGCGATTGAACAACGCCCCTCAGCCTTTCAGGCGGGCGTTGCATTGCGAATAGTAGCCGCCGCCCTTCTCGATCCACTTCAAGCCGCCATTGCTGGCCCCACCGGCAGCCTGATTGGCTTTGTATTGATCGAGGCAGGTATGCATCCGGGCTTTGCCCGCCGACTCGGTCGAGTATTTCGACGAAACCGTCGTCGGAAAGACCACATTGCCCCGCACCATCGGAGCGGCGGGCTGCGCCGCGGATGGCTTGGCCTGAGGCTGAGGGGTCACGGCCCCGGTGGTCGCCGGTGCCGCCGTCGCTCCGCACTGCGCCTTGCGGAAATCGTTCCACTTCATCGTTCCGAGAGTTCCGGCCGCCTGGGCGGCCTTATACTTGTCGCTGCATTCCTTCATCGTCAGGGCAGAAGCCGGGGTCGAATGGGCCAGGATCAGTCCTGCTGTGCCGGCCATAATCGCTGAGAGAATCCAGTGCCGTTGCATGATCAAACCTCCCGCACTTTCGTGCACGCCCGATCCGGCAAGAGCACGTTGCGTCGCTACGAAGCGGATGGTTCCCGCCCTGCCGGGGAGTGCTCGCTACAATCATGCCCGAACAGCTCAATCGGTTCCCCGGCGGGCCTCATTAATCCTCGAACGCCTCCACCTGCACGCGTTTGCCGATCATGAAGGCGTCCGCCACCAGGCGGAACGGGGCGTCGTCGACCTCGGAGCGTCCGATGGTGAGGAGCGCGTCGAAGCGCCGGTAGATGCCCTGGTACTCTGCGGATTCCTCCTGCACCACGAGACGGCCGTCGATTTCCAGGCAGGAGCCGCCGTGCATGAGCTTGAGGGCGAAGCCCGCTTCCGTTTCCACCTCGATGTCCCAGGTCTGCGGGCCGGTCTGCCGCCAGTCGAAGACCGCCTGAAGATCGCCGTCCGTGTGGCCCGTCTGGAATTGCAGGCCGGCCGCGATCGGCGCGTCCCTGTTCGCCGGAAACTCCAGGCTGGCCGCCTTGATGAAGACCGGCTCGGGCATGATCCGTGTGACGATGGAGAGCGCGTTGATACCGGGATCGAACACGCCGAATCCGCCCGCCTCCCAGATCCATTGCTGGCCCGGATGCCAATGGCGCACGTCTTCCTTCCAGGTGACCTGGAGGCGCTTGATGGACCAGCCGGCGAGCGCCTTCCTCGCCTCCTCGACGGCCTTGTTGTACTGGGCATGCCAGGTGGTGAAGACGGTCTTGCCCACCTTCTCGCCCAGGTGCCGCAGATCCTCCAACTCGCTCAGCGTTGCGGCGGGCGGCTTTTCCAGAAGCACGCTTTTCCCGGCCAGAAGCGCCTCCCGGGCGATCTGGTGGCGCACCTGCGGCGGCGTGCAGATCGAAACCGCATCCACGTCCTTGAGGCCCAGGAGGTCGCGGTAATCCTGGAAGGTGTACCGCGCATCCTCATGAGTCAGCCCACGGGTGCTCGACACCGCCAGAAGCTCGAAATGCGGGTTGGCCCGGATGGCCGGCAGGTGCTGGTCCTGCGCGATCTTGCCGAGGCCGATGATGCCGATCTTGTGCGTGGTCATGGGCGTGGTCTTTCCCTGGAGCAACGGCCACGCCATGCGCGCGGCCCTTAAGGTGTCGGTTCTGTCGCACCCCGAAAACCGGTCGCCAGCACATAGAGTTCCGCCGAGTCCGCCCGGCTCGCCGCGGGCTTCACGTGGCGCACCACGGCGAAGTCGCGCTTGAGATCGGCGAGAAGCTGGTTCTCCGTGCCGCCCTGGAACACCTTGGCGACGAACACGCCCCCCGGGGCCAGGATCTCGCGGGCGAAGTAGATCGCCGCTTCCGCAAGGCCAATGATGCGCAGGTGGTCGGTCTTCTTGTGGCCGGTGGTGTTGGCGGCCATGTCGGACATCACGACATCGGCTGGGCCGCCCAGCATCTCGATGAGCTTGCCCGGAGCGCTCTCGTCCAAGAAGTCGAGCTGGATGAACTCCACGCCCGCCATGGGATCGATGGGCAGCAGGTCGATGCCGACGACCTTGCCTTTCGCCCCCACCTTCTTGGCCGCGATCTGGGACCAGCCGCCGGGGGCGGCGCCCAGATCAACGATGCGCTGGCCAGGCTTGAGGATGTGATATTTCTCGTCGATCTCCAAAAGCTTGAAGGCCGCGCGCGAGCGGTAGCCTTCGCGCTTGGCGCGGGCGACGTAAGGATCGTTGAGCTGGCGCTCGAGCCATTTCTGCGAAGAGAGGGACCGCTTGTTCGCAGTCTTCACGCGCTGCTTCAGGTTGCGGACACCCGAGCCGGACTTGGTGCTCACCGTCGGCTTCCCTCCCGCCATACGCTGTCCTCTCTCATCATCTTCATCAGAATTCCTTCGCGTAAGCCCCGGTCCGCGATGCGCAGGCGATCCGAAGGGAAAGCCCGGCGGATCGCCTCGAGAATGGCGCAGCCGGCCAGGACCAGATCGGCCCTTTCGCGGCCGATGCATGGATTATCGGCCCGCTGCTGAAAATTGGAATGCAGCAGGCGGTTCATCACTGTCGAGATCTCGCGGTTGCGCATCCACATCCCATCGACCTTGCGCCGGTCATACCGGGCAAGCCCCAGGTGAATACCTCCCACCGTCGTGACGGTTCCCGAGGTGCCGAGGAGATGGAAATTCTTGGCCCGTCCCGCCTGGGCCGCCACGAGCGCGAAGTCCATGAGAAGCTCGGACACCTCCTCGACCATTCCCTCGAAGCTTTCGGGCGTCACATCCACCCCGCCATAACGCTCGGCCAGGGTCACGACGCCGACCGGCAGGGAATCCCACGCGCGGATGCGCTTGCACGGATCGGCGAAGGCATGCGGCGCCTGCCCGTCGAGCCAGGCGATCTCCGTCGATCCGCCGCCGATGTCGAAGATGATCGCCGACTGAGCCTTCGGATCGACCAGGGCCGCGCAGCCCGTGACGGCGAGATACGCCTCCGTCTTGCGGTCGACGATCTCGAGGTCGAGCTCGAGATCGTTGCGCACGCGCTCGATGAACGAGAGACCGTTCTTGGCGAAGCGGCAGGCCTCCGTCGCCACCAGACGCGCGCGGATCACCTCCTTGGCGATCATCTTGTCGCGGCACACGCGGAGCGCGTCGATGGTTCGCTCGATGGCATCCTCGCTCAAGGCGCTGCCGAGGCCGAGCCCCTCGCCGAGCCGGACAATCCGGGAGAAGGCGTCCGTGACGCGAAACCCGAAATGGGCGGGCTCCGCGATGAGAAGGCGGCAATTGTTGGTGCCGAGATCGAGAGCGGCATAGCTTCGCGAGGGGCGCTTCCTGGCGTCTCGCCGGCTCCATGTCGCCGAATGCCCGGAGGGCCACGGCGAGCCGCTTTCGGCCCCAGCAGATGGGTCCGCGCGTCGATCTCTCACCTCGGTCGTCGCATCGGCTTTCACGGTCAAAATCGAATCCCTGGGCGTTCCGTAGAGCGCCGGTGTTCCGTTGAGAGTAACAACCGGCGACTGGATCTGCCAAGGGTTGCGACGCAGATTGTGGCCGCCCCCTCCCGAAGCGTTAGAGGGCAAAGCCCGTCAGGCGGTCCGTGAGAGTGGCCAGAACATCGGCCCCGACATTGGCGACCGCGATGCGCAGGTGCCTCTCCTGGCCGGGCCCGAAATAGCTGCCCGGCAGGCACAAAACGCCTCGCTCGGTCGCCAATTTCTCCGCGACCGCCTGAGCGGTCACTCCCTCGAAGGGATGCCGCAGATAGGCGAAATACGCGCCCACCGACTCGATGCGCCACTCCGGAAGCGGCGCGAGCGCGTCCCGAAAAACCTGTGCACGCCCGTTGATTTCGGCGCGGTTGTCCTCACGCCAGCCCCGCAGAGCCTCGATCGCCCAGGGCAGAACGGCCTGGGCCGTGCGAGGCGCGCAGATCTGAATGCAGTCGAGAATCTTGGCAATCTGATCGACGAGCGTGGCATCGGCCGTGATGGCGCCCATGCGGTGCCCGGGGATCGCATAGGATTTCGAGAAGGAATAGAGTTGGATCACGTTCCGACGCCACGCCTCGCCGGTGAAGAGACCATGCGCGCGGTTCATCCCCTGCGGCAGGAAGTCCCGGTAAGTCTCGTCGAGCACGAGGTAAATGCCGCGCTTGGCGCACAGCTCCGCGAACGCCTCGATGACATGGGCGGGATAAACGGCCCCGGTCGGATTGTTGGGCGTCACGAGGACGATGGCGCGGACTTCCTCATTGATGAGCGCCTCCGCATCCTCGACACGCGGAACGAAGCCGTTCTCCGGCCAGCATGGCAGACCACGCGGCTCGATGCCCAGCATGTCGAGACTCATCTGGTGATTGAAGTACGAAGGCGTGGGCAGGAGCACCGCGTCCCCGCGGCGTGCGAGCAGCATCATGGCGACGAAGAAGGCCATGTTGCATCCGGCCGTGATCGCCGTGTCGGCGGCCTCGATCCGCCCCTCGTAGAGGCGCGACATCTCCTCCGCATAAGCCTGCCTCAGGGCCGGATCTCCGTTGATCGGTCCGTACTGGGAAGCCGCGGGAGTGCCCGCGACCGCGGCGAGGCGCTCCAGGAAGCTCTCGTGAGGCGCGTTGCCCGGAACCGCCTGGGAGAGATTGATCAGCGGCCCGTAAGCCCCGTCGTAGCGCCGCGTCCAGCTCTGCGCCTCCGGGATCGGAGGGCTGCCAACATCGGCGACGAGGGAATTGATGGGTGCGAAGAAACCGCCGGCCATAGGGTTCAGGCTCCGAACAAGAAGAAGGCAGGGACTTTCGGTCGAGTTTCACCGAAAGTCCCTGCCGTGCAAGGTGTCTGTGACGAAAGCAGCGGAAGGACCTTAGTCCTTCGCGCGCTCCACGTAGGAGCCGTCTTCCGTCATGATCACGACGCGGGTGCCGGCCTGGATGTGAGGCGGCACCATGGTGCGCACGCCGTTGGAGAGCATGGCGGGCTTGTAGGACGAGGAGGCGGTCTGGCCCTTCACCACCGGCTCCGTCTCGACGATCTCAAGGGTGACGCGGGCGGGCAGCTCGATGGAGATCGGCACGCCGTTGTGGGTCGAGAGCATCACGGCCATGCCTTCCTGAAGGTAGGGCTTCAGGTCGCCGATGATGTCCTGCGGAACCGCGACCTGCTCGTAGGTCTCGGGGTTCATGAAGTGGAAACCTTCGCCGTCCTCGTAGAGGTAGGTGTGCTCGCGGTCCTCCACGAAGGCGCGCTCGACCTGCTCGGTGGTGCGGTAGCGCTCGGAGACCTTCACGCCATCGGAGATGCGGCGCATGTCGAGCTGGGTGACCGGCGTGCCCTTGCCGGGGTGGATGTTCTGGGCGGTGAGCACGACATAGAGCCTGCCGTCGATGTCGACGACATTGCCTTTGCGGAGCGTAGAGGCGATGACCTTCACGGGAAGCTTTCCTTGTGACAGATAGGGGGCGCGTCGCGAGGCCCGCTGCCCGGTCCCGGTGACGCCGAAATTCGATTTCGCTGCCGCAACTAGCCTATCTCGGCGGAAATCGCCAGCCTGACGTGTTAGGAAGTTCTCCACGATGGAAAACGCCACGCCTGCCCCCTCCCCCTGGTGGACGCCGCATGTCCATGCGGATCGCCGTCCTTTTCTCCTGGGGAGAAACCGGATCCAGGCGGCTTTACGGGGCTTCTTCGGAGCCCGCGATTTCGTGGAGGTGGACACGGCCACGCTCCAGGTTTCCCCCGGCAACGAGGCGCATCTGCACGCCTTCTCCACGGAGGCCATCGGGCACGGCGGAGACAGGACGCCGCTCTACCTCCACACCTCGCCGGAATTCGCCTGCAAGAAGCTGCTGGCCGCGGGCGAGACGCGTATTTCGTGTTTCGCCCATGTGTACCGCAACCGGGAGCGCGGCCCCCTTCACCACCCGGAATTCACCATGCTCGAATGGTACCGGGCCAGCGAAGGCTACGAGACCCTCATGCAGGATTGCGCTGCCCTGCTGGCGCTCGCCGCCGAGACGGCGGGCACCCGCATTCTCACCTACAAAGGAAGGACGGCCGATCCCTTCCAGACGCCGGAGCGCCTGAGCGTGGCCGAAGCCTTCCGGCGCTTTGCCGGAATCGATCTCCTGGCCTCCATCGACGAAAGCGGCGCGACCGACCGCGACCATCTCGCCGCGAGCCTCCGGAGCGCCGGAATGCGCGTGGCGGAGGATGACACCTGGTCCGATCTCTTCAGCCGCGTCATCGTGGAGCGGGTCGAGCCGAATCTCGGCCTCGGCCGCGCCACGATCCTCGACGAATACCCGGTGGCCGAAGCGGCGCTCGCGCGGCCCACGGCGCGCGACCCGCGCGTGGCCGAGCGGTTCGAGCTCTACGCCTGCGGCGTCGAGCTGGCGAACGCCTTCGGGGAACTGACCGATGCGGACGAGCAGCGCCGCCGGTTCGAAGTGGAGATGCGGGAGAAGATGCGGGTTTACGGAGAAAGCTATCCCGTGGACGAGGATTTCCTGGCGGCCTTGAGCCGGATGCCGGAGGCGAGCGGCATCGCGCTCGGCTTCGACCGCCTCGTCATGCTCGCCACCGGGGCTTCGCGCATCGATCAGGTGATGTGGGCCCCCGTGCCGGAGACAAAGCGTTGAGCACCCTTCGCACCCCGGCCGAACTGGCGCAGGCAGGCCTGATCGCGCCCAGACAGGTGCCCGAGATCGCGCGGGTGGCCGAGCGCTACGCCATCGCCATCAGCCCCGCCATGGCCGAGCTGATCGACAAGGCTGATCCGAACGATCCGATCGCGCGCCAGTTCGTTCCGGATGCGGCCGAGTTGACGACGACCCGGGAAGAGCGCGAGGACCCCATCGGCGACCTCGCCCATTCCCCGGTCGAGGGCATCGTTCACCGCTATCCCGATCGCGTGCTCCTGAAGGCCGTGCACGTGTGCCCGGTCTATTGCCGCTTCTGCTTCCGCCGCGAGATGGTGGGGCCCCAGGGGCTCGGCACCCTCACCCCGGAGGCCCTGGACCGAGCTTTCGCCTATATCGCCGGGCATCCGGAAATCTGGGAGGTGATCCTCACCGGAGGCGACCCGATGGTGCTCTCGGCCCGGCGCCTGTCGGAGCTGATGCAGCGCCTCGCCGCCATCGACCACGTGAAGATCGTCCGCCTGCACACCCGCGTCCCGGTGGTCGAGCCGGAGCGGATCGACGAGGCGCTGATCGCGGCCCTCAAGGCGAGCGGCAAGACCGTGTACGTGGCGGTCCACGCCAATCATCCGCGCGAGCTCACGCCCGCCGCCCGCGCCGCCTGCGGCCGGCTCGTGGATGCGGGCATCGTCATGCTCAGCCAGTCGGTTCTGCTCAAGGGCATCAACGACGATCCGGATACGCTCGCCGCGCTCATGCGCGCCTTCGTGGAAACCCGGATCCGGCCCTATTACCTCCACCATCCCGATCTCGCCCCCGGCACGAGCCATTTCCGCCTCTCTCTCGACGAGGGCCGCGCGCTGGTGGCGGGCCTGCGCGGGCGCATCTCGGGCCTGTGCCAGCCGACCTATGTCCTCGACATCCCGGGCGGCTACGGGAAGGCCGTGATCGCCCCCGATTCCGTCGGCGAGATAGAGGGCCGCCAGACGGTGTCGGATTTCCGGGGCCGTCGGCACGCCTATCCGCCCGACGAAGCCTGATCCCTGACCGAATCCCTTGCCGAGGACGGGCTTTGCTGCCCCTCGGCATTCCATGCGGGTGCTTTCAAGCGGCCAGCACGCGCGCGGCCGTGATCCACATCACGATGCCGATCGCGCCGTCGAGCGCCCGCCAGGTCCCCGGGCGGGCGAAGAAGGGGCGCAGCAGGCGTGCGCCATAGCCCAGCGAAAAGAAGAAGGTGAACGACGCGAGCATGGCCCCGAGCGCGAACAGCCCACGCCCCTCGTCAAACTGGGTCGAGAGCGACCCGATCAGCACGACGGTATCAAGGTAGACGTGAGGGTTGAGCCACGTGAGCGCCAGACAGGTGAGCAAAGCGCCCCGAAGCGAGATCGTGGGTGCCGTCGACACCTTCAGACTGGCCTCGGCCGCGAGGGCCGATCGGAAGCTCCGCAGACCATACACGATGAGGAAGGCCGCGCCGGCATAACGCATGACAGGCTCGGCCCAAGGCAGGATGGCGCTCACTTGGGCAAATCCGGCGACCCCGGCCAGGATCAGCACGGCGTCCGACAGGGCGCAGGTCAGAACGACCGGCAGGACATGCTCTCCTCTCAGGCCGAGCCGCAGCACGAAGGCGTTCTGCGCCCCGATGACAAGGATCAGGCTCAGGCCCAGCATGAAGCCTGCGACGAGGGGGAAGGACATGGCAAACTCCGCCGAGGGGGGTCGACACGAGCTAGGCTGGATTGCACAATTAGAACAGTTAAAGTTTCTCAATCTGCATTAGGCATTCTAATTCATGCTCGACTACGGCCAGCTCTCCGCCCTCGCGGCCGTCCTGCGAACCGGCAGCTTCGAGCGGGCGGCGCAGCAGCTCAGCGTCACCCCGTCCGCCATATCGCAGAGGATCAAGCAACTCGAGGAGCGGCTCGGGGTTGCGCTGGTGATCCGAGGGCAGCCCTGTACCGCGACGGAAACCGGACGGCGCCTGTGCCAGCACGTGGAGCAGGTCGCTCTGCTCGAAAGCGCCTTGCAGGAGAACCTTCCCGGCCTTCGGTCCGAGAGCCCTCCCGTGACCCTGCGAATCGCCGTGAATGCGGACAGCCTCGCAACCTGGTTCGTCCCGGCGATGGCGAAGACGGACGGATACCTGTTCGATCTGGTGCTGGACGATCAGGACCACAGCGCGGAATGGCTGCGGCGCGGCGAGGTGGTCGCGGCCGTGACTGCGCACGACACCCCGGTTCAGGGCTGTGACTGCCATCCCCTGGGGGCCCTGCGCTACGTGGCGACCGCAAGCCCCGAATATTGCGCCCGGTGGTTTGCCGATGGCTTTGGCGAGCCGGCGGCGGTCCGCGCTCCCTGCCTGACCTTCAATCAGAAGGATCGGCTCCAGGCAGATTGGCTGCGGCAGGTATTCGGGGCCGACCTTCACCCTCCGTCGCACTGGCTGCCCTCGTCCCAGGCATTCGTGGATGCGGCCCTCGCCGGGATCGGCTGGGGCATGAACCCGGAGCCGCTCGTGAGCGCCCACCTTCGCGCCGGAAGGCTGGTTGCGCTCCAGGCGGATCAGCCCTTGGACGTCCCGTTGTACTGGCAGCAGAGCCGCATCGTCGGGCCTGTGCTGGCAAGCGTGACCCGTGCCGTCGTGCACGAGGCGAGAAAGATGCTCATGCCGGCCTGAATTCCCGAGCTTGAGGCTCTTGCCCGCGGCTCGATGCATTGTCGGCGCCTATGGGCCGATCCCTATTCCGGTCCGAATTTCGCGCGCCGCCCCGATTTGATGGCGGAACGCTTCTCCTTCGATTGAAGGCGGCGTTCCTGGGATGCCTTCGTCGGTTTCGTGGGGCGGCGCACCTTCGGGCGCACCGCAGCCTGCCGGATCAGGTCGACGAGCCGGGCAATCGCCTCCTCGCGATTCCTCTGCTGGCTCCGATAGGTCTGTGCCGTGATGACGATGACGCCGTCCTGCGTGAGACGGCTGCCGGCGAGCCTCATCAGGCGAACGGCGACATCGTCCGGGAGCGAGCGCGACCTGCGGGCGTCGAACCGCAGCTGGACGGCCGATTCCACTTTGTTGACGTTCTGCCCGCCGGGACCCGAGGCGCGGATGAAGCTCTCCTGAAGCTCGGCTTCATCGAGCGCGATGCTGTTCGTCACCTGAATCATGCGGGCCTCGGTCGGGGCAGGAAGAAATGGAAATGGGGCATGGGTCGTTCCTGTCCAATGAGGGCCCATCCGGCACTTGTCGACCTCGATAATAGGCTTTAAGCGCCTTGTACCCTCCTGTCGCCGGGCCGGCCCGGTCTCTCAAGCGTTTCCATGTCCGCCGTTTTCGCCAGCCTTATCCCGACCTTCCTGATCATCGCAACCGGCTGGCTCTGCCGCACCACGGGGTTCGTGAGCGACCAGCAATGGGCGGGCCTCGAGCGCATCACCTACGTGATCTTCTTCCCCGCGCTCATCGTCGACACGCTCTCCCGGGCGGATCTCACATCCGTCCCCGTCCTGGGGGTGGGCGGCGCGCTCGTGGGAGCCATCCTGCTCATGGCCGGCCTCATGCTGGCGCTCAGGCCCCTGCTCGAACGCTATGCCTCCCTCGACGGCCCGAGCTTCACCTCCGTGTTTCAGGGCGCCACGCGCTGGAATACCTTCGTCGCGATTGCCGTCGCGGGAAGCCTGTTCGGCCAGCGTGGAATCGCCCTCATCGCTGTCGCCATCGCGGCCATGGTGCCGCTCCTGAATCTTCTCGCCTTCTACGTGTTCATCCGCTTCGCGGGCCGGCCCAGGCAGAGCCCCAAGGCCATCCTTCGCTCTTTCGCGACGAACCCTTTCATCTGGTCCTGCGCGCTCGGCCTCTTGTTGAACCTGCTCGCGCCGCCTCTGCCGAAGCCCATCGTCTCCTACATCGACGTGATGGGACGCGCCTCCCTGGCCGCGGGCCTCCTGATCGTCGGAGCGGGGCTCGACCTTCGCCGCCTCGCGAAGCCCGGTCTGCCCCATGCCGTGGCGGCGTCATGCAAGCTGCTGCTCATGCCGGCCATGGCGGTCACCTTCGCCCAATATGCGGGAATCCGCGGCGACGACCTGCTCGTCACGATCATCGCCGCCTCCGTGCCGACCGCCGCAGCCGGCTACGTCCTGGCGCGCCAGATGGGCGGGAACGCACCGCTCATGGCGGAGATCCTGACCCTGCAGACTCTGCTGGCTATGGTCTCCATGCCGTTTTTGATCGGTGTCTTGGGCTGAGAGCTGGCAACGCCAACGAGGAGCGATCCTCATCTAAAGGGCCTGAGGAGGCCAAAAGACGATCGCGTGCCCACCGGAAGGGCGCAGTCGTTAAGAACAATTACAGAGCTATTCTTTCCGAAGTTCAAGGCGATTGGGAAAGCGCATCCGCGGCAGAGACGATCGATGCGAATATTTTGCTTCATCAGCGCGATCATGTTTCTAGCTGCAGACCTCTGAGGCGACGCCATGCCCCTTTTCGGAACCTTGCTACGGGCATGAAGAGGATGGTTCGAGAGACCCATCGTCCTACAACGCTAAATAATTCATTAGTATACAGGCGTGCAGGCGGGCTATCTTCACCAGTTTACAATAGCTCTCCTCCAAGGATTTCTTGTGGCACGATCAATTCTGCCAGCCAGCACAAACACTGCTCCTTTGGCCACCTCTAAGAACCGACAACAATTTTCCGATAGTATTTTTAATATCGAACCTTCCTAACGCTCGATTGCCAACCGATCTACACATTTCCCTTTATTTCTGCTACTTAGGCGTAAAATGATTATTTAGCTCTAAAATAGTGACGTATGAGGGGTGGAAACTGACCATGAAAGCCAGATTGGTGCTGTGGCTCGTTATTGTGATACTTGGTACGGGGTCAGCATCTATGACTCACGCTCAGAAGGCACCACGAGTCGAGCAGAGCGAAATTAATCTCTATTTTCTCCCGAACTGGCGATTGTCGTCACAAATAGCACAGGGGTTCAAGGCACGGGGCGATTTGCCTCCGTGGCCTCTAAAATTACCATTAGATTGGTCAGCGGATCCATTTAAAGATACGAATTGGACGTTCAGTTTCCACAGCTGGCGAATGGTAGACCTATATCTTAGAGAATATTTCATAACGGGAGATAAGAAACTCATCGATAAAGCATATAAGTACGCAAACGATTGGCATCGTTTCCATTATATTGAGAAGAAAGAGGCGCCTTTCTCTTGGCATGACATGGCCACCGGTCTCCGCGCAATGCGAATTGCATTCTTTGTTGATCGGTTGGAAGCAGGAGCATTTCAGCTCGACCAGTCCATGAGAGACGGGCTTTATGAAATGGCAGATGATCATGCCGCTCGGCTCCAAAAAGACGAGTTTATCAGTCTGTCTAACCACGGAATATTTCAGGTATTCGGCCTCAACCTACTCTGTACCATTGCGGAAACACGCCCCGCGTGCAGAAACGGTCGTGACTTCGCTCGGAAGAAATACGAGCAGATCTTCGATGGGCAGTTCACTCCGGAAGGGGTCCACCGCGAGCATTCGCCCTACTACCATGGGTTTGCAAAAGACGTTATTTCGAGGCTGGCAAGCGCAAACGGGATCAAATCGCCTCACGTAGAGGAAATCCTTGCAAAAGCTCAAGATATTGAGCCGTGGCTGTCCTTCCCAGACGGGACTCTTGCCCGTGTCGGAGATACAGAAGGGAGCAGTGTTTCGCTCGCTGCGGTGCCCGCTCAGAGACCGCTCTGTCTCGACGAGGCATCTTGCTATGCGGTCGGGGACTTCACCAGTTCCGGCTATGCTGTCGTCCGTTCCATGCCACAGGTCCCGCTTGATCAGCAATCCATGCTTTTCGTAACGGGCATGATGCACGGATACGGGCACAAGCACGCAGATGACCTCAGTTTCGAGCTGTTCGAAGCGGGAAGGTTTGTGCTTATTGATGGTGGCAAATACGGCTATCGTAAAGACGAGATGCGAAGCTACGTTGAGAGCGCCGCAGCCCATAACACGATCAGTCTCGAGAATACTCCTGTTACTATCAGGAGCATCAAACCTTATGGTTCGGCGCTGTCTCCGGTCAAGAAAGGCGATGACAATTTCGAGGTCGCAGGCGCGATCAGTCGCCCCGGTCTGTTCGACCAATCTCGCCGGCTCCTCTACCGCCCTGGCGAGTACCTCGTCATTCGCGACGAGTTGAAGCCGCGAAAAAAGGAACGCCTCGTTAGTACGCTCCTGTTCGCGCAAGACCTCGAGGTTAAGCTCTCTGGCAAGATCGCCACCGCGGATCTCGGCGACGGGCAACAAGTGCGGGCTGAGCTTTTGAACGACGATTGCAGCATCGAAACAGTACGGGGCCAACAGGACCCCATTCTCGGATGGACCAGCGTCAAGTACCTTGAGATGACACCGGCTACAGCTTTACGCGCGATCTGCCCAAGTGGAAGCCGCAGCATCACTTGGATTGTCACGTTCAGTGAGGCCGCTCATCGACGAGCCAGCGAATTGGCTAAATCGCTTTAGTTTATGGAACTCCGCATAAGCCCTTCTGAAGAAGCAAGGCAGATACGAGGGCTTCCTCATGTCGATCGCTCGTCCCGAGGCGCCAATGTCAGATCAGGGCCGATTTCGTTGAAAAAGTCGGTATCCAGGCGGGCTGAGACAGCGATGCGGCTTGCCTTGTTGAGATGAGGGCAATGGTGAGGTGTATCCTTCTGCCTTTTCAGGCTCCCTGGATTATCTGAGGCCCTGGTGAAGTGACCAGCTTGGCGAGCTTTCTCAGGTTCTGAGCGGTGGCTGCCAGCAGGAACTCGTCCTGAGCCCCGCACGGACCGCGCAGCCGCAGACGTCCCATCTTCAGGATCCGCTTGAGATGCGCAAACAGCATCTCGATGCGCTTGCGGCCCTGCCGCGACCGCTCGAAAGCCGCCGTGCCCCTCAAGGAGCGCGTAACCTCCCGGGCATGCTCATAGATGCTGCGCGTGATCCTGCGGGCCGGCGTGTTGGGGCAGCAGCCCTCCTTGAGGCGGCACGGACCACAGTCAAGGGTGCTGCCGAGATAAAGCCTATTCGTGCCTTCATTCACGATCCGGCCGCTGGTGGTCAGGGTCTTGCCCTCAGGGCAGGTGTAGGTATCCGCCTCAGGGTCATAGCTGAAGTCTGATCGTGAGAAGGTGCCGTCCTGGCGCTCGGATTTGTCGATGACGGGAGCATGCGGCTCGATCTTCTGCTCGTCCACGAGCCAGTGCAGCATCTCGGCCGAGCCATAGGCACTGTCAACCGCCAGCCGCGCGGGCTCGAGATCGAAGCGCTCAGCCGTGCGCTCGAGCATGGTCCGCGCAGCTCCCACTTCCGCCTGCCGCACCGCCCGGGAGGCCTCCACGTCCACAATCACGGCTGACTTGAGGTCGATGAGGTAGTTGTCGGCATAGGCAAAGAACGCCGGACCGCGCATGGCGCCGGTCCACTGAGCGGCTGGATCAGAGGGTGAGACGAACTTCGGCTCAACGTCTGTGGCCGCACCCCAGGCGGCCTCATCGAGGGTGGCGAGATACTCGCGCACAGCCCGAGGCGCGGCTTCCGCATGATCCTGCGCCTGACAATCGGAGCCTACCAGAGAACGTTGTTTGTTGGCATCGGCGTGGATCAGGCTGGCATCAACCGCAAAGCCTTCACCACCCACCAGCCCCTCGTCCAGGCAGCGCCGGACCACCGCCTTGAACAGGTGACGGAACAGGTCACACTCGCGAAAGCGCCCGTGCCGGTTCTTGGAGAAGGTGGAGTGGTCGGGCACCTTGCCCTCCAGCCCAAGACGGCAGAACCAGCGATAGGCCAGGTTCAGATGCACTTCCTCACACAGCCGCCGCTCAGAGCGGATACCGAGGCAGTAGCCGACGATCAGCATCCGGATCATCAGCTCGGGATCAACGGAGGGGCGGCCGGTGGCACTGTAGTAGCCGGCCAGACGCTGGCGCAGCCCGGAGCAGTCGACGAAGCGGTCGATGCGCCTCAGCAGGTGATCGCAGGGAACGTGATCCTCAAGCCGGAACTCGTAGAACAGGCTCTCCTGCATCACGAGACGCTCGCCCATCATGGCCCGATCCCCCTGCTGAGAATGCCTCATCAGGGAATCACGATCCGCGGCCGTTCACGAGGACTTTTTCAACGAAATCTGCCTCTTGCCGAACGTCTGGAAATGACTGAAGGCCTTAAACGGAAAGAATCTCCACCAGCCCCGACGCTTGCCAGGCGAGCTGACTAACCAGTGTGTCCAAGTTCCTGGAATAAATGAGAGGGAGGCGGGCAGGTCTGGGAGAGATGCAAGTGTCAAGCGAACCGAAGAATTGACCCCTCGGGCGAACTGAAGATTTGACCCCCTCTCATTGCTTTGTAGCGCCCTCGGTTTCGAGCGCCGATCCAGCCTTCTGCAGCAGACCGGATCTGCGC
>NZ_JBVVAJ010000014.1:0-119598 GCF_055792805.1 Microvirga sp. HS2
GTAGGCGTCGGTGTGGCACACGCCGGTGGCCATCACCTCGACCAGGACCTCGCCCGCTTGCGGCCCCGCGAGCCGGATCGTCTCGATCGTCAGAGGCTTGCCTGCCTCCCACGCTACTGCGGCGCGAGTCGTGATCATATCGTTTCCTCCAGATAGGCTTTGAGTTCAGGTGTTGAATGTGAGCTGGCGCCGACAATGGCTCCATCGCGCGGTTCGTCATCACCCAGGCGGATCAGGGGCCTTGCATTCGGCCTGCTTGTCATCCGAGAATTCGCCTCATGGCGGCGGCGTACCTGTCCATGACGACGTCTCGTTTCTCGTGGCGGCCTCCCGACACGACCGTGCGCCCCGAAACGATGACACGATCGATGACGGCAGGGCCGGCGGTGAAAACATAGCAATCGAGCCAGCGATCGCCGGAAACTGTCGCCAGATGAGGATGCTCAGGATTGAGCACGACGAAGTCCGCGCGATGACCGGTGCCGATGGCACCGACGCTTCGGCCAACCGCTCGCGCACCTCCGGTGAGCGCTCCTTGGTAGAGAACGCGTCCCGTCGATTCTCCCTCGCTCCCTGCCAGCACGTTTCGCGCCCGGTGCTTGAGGCGCTGGCTGTACTCGAACTGCTTCAACTCGCCCGGTGCACTGAGTTCGATATTGGAATCGGAGCCGACGCCGAACGTTCCCCCGGCCCTGAGGAAGTCCACGCCTTCGAAGATTCCGTCCCCGAGATTGGCCTCGGTGATCGGGCAAAGGCCGGCGACGGCACCGCTTTGGGCCAATCGCCGGGTTTCCTCCGGCGTCAGATGGGTAGCGTGGACGAGACACCACCGCTCGTCGACGGGAGCATGGTCGAGCAGCCATTCGACGGGACGCTGTCCCGACCACGCAAGACAATCCTCGACTTCCTTAATCTGCTCCGCGATGTGGATGTGAGCGGGTCCAGAGGGCGCCATCGTCAACAGCTCTTTCAGAGCGTCCGGTGAAACAGCGCGCAGACTGTGAGACGCGATGCCGATCGCGGCATCGTCGAGGTAAGCGAGCGCGTCCTTCGCTTTCTCGTAGAGCGTAGCATAGTTTTTGACATCGTTGATGAAACGCCGCTGGCCGTCGGTGGGGACTGCGCCCCCAAATCCGCCGTGCGAATACAGCACCGGAAGCAGCGTAAGGCCCATGCCCGTGTCACGCGCGGCCGCCGCGATTCGCGCCGAGAGCTCGGCAGGGTTGTCATAGGGCTTTCCATCGACATCGTGGTGCACGTAGTGAAACTCGGCCACGGCCGTGAAGCCGCCTTCGAGCATCTCCACCATCGCCGCTGCTGCAATCGTCTCGATGTCGTCTGGGGTCAGGCTCCCGAGGAACCGGTACATGACCTGGCGCCACGTCCAGAAACTGTCGCCGCTTGGCCCCCGCGTCTCGGCAAGGCCGCCCATGCCGCGTTGAAACGTGTGGCTGTGCAGGTTGGGCAAACCCGGCAGCGCAATGCCGGCGATCCGCTCCCGCCCTTCGGACCGCGCATTCGCCTGCACGGCACGGATGACACCGTCCGTGATGTCAACTCCGACGTCCACGGCCCATCCTGTCGGGAGCAGCGCGTGATCGAAAGTGAGTTTGCGTGTTGATGATGCCATCGTCTTGCCACCGCAGGATCGTTCGAATGAAACCGACGAGAAAGGATGCGAGCCGGAGAGTGCGCATGCCCCTGTCTCAGGAAACATGGATCAGGCTTGGCCTCATCAAAAGGCTTTTGCCCTCGGCACTCACCGGGTCATCCATCTCTCTTCGAGATTACCAACCTTCGGCATTATGTATAGACATACTTGGCCGAATATGTATAGACATGACATACATAATATGTATAGACTTAATGCCTGCCCCCCGTGAGAGTGGCGGGCAAGATGGGGAAGCCCATGCGTTTCGATAAAATCTGGTTCAATGCGCGCCTGGTGACGCTGGCTCCGTCTGCTGGCGGTCTCGGAATTGTTCATGATGGCGCTGTCGCGGCCCGGAACGGTCGCATAGCATTTGTAGGAGCCACCGGTGATCTGCCGACAGGCTGGGATGCCGTCGAGACCTTCGACTGCGGCGGCCGTTGGATCACGCCGGGCCTCGTCGATTGCCACACTCACCTCGTTTTCGGCGGCGACAGAGCGGCCGAGTTCGAAATGCGCCTGAATGGCGCAAGTTATGAAGAGATCGCCCGCGCAGGAGGCGGCATCGTCTCCACCGTAAGGGCCACTCGCGCTGCAAGCGAGGACGACCTCGCGGCGGGTGCCCTGCCCCGCCTCGACCACCTGATCGCCGAGGGCTGCACCACCGTCGAGATCAAATCAGGTTATGGCCTCGACATCGAAACGGAAATGCGCATGCTGCGCGCAGCCAGATGCCTTGGCCGCGAACGCGCCGTGACCGTCACCACGACATTTCTCGGAGCCCATGCCCTGCCGCCGGAGGCGAACGGCGACAAGGATGCCTACATCGATACGGTCTGCCAGCAGATGCTGCCCGCCATCGCCCGGGAGGGCCTTGCCGATGCGATCGACGCCTTTTGCGAAGGCATCGCCTTCTCGCCCGAACAGACCGCCCGCGTGTTCGACGCCGCCAAGGCGCACAGCCTGAGCATCAAACTTCATGCGGACCAGCTCTCCAACCTGCACGGCGCGAAGCTCGCGGCGGAGTTCGGCGCGCTGTCGGCCGACCATCTCGAATACACGGACGATGAGGGAGCCGGTGCGATGGCGAAGGCTGGGACGGTCGCCGTTCTGCTGCCCGGCGCCTTCTACACGCTGCGGGAAACGAAAGTCCCGCCGGTCGAAGCCTTTCGCCGTCATGGCACTCGGATCGCGCTCGCGACGGATTGCAATCCCGGCACTTCGCCGCTGACCTCGCTTCTGCTCGCCATGAACATGGGCGCCACCCTGTTCCGCCTGACCGTCGACGAGTGCATCGCGGGCGTGACGCGCGAGGCCGCGCGGGCGCTCGGGAAACTCGACGATATCGGCACGCTCGAACCCGGCAAGTCCTGCGATCTCGCCATCTGGAACATCGAGCGTCCTGCAGAGCTCGTCTACCGCCTTGGCTTCAACCCACTGCATGCCCGCATCTGGAGAGGACAGTGACTGACATCGTAACGCTTACCCCCGGCTCCGTTTCTCTGGCCGATTGGCGCTCCGTCTATTGGGGCGCAGCTATCGCCCTCGATGACGGATGCCGCTCCAAGGTCGAGGCGGGAGCCGGGACCATCGAGGCCATCGTGGCCAAGGGCGATCCCGTCTACGGAATCAACACCGGCTTCGGGAAGCTCGCAAGCGTGCGCATCGGATCGTCCGATCTCGCGACGCTCCAGCGCAACATCGTCCTGTCCCATGCGGCGGGCGTTGGCGAGCCCCTGCCCGCCGCGATCGTCCGGCTGGTCATGGCCCTGAAGCTCGCAAGCCTCGCGCAGGGAGCCTCCGGCGTGCGCTGGTCCACCATCGAGCATCTGTCCGCTTGCCTGAAGGCAGGCCTCGTCCCGGTCATCCCCGGCCAGGGCTCGGTCGGCGCGTCCGGCGATCTGGCCCCTCTCTCCCACATGACGGCGGCCCTGATGGGCGTGGGCGACATCCTCGTGGACGGCGTCCGCGTGCCGGCCGAAGCGGCCCTGGCGCGAGCGGGACTCACGCCTCTCGTGCTCGGCCCCAAAGAGGGCCTCGCGCTCCTCAACGGCACGCAGGTTTCGACGGCCCTGGCCCTCGCCGGGCTCTTCGAGGCGGAGCGCATATTCCAGGCCGCCCTCGTCACCGGAGCCTTGGCCACCGACGCCGCCAAGGGATCGGATGGCCCCTTCGATGCCAGGATCCAGACGCTGCGGCGTCACCGGGGACAGATCGAGGTGGCAGCCTCCTTGCGCATGCTGATGCAGGGCAGCGCCATCCGTGCCTCGCACCTCACCAACGACGACCGCGTGCAGGATCCCTATTGCCTGCGCTGCCAGCCGCAGGTCATGGGCGCCGTGCTCGACCTGCTGCGCCAGGCTGGCGAAACGCTCGGCACGGAAGCAAACGGCGTCTCCGACAATCCGCTCGTCTTCTCGGAAACCGGAGAGGTCATCTCCGGCGGCAACTTCCATGCGGAGCCCGTCGCCTTCGCGGCCGACATGATCGCCATGGCCCTGTGCGAGATCGGCTCTCTCGCCGAGCGGCGCATCGCCATGCTGGTCGACCCTGCCCTGTCGGGCCTGCCCGCCTTCCTGACCCCAAAGCCGGGCTTGAATTCCGGCTTCATGATCCCGCAGGTGACGGCCGCGGCGCTGGTGTCAGAGAACAAGCAGCGCGCCTATCCGGCGAGCGTCGATTCGATCCCCACATCAGCCAACCAGGAAGACCACGTGTCCATGGCGACCCATGGCGCACGGCGTCTCCTGAGCATGGCGGCGAACACCGCCAACGTCATCGGCATCGAGCTGCTCGCCGCCGCGCAGGGTTGCGATTTTCATGCGCCGATGCGGTCGAGCGAACGACTCGAACGTGCCCGCACGCTCCTGCGGACGGACGTGCCGCGCCTGGACGAGGACCGGCACATGGCTCCCGACATGGAGCGGGCGACCTTGCTCGTCACATCCGGCGCTCTCGTGGCCGCCGCCGGCGAGGACGCCCTGCCGTCCGTCGCTGAAGAAATCCTGTAGAAGGCAGAGCGGCCATCATGACTGCTTCGGATCAATCGTCCCCGCTCTCCGTCATTCGCGGAGACTCTCCCCTGATTGTGAGCCTGCCGCATACGGGCACGGAGATCCCGACCGAATACGAACCGGGGCTGGTCTCACCCTGGCTCGCGCGCAAGGATGCCGACTGGTGGATCGAGCGGCTTTACGATTTCGCCCCCGGGCTCGGCGCAACCGTGATCCGCACGTCGATCTCCCGCACGGTGATCGACGTGAACCGCGATCCTTCCGGCATCTCGCTCTATCCAGGACAAGCAACGACGGGGCTTTGCCCCACCACGACTTTCGACGGCGAACCGCTTTACGAACCAGGGGCAGAGCCGACGGTGGAGGAGATCGCCGAACGCCGAGCGCGCTTCTTCGATCCGTATCATGCGGCATTGAGGGCAGAGGTCGAGCGGCTTCGCGCGCAGCATGACCACATCGTCGTCTATGATTGCCACTCGATCCGCTCGGTCATTCCGCGCCTGTTCGACGGCACTCTGCCCCATTTCAACATCGGCACCAATGGCGGTGGCACCTGCGACCCTGCGTTGAGCAAAGCCGTCGAGACGATCTGCGCGGAGAGCGGCTTCAGCCACGTGCTCAACGGACGCTTCAAAGGCGGCTACATCACGCGCAACCTGGGCAAGCCCGAAACCGGCATTCACGCCATTCAGATGGAGCTCGCCTGCCGCGGCTACATGCGCGAGCCGCTCGGCCCCGTCACCGAAGACGCTTGGCCGACGCCCTATGACGAGGCCTACGCGGCGCCCATGCGCGCCATGCTCACCCACATTCTCGAAACCTGTCTTTCCTTCGCCACAACCAAAGCCTCATCGAGGACCAAGCCATGACCCGCGTTGACAACACCCGCGTGATCCGCGCCGCACACGGCACCGATCTGTCGGCTAAAAGCTGGCTGACCGAAGCGCCTCTGCGCATGCTGATGAACAATCTCGATCCCGATGTGGCCGAGAAGCCGGGCGAGCTCGTGGTCTATGGCGGCATCGGCCGGGCGGCACGTGATTGGGAGAGCTTCGACCACATCATTGCGGCGCTCAAGACCCTGGAGGCGGATGAGACGCTGCTCGTGCAATCCGGCAAGCCCGTCGGCGTCTTCCGCACGCATCCGGACGCACCCCGCGTGCTGATCGCCAACTCTAACCTGGTGCCGCACTGGGCTACCTGGGACAAGTTCCACGAACTCGACCGCAAGGGCCTCATGATGTACGGCCAGATGACGGCGGGATCCTGGATCTATATCGGCAGCCAAGGCATCGTGCAGGGCACCTATGAAACCTTCGTCGAGGTCGGCCGCCAGCACTATGACGGTGATCTGTCGGGACGCTGGATCCTCACCGCCGGCCTCGGCGGCATGGGCGGCGCACAGCCGCTCGCGGCAACCATGGCGGGAGCCTCCTGCCTCGCGGTGGAGTGCCAGCCGAGCCGCATCGAGATGCGCCTGCGGACAGGCTATGTGGACCGGCGCGCCGACACGCTGGACGAGGCCCTCGCAATCATCGAGCAATCGTGCCACGAGAAGAAACCAGTCTCGGTCGGCCTTCTCGGCAACGCTGCCGAGATCTTCCCGGAGATCTACCGGCGCGGCATCCGCCCGGACGCGGTCACGGACCAGACCTCGGCTCACGATCCGATCAACGGCTATCTCCCGAAGGGCTGGACTCTCGCGCAGTGGGAATCGAAGCGCGAGACTGATCCCAAGGCCGTCGAGCGCGCTGCCCGGCACTCCATGGCGGAACATGTGCGCGCCATGCTGGATTTCCATAAAGCCGGGGTGCCGACCCTCGATTACGGCAACAACATTCGCCAGATGGCAAAGGAAGAAGGCGTCGACGATGCCTTCGCATTTCCGGGCTTCGTGCCGGCCTATATCCGCCCGCTCTTCTGCCGCGGCATCGGCCCCTTCCGCTGGGCCGCGCTTTCGGGTGATCCGGAAGACATCTACCGCACCGACGCCAAGGTGAAGGAGCTGCTCCCGGACAACAAGCACCTCCACAACTGGCTCGACATGGCCCGCGAGCGCATCCACTTCCAGGGCTTGCCCGCCCGCATCTGCTGGGTCGGCCTCGGCGACCGCCATCGTCTGGGCCTCGCTTTCAACGAAATGGTCGCCAAGGGAGAGTTGAAGGCGCCTGTCGTGATCGGCCGCGACCATCTCGATTCCGGTTCGGTCGCGAGCCCCAATCGCGAGACGGAGGCCATGCAGGACGGTTCGGACGCGGTCTCAGACTGGCCTCTTCTGAACGCCCTGCTCAATTGCGCGTCCGGCGCCACCTGGGTGTCACTGCACCATGGCGGCGGCGTGGGCATGGGCTTCTCTCAGCATTCGGGCATGGTGATCGTCTGCGACGGCACGCCCGAAGCCGCCAAGCGCATAGAGCGCGTGCTCTGGAATGATCCTGCCACCGGCGTCATGCGCCATGCCGACGCGGGATACGACATCGCGATCGACTGCGCCCGCGAACATGGGCTCAACCTCCCGAGCCTCCGCTAGGACATCGGCGATGCGCCTCGTTCCTTCGACAAGCTATCGCCGCATGCCGTGGAAGAACGGCGGCGGCGAGACCATCGAGATCACCGCCTCTCCCGAGGGCTCGACCCTCGACACCTTCGAGTGGCGGGTCAGCATGGCGAAGGTGGCCTCGTCCGGCCCCTTCTCCCTGTTCCCAGAGATCGACCGCACGCTCGCCGTGCTCGATGGCGCCGGGATCCGGCTGTCCATTGCAGGACGGGGCGAGTCCCTAGTCAGCCCTGATACTGCGCCCGTTTCGTTCCCGGGCGATGTCGCCATCGACGCGGCTCTGCTGAACGAACCCATCATGGATTTGAACGTCATGACCCGGCGGGGCCGCTTCGGGCATGCCATGACAAGGAAGACCGTCACGGAGGGTACCGACGTGACATGCCGCGGGGACGTCACGCTCATACTCGTCACCGGCGCTGGCGCGACGGCACGTGCGACCGGCGCCACGATCGACGCCAAGGATGGCGATACGATCATTGTTCCCGAAGCTGCGGAGGAGGCACTCGTGCGCATCATTCCGCAGGGAATTCTCAAACTCCACATCATCGATATATGGCGGGTGTAACGTGACGGAATCGATCAGACTCAACCCTCATATTGCCGTCCTGCCGCCATACAATGCCGGCATGAGCATCGGTGCGGCGCGCCGCGCCAGCGGCCATCACTCGATCGCGAGGCTGGCCAGCAACGAAAATCCGGATGGCTGTTCCCCGGCGGTTCTGGACGCTCTTGCTCCGACCGTACTGGAGCCGTGGCGCTACTCGGACCCGGCATGCACCATTCTCCGTGAGGCCCTGGGCGAGCATCTTGCCACTCCTCCCGACCATATCGTCGTCGGGAATGGATCGGAGGAGATGATCGCGGCCCTCTCGCGCGCCCTTCTGCTGCCGGACGACCATGTGGTGACCGTGGCGCCGAGCTTCGGCCTTCATGAAATCGAGCCGCGCGCGATGGGTGCTCCGGTCCTCAAGATCTCCATGACCTCAGATCTGGACTTCGACCTGCCAGGCATCCTCGAAGCCTTGTCACGGCGGCCCAAGCTCCTGATGCTCAGCTCTCCCTGGAATCCGGTCGGCCCCGCCTTGTCGCGGGAAGCCCTAGATACCATTCTCGCGTCCATGAGCCGCGACACTGTGCTCGTCTTCGATGAGGCGTATTTCGAATATGCCGACGAGGCAACGCGCGTAGACGGCGTTGCACGCCTCGCCGCGACGGATTTCCGTCACGTCGTTCTAAGAACCTTCTCGAAAGCCTATGGTCTGGCAGGCCTGAGAGTCGGTTACGCCGTGTGCTCCGACGGACAGATCGCGGATGGAATCCGTAAGGCCAAGACACCCTTCAACGTCAACATTGCCGCCCAGACGGCCGCCCTCGCGGCCTTGAGCGACCAGGCCTGGATGAAAGCGTCGGTGGCGCGCACCCGTGCCGAGCGGGAGCGTGTTGCATCGGCCCTGCGCGACATGGGTTATGCACCTGCGGCGTCGCAGACCAATTTCCTGTTCTTCCAGTGTCATTGCGACAGCACCATCGCGGCCGATCACCTGCTCAAGGAGGGCGTCATCGTCAAGCCGTGGCGGGAAGAGGGGTATGAGCGCTTCATGCGCGTCACGATTGGTCATCCTGAAGAGAACGACTGGCTGCTGAGCGCCTTACGGACCCTGAGGGTCGATACGGTTTCTCCTGTCTGAGCCTCCGATATAGGAAACCACCCAAGCATAAGGCATTCGCGCCTGATATGGACTGCGCGGCCGGACACTATATCCCGACGCCGGATTCGCGAGTAAAGAAGGATTTCCAGGGTCAATCCGGCGTACAGGACGAGTTTTTATGCATATCTATGAGCGGATCCGGGACGATATCGAGAAACGGATCATGTCGGGCGAATGGGCGCCGGGAGACCGCGTGCCCTTCGAAACCGAACTGGCGGAGCAGTACGGCTGCTCACGCATGACCGTGAACAAGGTTCTCTCGGCCCTCGCCAATCAGGGGCTGATTATCAGGAAGCGCCGCGCCGGCTCCGTCGTGGCCGCCCCAAGGGCCGATCGGGCCGTTCTCGAGATCCAGGATTTTGCCCTCGAAGCCAAGCGCGCCGGCAAAACCTATGAACACCGGGTCTTGCACCGCGCCGTCGAGGCGATCGATGCGGCGACCGCCGCGCGGACCGGCGCCCGGGCCGGGTCGAAAGTTCTCTGCGTCACGACTCTGCACCTCGTGGAAGGACAGCCGGAAGCCTACGAGGAACGCATCATTAATCTCGCAGCCGTGCCGGAAGCCAGGAAGGAGCCGTTCGAACAGATGCCCCCGGGGACATGGTTGTTGAACCGCGTGCCCTGGACGGACGCGGAACACGTGATCCGGGCGTTGAATGCCGACGCCAAGCTCCACAAGCATCTGCAGGTTCCTTCCGGCACAGCGTGCCTGCTCCTGGAGCGGCGAACGTGGCAGGCAGGCATCTTCATGACGGAAGCGCGCATTACCTATCCTGGTGAACGTCACCGGCTGGTTGGACGGTTCTCTCCTGCCGGAGCGGGCCAGTTTCCGAACCAATCGAATCCTGTATGACCATAACGCGCCGGTGCGGCAGTCTTCAAAGCGGGTCGACCACCTTCCCGGAGTTGAGCAGGCCTTTCGGATCGAGGAGGCCTTTGACGGCTCGCGAAAGCCTCTGCTTGACCGGATCCGCATAGCGTTCGAAGGCCGGTCGTTTTTTGAGCCCGATTCCATGCTCCGCCGAGAAGCACCCACCGATCTTCTCGAGAGGAGCATACAGAGTGTCCTCGACGCACTGCTGGACGGATGTCAGCAACGGACCCTCGACATTGAGAACAATGTGGATATTGCCATCGGCGAGGTGCCCGAAAATATACGGATCCAGTCGAGGGTCGATGGTCTTGAGCGCCGGCCCGAGACGTTCGACATAGTTGTCGATCGCGCCCGCTGGAACGGAGACGTCGAATGACGGTGCTTGCGGGTGGAGGCGATAGAGGATCTCGGTATCCTCGCGCACCCGCCAGATCCGGTCGGCCTGCTGCATGGAACTGGCGACAACGCCGTCTTTGATTCCGGCTTCCTCGTAAATTTCCGCCAGCCCACTTTCCAAAGCGGCGGAGGCGTCATCGAAGTTATTCCCGCCGAGTTCGAGCGCCAGAAGGCAATGGGCGTCGAGGGGAAGTTGCCCGGGCTCGAAGCCCAAGGCCGCGCTGGTGATCTGGGCGTAATGGCGCCACATGATCTCCGCGGCGCGCAGGTTCATGCCGCCACGTGACAAGAAATGTTTCACGACCTGTCGGGCTGCAGCCGCATTGTCGACGCCGACCAGGGCGGTCGCACGTGCAGTGACCAGCGGTTCCAGCTTGATCACCGCGCGGGTCACGATTCCCAGCGTTCCCTCCGCGCCGATGAACAGGTGCTTGAGATCGTATCCGGCGCTCGTCTTCATGACCCGTGTCAGATCGCTGAAGATGCTTCCGTCCGGCAGCACGGCTTCGAGCCCGAGCACGCGATGACGCATGACGCCGGCCCGGAAGGCCATGATTCCCCCGGCATTGGTCGAGATGAGGCCGCCCACCGTTGCCGAGCCGCGCGCCGCAAGGTCGATAGCCGGATCAAGCCCGAACGTCCGTGCGGCTTCCTGCAACGCGCCCAGGGTCACACCCGCCTGGACCACGGCGATGCCCGATACGGGGTCGATCTCTTCGATACGATCGAGTGCGCCCAGGTCGCAGATCAGCGCGTCGGGAGCCGTGACGACGCCGCCGACAAGACCTGTTCGGCCACCCTGAGGCACGACCGAGATACCCTTCGCATAGCACCAGCGCAGGAGCGCCGCGACCGCACTGGGCGAATCCGGACGAACCGCAGCGAATGCTTTGAGGTTTCCGGCATCCCAGCCCGGATCCCGCTCGGCGAATTCGTTGCGCTCCTGGACAGAGCGCAAGCCGGGCATGCCGCGCAGTTCATCGATCTCTTGTGGCTGTCTCATGCGGGAGCTCCAAATCTTCTGTTGTGCGACAATCTTGTTACGACGCGGCGCTGGAGATATCGGGCTGGCGAGCCGCCAGCAGTCGGTTGAGCCAATCCGGGTCGACATCCGGAACCGACGACAAAAGGAGCTTCGTATAGGCGGGGTGGGGCGGCGTGAGGACTTCGGCCTTCGTGCCTTGCTGGACAACCCTCCCCTTGTGCATCACGACGACCCGGTCAGCGATGGCTTTGACCGTCGCGATGTCGTGAGTGATGAAAAGATAGGAGATCGACAGCTCCCTCTGCAATCTCAGGAGGAGCTTCAGGATTTCCTCCTGGACGAGCTGATCAAGCGCGGAGGTCACCTCGTCACAGATGATCAGCTCCGGATTGGCTGCGAGCGCACGAGCGATGCAGACGCGCTGCTTCTGCCCGCCGGAAAGCGCAGTAGGCAAGCGATCGAGGTACTTCGCATTCAGCTCGATCATCTCGAGCAGTTGAACGATGCGCTGATCGCGCCTTTGTCCGCTCAGCCCGAAATAGAACTCCAGAGGCCGGCCGATGATCTCGCGAACCGTGTGACGGGGATTGAGCGATGCGTCCGGGCTCTGATGAATCATCTGCAGGCGGCGCAATTGCTCCTTGCTTCGCTCCTTGACGGCACGCGGAAGCCGCTCGCCAAGAAACGTGATCTCGCCCGAGCTGGGCCTGAGGAGGCCCGTGATGACGCGGGCAAGCGTTGATTTTCCGGAGCCGGACTCCCCGACCACTGCGACCGTTCGGCCGCGCTCGACCTCCACTGTCACACCCTCGAGCGCTGGCACCATGCTGTAATGGGCCGTCAGTCCCTTCACCTTCAGAAGCTCGTCGCCGCTCGGCTCGGGATCCTTCGCCAGCTTCCTCACGGCCCACAGAGACCGGGTATAGTCATGCTGCGGATGCGTCAGCATAACCCGCGTAGGAGCCTCCTCGATCAGGCGGCCTTGCCGCAGCACCATGATCCTGTGGGCGAGCTGAGCGACGACCGCGAGATCGTGTGTAATGTAGACCGCCGCCGTCCGAAACTCCTCAACGATCCTGCGGATCGCAGCCAAGACCTCGACCTGCGTCGTCACATCCAGGGCTGTCGTAGGCTCATCGAAAACGATGATATCCGGACGGCATACCATCGCCATCGCGGTCATGACCCGCTGGAGCTGGCCGCCCGAAACTTCGTGGGGATACCGGAAGCCGATCGTTTCGGGATTCGGCAGGGCCAGGCGGCTGAGCAGATCCTGAGCGTCCCGAATGGCCTCCTCCCGGGAGCGCCCTCCCCTGGTCACGGCAACTTCGATGACCTGATCCATGAGCTGCCGTGCGGGATTGAAGGACGCCGCCGCGCTTTGGGCAACGTATGCAATCTTCGAGCCTCGCAGCGCACGACGCTCCGTCGCAGGCATCTGCAGGAGGTCTTGTCCCTCGAAGCGGACCGTACCGCCCGTGACGCGGCAGCCCGCGCGGGCATAGCCCATGGCCGCGAGACCGACCGTCGACTTTCCCGCGCCCGACTCGCCGATGAGCCCGAGGACTTCGCCCCGGTGCAGCGTCAGGTCGAGGCCATGCACGATCTTGTGCCACGAACCGCCGCTGAAGCCCTCCATTTCGAGCCCGCGCATCTGAAGAATGACTTCGCGATTCATTGCTGCTTTCATGGGAACGACTCGTTGTTCAATGCTCATCACGCGCTCCGCCCGTCGACGCCACGGCCCAGTCCACGATCAAGTTGACGGCGACCGTCAGCAGCGCGATCGCGGAAGCGGGGAACAGCGGCATGAGGATGCCGAAGGAGATCGCAGCCGCGTTCTCCCGCACCATCGATCCCCAATCTGCCGTCGGCGGCTGAATTCCCAATCCGACGAAGCTCAGTGTCGCAATGAAAAGGAACACGAAGCAGAACCGCAGGCCAAATTCCGCGGCCAATGGAGCAATGGCGTTTGGCAGAAGTTCCCGGCGCATGATCCAGCCGATGCTTTCGCCCCGCAGCCTTGCGACCTCGACGAAATCCTGCGCCTCGAGATCCATGGCGACGGCCCGCGTGATGCGAAAGACACGTGTGGCGTCAAGGAGAGCGATGACTCCGATGAGGACGGGAATTGACGATCCGAGCACAGCCAGGACCATCAAGGCGAAAATCAGGGTCGGAAAGCCCATCATCACGTCGACGACCCGGCTGAGGACCTGATCGACGATACCGCGCATCGCTGCGGCGAGAAGGCCAGAGGTAATCCCGATCGAGAACGAGATCATCGTCGTCAGGAGGGCAATCAGGATCGAGTTTCGGGCGCCGAAGATCAGCCGAGTCAGCACGTCGCGCCCGAGATGGTCGGTACCGAGCCATGTGGTCGGAGCGGGATCCCCCGCCGATGCTTCCATGAGACCCGGCGCCCATGGATCGCCCACGATCTGCCCCTCCGTGTAAGGAGCAATCCATGGCGCAAACAGGACGCAGAGCAGGTTGACGGCCAATATGCCGATGCCGATTTTGGCCGATAACGGCGCACGATTGAGCGTACCAAGAATGTTCATCTCACACCTGCTGTCGGGGCCGCTTCAGCCTGGGGTTGGACAGGACCGACAGAACGTCGGCGAGCAGATTCAGAAGGACATACGTCGCCGCGAAGATGATGCAGCAGGCCTGGACAACAGGGATGTCCCGCTTGGAGACCGAGTCGACCAGAAGCTGCCCCAGTCCCGGATAAACGAAGACCACCTCGACGACGACGACCCCGACGACGAGGTAGGCCAGGTTGAGGATGACGACATTGATGATTGGCGAAAGTGCATTCGGAAGTGCATGCCGGATGACGATGGAGACTGGGGGAACCCCTTTCAGATGAGCCATCTCGATATACGGCGCAGCCATGACGCCGATGATGGCGGCCCGGGTCATGCGCAGCACGTAGGCGATCACGGCCAGGGCCAGGGTCAGCGCCGGCAAGGTCAGGATCACGAGCCTCTGCAGCCAGCTCTCCCCAGCCCCGACCAATGCGACGGCCGGCAGCCAGCCGAGCTTGACCGAAAAGACCGCCACGAGCATGTAGGCGGTAAAGAACTCCGGGAAGGAAATACCGGCCAGCGATGCCGTCGATGCGACGCGATCGAAGGCACGGCCGCGATAGACCGTCGACAGAATGCCGAGCCCGACGCCGATCGGCATCGCAATCACCGCAGCGGCAAGAGCGAGCACGACCGTGTTCCCCAGCCGATCGGCCACCAGCTCGGCCACGGACCGGCCAGTCGCTAGAGAGCGGCCGAGATCACCGTGGAGCAGGTCGACCACCCACGCCACATAGCGCACCGCCGCAGGACGGTCCAAGCCGAGTTCCTGACGCAGCGCAGCTACGGCCTCCGGCGTCGCGCCCTGGCCGAGAACGGCCTCCGCGAGGTCGCCAGGCAGAAGCTCCACGGCAAAGAATACAATCAGTGAAATAGCAAACAGCGTCACCAGCCCGAGGGCCAGCCGCTTGGCTGAAATGGAGAGTACTACATGCATCTGCGCCATACCTTCGGAGCGGGTGTCATCCACCCTTGCCACGTCCCGACGATCGCGCCGCCGCAGGCCGAGCCAATGCGGCGGCGCAAACAGCATCAGTGCCGATCAGGCGAACCACCAGCGTTCGGCGGCGCGGCTGCCGTCGAGCATGTACTCCCCCGACAACTCGCCATGCGTCACCTTGCTGCTGACGGCGTCGATGAAATCGGAGAAAGCGAAGATGCTCGATCCGCCGTCGTCGTGCACGATCTTCTGGAGTTCCGCGTAAAGCGCACGACGCTTTTCCGTATCGAACTCACGGCGGGCTTCTGCGACGAGGCGATTGATGCGGTCATCGTTCAGCCTGGTCTCGTTCCAGCCTGCCTTGATACCGTCCGCCGTATAAACGAGGCTGAAGATGACGTCCTCGTTGACGCGCCCGCTCCACCGGGACGCGCAGAACGGCTTCTTCGACCAGACGGAGCTCCAGTATCCGTCCTCCGGCTCCTTCACCACGTCGATCGTGATTCCTGCCTTGGCCGCATGGGCCTTATAAAGCACGGCGACATCCGTCGCCCCTGTGAACGGAGTATCGGAGACGTGCAGCTGCACTTTGAGATCCGACGCGCCGGCCTTCTTGAGGTGGAACTTCGCCTTGTCCGGATCGTACGCGCGCTGCGGGATATCAGCGCTATACATCTGATAGGCGGGAGACAATGGGTGGTCGTTTCCGACCGAGCCGAAGCCGTTGAGAACGCGCTTGACGATATCCTCACGATCAATGGCGAGCTTCATCGCCAGGCGGACGTCGTTACTCGTGAACGCCCCCTGATCAACCATCATCGGGAAGGCGAAATGCGCCTTGCTTTTGACCCTGTTGATGCGAATTGCTTTGCCCCGCTGGAGCAGGGAGACCGTTTTCGCGTCGACCGAGTTATAGGCATCGATCTGACCTGTCAGAAGGGCGTTGGCCCGGGCCGTGGCATCCTTCATGCAGATCATCTCGACGACGTCGAAATGCGCGCGGTCGGATTTCCAGTAGTTCGGGTTACGCCGCACGATGGATTTCACGCCCGGCTGGAAGCTCTCGAGAATGTATCCGCCGGTGCCGATGCCCTTGTCGAAATCCGTCTCTCCGTTCGGCACGATGTAAAGCCCTACGGCGCTCGTGATGGCCGGGAATCCGACATTGGCATCCTTCAACTCGAAGACGACAGTATTGGAGCCATCAGCCTTCATTGAGGCGACCTGCGCCAGAAGCGGACGGGCCTGCGATTTAGATCCTTCCTTGAGGTGCAGGTTGAACGAGTAGATGACATCGTCCGCGGTAAAGGGCTTACCATTGTGGAACGTCACTCCTTTCCGGAGCTTGAACGTCCACGTCTTGGCATCCTTCGCGCCTTCCCAGCTCTCCGCAAGCTCCGGAATCAAGACACCACCGGGACCGACCTCGATCAGATTGTTCCGCAGCTGCCAATGCAGGTTCTGCTGGAACTGCGAGTCCATTAGTGTCGGATCGAGCGTCTCGGATGTCGAGAAGTCGGCCATACCGATGCGCAGCGTCCCACCCTTACGAGGGACTTGGGCGTTCACGTTGAACGGAAGCGTGCTTGCTAGGCCAAGAGTGCCTGCTCCGAGGAGCAATCCACGCCTGTCGATGCTGAAGTTGTCGTGCATTCTCTTTCCTCCCTTTGGTTTGACTTTGTCGTTTGTGCAGTTCTTTCGTATGAACTGTCTTTTTGTTGATATTTGCGGTTGACAGCAGGGGCGTTCGTTCCTCCAGACGCCTGTGCTCCAGATTGCGATGCCGGGCCCGCTTGCGCGGTCGGTTATCTCCGTCGCGGAAAGGCAATCTCGACGGATGTTCTCGGCCTGGAGCAGCACAGCAGCAGCTCTCCAGGTCCGGGAGGCGTCAGCGGCTCCTCGAAATACTCGACCTCTCCGCTGATGAGTCGGCTTGTGCACGTGCTGCAGACGCCCGCGCGGCAACTGAAAGGAGGTTCGAGTCCCACGGATTCGGCAAGCTCCAGCAGCGATCGGGCGTTATCCGGCCACGGCACGGGAGGAGCCGATCCGTTGAAGCTCACGGTCACTCCCGCGATGTCCTTCCGTTGAGCCGACTTCGGTTCAGGAGAGGGCACCACATCGCGGCTGCTCCTTTCGACAGAAGCCGGACGCTCCTCATCGGCGACAAGCAACGTGGCCGGCCCGAAGAATTCGTAATGGATGCGGTGCTTTGGAATTCCGAGTCCGCGCAGCAGCGAGTAGTTCGCCTGCATGAAGCCCGTCGGGCCGCACATGTAGACATCGTAGTCGTCAAGCGGAAGGAGAGCCTGGAGCTTCTCCTTCGTGATCAGGCCAGCGCTGTCGTGGGCTCCGGCTTCTTCATCCGTTTCGGTCGGGACACGGTAGCAGAAGTGGGTCATAATGCCGGGGCGACTTGAGGCCAGGGCAAGGACCTCGTCTCGCAAAGCATGAACCCGACCGTTCTCGCAGGCATGAACGAAGAAGACCGGTCGCTCAGTGCCATGAGCAAGATCATGCAGCATGCTGACCAGCGGCGTAAGGCCGACACCGCCGCTCAGCAGAAGGACTGGCCGGAGGCTCGTGCGGTCGAGGCAGAATTCTCCCCGCGGTCCATGGATCGAAAGGATTGTGCCGACTTCCGCCTTGTGGAGATAGCTGGATCCCGCGCCCTCCGGTACGTCGGCCAGGTGCGGCGGCGGCATCTCGCGCTTCACGCTGATGCGGATGCTTTGCGTGAGCCTGCAACTACTGGAGATGCTGTAGTGACGAAGCATCGCCCGGGAACCACTCGGGTCCGGCAAGCGCACGACGATGAACTGTCCCGGAATGAAAGGGTTGATGGTCGACCCGCATGCGGGCGCGAGTTCAAGAGACATGATCGTTTCGCTCTCGCGGCGCTTTGCGACGATCTTGTAGTTGGAGAAGGACTTCTCTGCCGGGTCAGGAATCATCGGATCAGTCAGGTACAGGGGAACGATCAGGAGCCGAGTGACCACGGAAGGCGCGGATGCGCCCGCCGTGGCCGGAGCGCCGGTGAATCTACTCAGCGGCCATGGGCTGCTCCGCCTCGGCGCTGATGAGCTGGCTCAGGCGCTTGCGGAAGCGCAGCGGCCCCGCATCGATCTGGAGATCGAGGTTTGGCGTACGCTTGTTCGCCATGCCCTCGTGGACGGCCGTCAGGACGACCCGGTCCTCCTCGAAGGCGCCACGCACGGACTTGGCGAACTCACGCGACGTTTCCTCGTTGTTGGCGTCGAAGTTGCGCATCTGGAACCAGAAGTACCGCGTCCGGTTCTCATCGACAGGCGTCATGAAGTTGTACGAGTCCATCAGAAACACGTCCTCGTGCAGCGTCCCGTCGGGGCCGCCGGTGCCCGCGGGCGTGAAGATCGCCTTGATGATGGCGTGGCTCGGATATCGGACCTCGTAATGCTGCTTGCGGTCGCAGTTCCCCTTGAACTTCACGAATTTGGCATAGAAGGGAGCAACGTCCACGTCCATCATCCAGCGCGAGACGATGACGCCGTCGTTCGTTACCTCGGTCTGAAGCGGCGTCTCTTCGCAGGCGGAGCTACCGAACGATGACTGATGCACCCAGGCGACGTGGGACGGATCCAGGAGATTGTCGGTCATGTAGAGATAGTTGCAGTCGATCACCATGGACTCGCCACGATTGACTCCCCAGTCGGGATCCCCCCAATGCTCGACCTGGAAGATCGTCGCCGGATCGGCGAGTTCCGGCTGGCCCATCCAGACCCAGAGCAATCCATAGCGCTCGACGATCGGGTAGCTGCGGACCCGCGCCACGTGAGGGACCCGCTCCGCGCCCGGCACGCGCGTACAGGTGCCGGTGCAGTCGAAGGTAAGCCCGTGATAGCCGCACTCGACCTGGTCACCCTTCAGCCGCCCCATCGAGAGCGGGAGCTTCCGGTGGGGACAGGCGTCCTCGAGCGCCACCGGCTCCCCGTCCTCCTTGCGGTAGAGGACGATCTTCTCGCCGAGCATCTCGATCGGCTGCAAAGAGCGGGTGATTTCATGGTCCCATGCGGCCACGTACCAAGAATTCCTAAGAAACATCACGACGCCTTCCCTTCAAACTGAACCCTTGCTGCGCCGAGAATGAACGTGGGAAACCGCATGAACAATCAGGCGCCCGCTGTGATTGTTTTTAGAAAATCTAAAGACTAGAGTGGTCACGATGGTGCCGTGCGGCACTCCGATCCGGTGATGCGAATGGCCGAATTGCCCCCCCTTCGTGCGCTCCAGGCTTTCGAGGCTGTCGGTCGTTGTGGGAACATGACCAAGGCCTCGCGCGAGTTGAACGTATCTCCCGGCGCCGTCAGCCAGCAGATCCGTCTCTTGGAGGATAAGTTAGGGCTACAACTCGTCGTCCGGAGCACGACAAGTTTGACGCTGACTGATGTCGGGAAACGGTACTACAGAACGATCACGAAGGGATTTGACGAGTTCCGCCGGGCCCAGGCGGAAATCGAACGTGCCCGCTGGTCGAGCGGGCTGGTCATCAGCGCCCTGCCTTCTCTCGCCAGCAAGTGGCTGGCCACTCTCATTTTCGAATGGCAGCACAGCCACCCGGATCTGAGCATTCATCTGGAGGGAACGCACCTCGAGCCACGGCTGGAAGAGGATTGCACGGACTTCCGCATCACCTACGGCGATCGCGTGAGGAACTACGACAGTTCGGTCATGCTGTTCACCGATAGCGTCATTCCCGTCTGCAGTCCGAAATTGCTGGAGTCCGGTCCTCCGCTGAGGAGTCCGGCGGATCTTCTGGCCTATCCGCTTCTGAGCATTGATTGGCAGCCTCAATTCCCGTCCCCGCCGACATGGCAGGACTGGTTGAAGCACTTCGGCGTCGAGTGCAACGGATTGCGTCATTCGTTCGTCTTTTCGCTCTCGAGCGTTGCCATTGAAGCGGCCGTCGAGGGGCGCGGCTTCACGCTGGGCCAATGCGCGATGGTGGCCGAGGATCTGCGCGCCGGCCGTCTCGCCGCGCCCTTCCCCCAGAAGCTCCGGTTGTCGTCTCCCTATTTCCTCGCCTGGAACGGTCCGGTGTTCAACAAGAACGGGGCCCGGGAATTTCATCGTTGGATCGTCGGACGCGCACGACGCCAGGAGATGCTGAACGAGCTCATCGGGCGGCCAGAGCCGTGATGTCCCTTCTTACGCCTTAAGGATGGCTAACAGGTTCACCGATCCCCGACAGCATGCGCTCGATCACGCCCTCGGACGAGTGCCAGTGCGAAGGGACCTGACGGTGCGCGGTGCTGACGCGAACGTTACTGCGCCGGCGGTTGCGGTGGAACCACCTCGCGGAAGTCATCCAGGAGGACTGCGAGAGCGTCCGGCCGAACCCTCACCGTTCCGGCAAAGGGATGATCGATTGCCGTGATGATCAGCAGCCCCGAGAAGATCAGAAAGGATAGGATTCCCGTCATGATGACCTGGGCGCGCAGGCTCTCGGTACCGAAGAACAGTGTGAAACCGATCGTCACGACCGCACCGCCGGACAGCACGAGCCAAAGCACGCGGGGAATGATGCCCGGGGCCAGAACGAGCCTCGTGCGTCGCGTCTGGGTTACGGTGTCAAGCTGGTGGAGCGCCTCCTCCAGCAGGACTGCCCCGCGACTATCGTCTGGCGCGAAGGTCAGCAGCGCCCTGTAGGAACTATTCAGTGTCTGTGTGACGGCGTGGCTCCCGTCGCCGTGCTCCATGGCGGGCCAGTCTTCGGCAATGACCGCTTTGACATATTGGTCCAGAGCGGTGCTGAGTGCTGCGCCAGAATCGCCACTGATCCCCTCCGCCAGACGATAGAGTGTGGCAACGGCGGCAGCCTCCTGGGCCACAACATTCTCAGCATCGCTGAACTTTCCCCACGCGATGATGACGGCAAAGCCTAAAAGCACCGCATAAAGCACGCCGATGGTGGCGAACAGGAAACCGGCAACCTCGTTGTTACGGCGTAGCCGATCTACGCTGACGCGTCGGCGAACGACAACCGGCCCTGCCATTGCGATCAGTGACATCACGCCGACCAGCAGGATGCTGGACAGCCATACCGGCTGCGTGGCGAGAAGAGACAAGAGCATGTCCACCTGCCCTTCTGCGGTCCAGCATGCGCCTGGGCGATAGAGGTGTTGTCACGAGTTATCGCCGGGCTGGCCGCCCCGTGAAGCGTCCGGATCGATGTTAATGGATGATGCGTCCCGGCGCCATCGGCAGAGGCTGTAGACCGCGAGGTCCTTCGCTCTCGCGGTTCCAGTCAATGGCATCCGTCACCGCCGAACGCGATCGTCAGGATGCCGTGACGCGTTCGAGCGAATAACCGCCTGGTACGCGAGGACGCATCCCAGAATCATCACAATAGAGAACAGCACCTGGCTCAGCATATGTGGTACTCCCTTCTCGGCCCGGCTGATGAATGAACCGCTTTGTTAGCTTTCTTAAAGAACATGGTTGTCCGGAGGGACGTCATGGGACCTCCATCTCTGATTGAGTGATCCCCCCGTGGGGCTGGAGGAGGACACGCACCAGCGTCAGGCTGCGCCACCCGCTCGACGCCCGCCACATGATCGACTGCCCGTCACTAAGGCCGATCAGCGCGGCGCCCTCGGCAGACAGAACGGAAACCCGGTCTGCCTCGCCATGGACCTCGTCCGGATAAACCAGCGCTGCGCATCGGACCTCCCACGTGACATCGTCACGGAACTCCACGACCGAGTGCATCGTGGCAACGGAGCGCGGAACGGCCCGCGATGACAGGACAGTCGCCCGGATCAGCTCGTTCGCGAGCAATGTCGCCGCGGGGCGGTCCTGCGAGTTGTTCAAGCCGAACGATGCAAGGAACGCGAGCCGGTCGTAATCGCCAGCGGAGATCGTCACGGGCGGAAGATTCTCTTGCTTGATCATGATGTCCTCCACAAGGGCTCACACCCAGGCAAGACCACTTGAAGCGCGGATCGTCATCGCGCCAAGCGTGCGAGATGGGTCATGGGTTCACCGATGCACATGCCGAGACGCGCGGGTTTGTACGACGCCGTCACAGACATGCGCTACCGCGCATCCCAAGCCTTCGGCGGGACAAGCACGGCTGACGGATGGTCCGAGTTGGCATTCATGTCCCCCGAGCGCCGGCGACCCAAGGGTCCAGCCGGCCTTCGGGGCCTACCCGCCTGCTTTGAGGCAGCCCGCGTGCGCTAGGAAGCGAAGATGTTTCACGAGCTTGATCATGACCCTGATAACATAGCCCCGCTGCCTGCAAATGCAAGGTTTCCGCAGGCGCGCGGCCGGGTTGCGCCGATCCACTCGCATTTCCGCGGAAGAGATCGAGTTCTAAACGGCTTCACAGTCTCCAACACTCGGTTGGGTTCATGACGATCCCGGCTTGGGCTGGATGCTCATGGGGGATAGAATGACAGAATGCCGAAAGCAAAAAAGGGCGGCCTCCGCCCTTCCAGTGATGCAAGAACGGGAGAAGCGACATGGCGACCGCGGAACACTTTCTTTGTGAGGCCATTGATCTTGCGCGCGAGAACGTCCGCAATGGCGGCCGTCCCTTTGGTGCCGTCCTCGTCAAGGATGGCGCCACCATTGCGACTGGCGTCAACGAGATTCTCGCCACGCACGATCCGACCGCTCATGCGGAGCTCCAAGCCATCCGCGCGGCAAGCCGGATACTCGGTAGTCCGCGCCTCGACGGCTGCGTGGTCTATGCCAGCGGGCAACCATGCCCCATGTGCCTTGCCGCCATGCATTTGACAGGAATCCGCGAAGTGACCTTTGCCTATTCCAACGAGGACGGTGAATCATACGGCTTGTCCACTGAGGCCATCTATACGGAACTCAAGAGACCGCTGGCGCAACAATCGCTCAAGATCGCCTATATGCCTATCCGACCTAAGGGAGACGATCTCTATGCATTGTGGCGAGGCATCGCTGCTGGGTCTCAGGTAACGGGCGAATGATAAGGTTTGGGTCGGCTACGATACACGGGTTGCAGGCTGTGATTCATCTGCTAGCCTCGTTCTACGGCTCGTTGAATATGAGCCCCTATCAACCATGACAGAGGGGCCACCAAAGGGGAAGACATCATGGAGAAGAGCGGGTCTGATGAACCAAAGTCACCGCCTCAGCTGATCGACGAGAGGATCCTGGAACTGGACGACTGGCGAGGCGAGATGCTCACCCGGATCCGTGCACTGGTCAGGCAGGCCGACCCTGAAGTGGTCGAGGAGTGGAAGTGGCGCGGAGTTCCGGTATGGTCTCATGCTGGAATGATCTGTACCGGCGAAACGTATAAGACCGTCGTGAAAATGACCTTTGCCAAAGGCGCCTCATTGGAGGACCCTTCAGGCCTCTTCAACTCCAGCCTCGACGGAAACACCCGGCGCGCCATCGACTTTCATGAGGGCGATAGGATTGATGAAGAGGCGTTGAAAGCACTCATCCGCGCCGCCGTGACGCTGAACACGTCGTCAGCCGCCCGGAGGTCGAAACGCACGCCACGTTCCAGTCCGAATTGATCGAAACAATGGGCCCTGGATCATGACACGCGAGCTGTAGGAGACGGCAAGCGCAGTTGCAGTGAGAATGCGAGACACGAATGTCCGAGCGCAACGATCATAGCGAACGAAAGCCGGCGATGCGCACATGGAAGGAAGCGAGCATCGGATATGCAAGGTAAGTTCAACCTTTCCTGTCCAATGCTCGAGGGGAGTGCCGGATACCGGAACTCCCCTCTCGCACGTTCGAGCGATGCGTGTCGGAGGCTGCTGCCTATGCGGCAGCTGTAACCGGACATGCGCTCTGTGCAGACCTCTCGCTCTTCTCCTCGAAAGCCAACTCACGATCTTCGTCGCCGATCTTGATCCGCGTCGGCAGCCCCATGTCACCCAGCAGCCCCAAGAAAGGACGTGGCGGCAACTCCTCCACGTTCGCCATCGTCCTAACGTCCCATGGGCCCTTGGCGATCAGGATGGCGGCGGCCGCAGCCGGGACCCCGGCCGTATAGGAGATTGCCTGGCTGCCCACCTCGAGATAAGCCTCCTTGTGATCCGCGACGTTATAGATAAATACCTCGCGCTCCTTTCCGTCCTTCACGCCTTTTATCATGTCGCCGATGCAGGTCTTCCCGGTGTAGTCCGGCGCGAGAGATGACGGATCGGGCAGGACCGCCTTGACCACCTTCAGCGGCACCACTTCCTGACCTTCCGCCGTGCGGATCGGCTGCTCGGACAGCAGGCCGAGGTTCTTCAGAACCGTGAAAACATTGATGTATCGCTCTCCGAACCCCATCCAGAAGCGGATGTTCGGCACGTCCAGGTTCCGAGACAAGGAATGAATTTCGTCATGCCCCGTCATGTAGGCCGTCCGGGTGCCGACAACCGGTAGATCCCAATCCTTGCGGATCTCGAACATCTTGTTCGATGTCCACTCCTTGTTCTGCCAAGACCAGACTTGGCCTGTGAACTCGCGGAAATTGATTTCTGGGTCGAAGTTTGTGGCAAACCAGCGCCCATGGTCACCCGCGTTGATGTCAACGATGTCGATGGAGTCGATCCGATCAAAGTACTCGTCCCGAGCCAGCGCCGCGTAAGCATTGACGACGCCGGGGTCGAACCCCGCACCGAGAACGGCCGTTACTCCAGCCGCCGCACATTCCTCGCGCCGCCGCCACTCGTAGTTCCCGTACCACGGCGGAGTTTCACAGATCTTCAGCGGGTCCTCATGGATCGCCGTATCGATATAGGCAGCGCCCGTTCCGATACATGCCGAGAGCACGGACATGTTGATGAATGCCGAACCGACATTGATGACGATCTGGCTACGCGTGGTATCGATCAGCCGCTTCGTTGCTTCGACATCCAGTGCATCAAGAGCATGAGCCTCCAGAACGCCATCGACCTTCATGCTCTTCTTCTCGCGGACCGAGGCGATAATCGCATGACACTTGTCGATGCTCCGCGACGCGATATTGATGTCTCCGAGCACGTCGTTGTGCTGAGCGCATTTGTGGGCAACCACTTGAGCGACGCCACCGCCGCCGATGATCAGAACGTTCTTCCTCATTTTGGTGTGAATGCTCCTTGCTGTACCGGTTGAGGGGAAGCCTTATGAAAGGCTGGAGAGGTAATCGCCGAATGAGAACTCTCGAACGACTCGCAGACTGCCGTCGAGCTCTCGGACCACGATCGACGGCATCGTCACGCCGTTGAACCAGTTCTTCTTCACCATAGTGTAGCCGGCGGCATCCTGGATCGAGATCCGGTCACCGGGCTTCAGCTCATGATCGAAGGAGAATTCGCCGAAAATGTCTCCCGCGAGACAGGACTTGCCGCAGATCATGTATCTATATGGCCCGGTATTCGGAGTGATCTTCGCACTCTGCCGATAGATCAAAAGATCAAGCATATGCGCCTCAATCGAACTGTCGACGATCGCCAGATTCTTCCCGTTGAAGAGCGTATCGAGAACCGTCACTTCGAGCGTCGTGCTGTTCGTGATCGCGGCCTCGCCTGGTTCCAGATAGACCTGTACGCCAAATCTCTCCGAGAATCGTCTCAGCCGGCTGCAGAATTCGTCGAGGGGATAGCCTTCGCCTGTAAAGTGGATGCCACCGCCGAGACTGACCCACTCGACCTGTTCGAGCAGGAAGCCGAACCGCTCCTCGATGGTGGCGAGAAGCTGATTGAATAGAGCAAAGTTACCGTTCTCACAGTTGTTATGAATCATGAAACCGTCGATGCGGTCTACGATTGCCGAGACCTTCGACACGTCCCATTCGCCAAGACGGCTGTGAGGACGGGCCGGATCGGCAAGGTCGAAGTCCGACGAGCTGACTTGAGGATTGAGCCGCAGCCCGCGGTCGAGTGCGATCGTCTTTTCCGCGTATCGCTCGAACTGGCTGATCGAGTTGAAGATGATCTTATCCGCGCTGGCGACGACTTCGTCAATTTCGGTGTCGGCAAAGGCGACGCTGTAGGCGTGGGTCTCGCCGCCGAACTTCTCGCGGCCCAGCTTCACCTCGAAAAGGGACGAGGAAGTCGTGCCGTCCATATAGTCGCGCATGAGATCAAACACGGACCATGTGGCGAAGCATTTGAGAGCCAGCAGCACTTTTGCGCCGGATCGTTCGCGGACATGCCAAATTGTCCGCATGTTGCGAAGCAAGGCATTCTTGTCGATGAGGTAATAAGGGGTACTGATCATAAATACTGACTCCCGTCGGCGATCCATATAACGTTCGACGAACATGATCGCAGGCAGCCGCACGATCCAACGCGGCATGCACCGGCCTGCATTGACAGGTTCAGCCACCCGCGCCGGATTGCTACGGAACTAGGAATAATGATGCTGCCGTCCCTGTGCTCGATGCACTCACGACAGTGCTGGCAGGGACGCGGCTTCGGTAAGGTCAGGGTGCGCCGACGAATGCGCTCTCGATCAGCGCTTTCGCGCTGTTACCCCTGCTCTTCTTCTCTGCACACAGCAGATCGGCAGCGGCCAGCGCGAAAAGACCGATGTTACGGCTTTTCGTTGCAGGATCGGTTGCCGCAATGCGCGTCAGAACAGCGCGTGTGGCAAGGATTTCTTCCTTTTGGGCGGCATTCAGTAGAACTGAGTCCATCCTCAATTGGAAAAGGGCGTCGTGAGACATGGCGTCCTCCCCAACCAGCAGATGAAGCCTGCATCAGGTCAAAGTATGCCATATATGATTTTGCAGATTAATCAACATAGTATTGTGAGCGTTGTTCGTGGCCTCGTCTTCAGGGTTAGGAGGAAAGACCAAGGGAGTTCCCTCCGACGAAGTGCCAGCATCGGCGTTGCTTGATCTTGTCATGGCTCATGAAGGCTGGCGGCGTGATGCGAATGCGGAACATCGTGCTGCAACTGCTCACAGGAGATCTTCGATTCGGATTGGCAATTCACGGATACGTCGTCCTGTGGCATGCCAGACAGCATTGGCAATGGCGGCGTTCACGCCGACAATGCCAACTTCGCCAATTCCCTTCACTCCAAGCGGGTTGACCTCAGCGTCCTCCTCCGGAACCATGATCACGTCGACTTGGCGGACATCCGCATTCACGGGAATGTGGTACTCGGAAATGTTGTCGTTGACGTAACGCGCATGGTGCGGATCGATTTCTGTTGCTTCAAGGAGAGCCGCGCCAAGCCCCCAGATCATGCCTCCCATGTACTGGCTATGCGCCGTCAAAGGATTGACGATCCTGCCCGAAGCGAAGGCTCCAACCATGCGAGGCGCGCGGATCTCACAGGTGCGGCAATGCACCCGAACCTCGACGAACTGAGCGCCAAACGCATAGGCCGTCACGTCATCGCGGCCATGTCCGCGCGATATCGGGGGTTTTCCCCGATAGAGATTCGCCATCGCCTCTGGTTTGAGCCCCTTTGGTATATTCTCTACGTAAGCCTCCAAGGCGCCCGGGCTAAGCCGCTTCAGAGCCTCCTCCAGAGGTTCGCTTGTTCCGTCAGGAGCAATCAGCCGACCAGCCGAGAAGGTCAGAGACGACGGGTCGCGACCGGCAAACACTCCTTCATTGCTGGCGATTGCTGCACGGGCGATCCTATCGCGCAATGCGTTGCAAGCCTTGGCAACCGCGTGTGTCACGGTTGCGGTATGACTCGAGCCAGCCGCCAGCGCCGCAGGCGGAAGATTGATATCACCCATCTCCACAGTGACTTGGCCGATTTCGAGGCCAAGGCGATCCGCCGCCACGATCGCAACCACCGTGTAGGCTCCGGTACCGATGTCGTGGCCCGCGATCTGGACTCGCGCGTGACCGCTTGGACGGAGTGCAACCTGGGCGGCAGTTGCGGCAATATTGCTCGGATAGACGTCACTGGCGCAGCCCCATCCGATGAGCCAATCGCCCTCGCGCATCGATCCGGGTCGGGGATCGCGGCTCGCCCATCCGAAACGCTCTGCACCTTGATCGAAACACGCCATGAGGCTGCGGCTGGAGAACGGCAGGCCCGTAACGGGATCGACCTGCGTGTCGTTGATCCGGCGCAGCTCGATTGGATCCAGTCCGAGCTGAACCGCGAGCTCGTCCATCGCGCATTCGAGCGGGAACATATAAGGCGTATCCGGCGGCGCCCGCATGAATCCCGGCGTATTGCGGTCGGCGTGGACGAGGTTCACCTTGGTCAGGATATTCGGGCAGGCATAGAGTCGGGCTGTGGTTTCCGTGCCGGAGACGTTATACTCGCTTGGCCGGCTGGTCACCTCCCAACCCTCATGCCGGAGCGCGGTCAACCTCCCGTCCCGCGTTGCACCGAGTTGCAGATGGTGCCGAGTCTCCGCTCGATACGTTGCAATCGTAAAGCCCTGATCGCGCGTGGCGACGAGCTTTACGGGACGGTTCACGCGGCGAGCCGCCACGGCAATCCAGGCCGTCCGGGCAGTCGCTCCGCCTTTGGATCCGAATGCACCTCCGACGAACTTCGAGATGACGCGGACGTCCTCCGGGTCGATCCTCAGCTGCTTGGCGACACTGCCGCGCAGACCATAGACGAATTGGCTCGGTTCCCAGATCGTCAGCTTGCCATTCTCCCAGGCACAGGTCGTCGTGAACAGCTCGATCGGGTTGTGGTGTTGGGTTGGAGTGCCGTACCAAGCATCGATCTTTACCTCGGCGGACGCAAAGGCCGCTTCGGCATCGCCAACCCGATAATCCTTGTGCTCACCAGCTTTCCGGACTTTCTCCTCTACGCCCAGGCTTCCAAACGTTGCTGACGGCGACTCTCTGTCGTAATGAACATGCACCCGGAACGCCGCTTCGCGGGCAATCTCGTAGGTGTTCGCCACAACAACCCCGATGATCTGACCATCATGCCAGATCCGGTCGCCTTGAAGGGTCGTGGTAGCCTGGCCGCCGGACATCTGTTCAGGAGGTTCTGCTTCACTGCCGACATTCTCATAGGTGAGGATGTCGAGAACACCCTCCATCGAGCGCGCTTCGTCGAGATCGAAACGCTTGATCCGCCCACGGGCGATGGCGCTCGTCAGCAAGAATGCATAAGCCGGTGCGGGAACAGCCTCATCCGACGGATAAACAGCACGGCCGGTTATCTTTGCTCGACCGTCAATCCGCGGCTGCGACTTACCGAATAGACTTCCGGCCGACGTAAATTGTGCGTCATCAGCCATATCAGATCTCCATTCGGCCGGCTTCGAGCAGAGCACGGATCAGTGTGCGGCGCCCAAGTTCCGGCTTGAAACCCGTCTCGCCATGAACGACGGCGTTCGCGAATGCAGCGTCGGCAACTTCAGCGGCGCTCGTCTCATCGAGAACCCGACCCTCCAGAGCTGCTTCCGCCGCGCGCGAACGCCAAGGTTTCGCGACGAGCCCTCCGATTCCGATCCGGGCGGTCCTGACCGTCGCATCCGGCGCAAGATCGAGCGCTACCGCAGCGGATGCCAGTGCAAAGTCGTATGAGATCCGATCCCTGATCTTCAGATAGAGCGAACGGCGGGTCCATGGTCCTGCAGGAATCCGGAACCCGGTGACGAGCTCGCCAGGCACAAGATTAGACTCGATATGCGGCGTGTCTCCCGGAAGGCGATGCAAGTCCTCAAAGTCGATGCTGCGGGATGTGCCGTCCGTGCCCAGGATATCCACCTTGGCGCCGAGGGCGGCAAGTGCGTTCGCGAAGTCACCCGGATAATTGGCGATGCAATGTTCGCTCACGCCGAGGATGGCAAGCCGGCGGTTCACGCCATCGATGGCAGCGCATCCGGAGCCGGGTTTCCGCTTGTTGCAGGCTCCCCAGCTGATGTCACGGAAGTAATTGCAGCGCGTTCGCTGCAGGACATTGCCGGCCAGACTCGCCATGTTGCGCAGCTGCGGACTTGCGGCCATCCAGAGCGCATCCGACACGACACGGTAGTCTCGGCGGATGGTCGGGTGATCGGCCGCTTCCGACATGCGAACGAGCGCACCGAGGCGAAGCTCTCCGTCGTCTGCCTCAATCGATCCGAAGTCCCGGCGGAGTCCGTTGATGTTGACGAGCCGCTCGGGCTGCATAACGTCAAGCTTCATCAGATCGAGCAGGTTCGTACCTCCGGCAAGATACTGAGCGGGTACGCGCGCATCGGTTTCGACCTCGCTCCCGCAGGCCGCAAGACGAAGGGCATCATTGGCGTCGCGGGCGGCTTCAAGAATAAAGGGGCGCATCAGACTCCTCCCTGAGCGCGCTCGGACCGCATCTTCATTTCCGAGGCCGCCTGCTGAATCGCTTCGACGATTTTAGGATAGGCCGCGCAGCGGCAGAGATTGCCGCTCATGTATTCGCGGATGTCGTCCGCGCTGCCCGCATGACCTTCCTGGACACAGCCTATCGCGCTCATGATCTGGCCTGGCGTGCAGTACCCGCACTGAAAAGCGTCGCAGTCCCAGAAGGCTTGCTGCATCGGATGAAGCGGCTCCGCCTCTCCGGAGAGCCCCTCGATAGTCGTGACCTCATCATTGACGGCTGCGGCAAGCACGAAACAGGAGAGGACGCGCGTGCCACCAACGAGAACCGTGCAGGCGCCGCATTGACCCTGATCGCAGCCTTTCTTCGCTCCTGTCAGGCCGAGGGTCTCACGCAGCACATCAAGCAAGGTCATGCGAACGTCGACATTCAGCCGATGCTCATGCCCGTTGATTCTCAATAGGACATCCATGTCGACCTCCGGGTATCAGGCTAGAGACATCACTAGCTTGAGCGCCTTTGCGGGTGGCGGCTGATGATTGGCACCTTCAGGTCGCGCAAGCGACGCTCCAAGAGTTTCACGCAACGGTCATGGGCCTCCTGAAGACGCCTGCCGGATACGGATCTTCGCTCTCCCGACCCTTCTCCGGATGGACAGGCCCGATGGTGCACTCTCCGGAACAGCGCATCGTTTACGCGGGCCCGCAGGGCCGCGTCAGCGAACGACGGATCCACTTTTCCGCATGATGTGCTGGCCGATTATGGGGAACAACCGCAACGGCGAAGCGTAGTTCCGATGACGAAGCCCTGTTCCGCCGAGAATGGTGCCCTGCGGTCAGCGTGGCCATTCAACAATCGACGATAAACCCAAACCCGGCGCGGGTCTCGCCGGCGACGCCGGTCCGCGAGTCCACGAACTGGGAGAATGTCCTCCGGAGGGAACAGGCTGTGCCCAATGGTGGGACTAAATCAAGCCGTCAGATCGAGACGAGCGTCGGCCGCTCCCGCTTGGCTATCCCGTCGCGCGGCCACGTGCGTCCGATGTCTGCTTAATCCCGCTCCATGATCTCGCGGATGCGCGCGGTTAGATCCTCGATGGCAAAGGGCTTCGTGATCATCTCCATCCCGGGCGCCAGGAAGCCGGACGCCATGGTGGCCTGTTCTGCATAGCCGGTGATGAAAAGCACCTTGAGGTCAGGCCTCACGAGACGCGCGTGGTCTGCCAGCTGGCGTCCGTTCAGGCCCGGCAGGCCGACATCCGTGACCAGCAGGTCGATGCGTTGCTTCGTTTCGAGGATCTTGAGCCCGGACGGCCCGTCCACAGCCTCAAGGGCATGATAGCCGAGATCGGCCAAAACCTCCAGAATCAGAGCCCGAACGACGGGCTCGTCCTCCACCACGAGAACGGCCTCACCCGCCTCCGCCCGATGGGCATCGCTCAGGCTCGGGATTGCAACGGTCTCGGAAACCTCACCTTCGTGAGATGGAAGGTAGATCCTCACGGTCGTGCCCCGACCGACCTCACTGGTGATCCGGACATGGCCTTCCGATTGTTTGGCGAAGCCGTAGACCATGGACAGCCCCAGGCCTGTGCCCTCCCCGAGCGGCTTGGTGGTGAAGAAGGGGTCGAAGACCTGGGCCAGCACATCGGGCGGCATGCCGGTTCCGGTGTCGGAGACGCGGAGGGTCACATAAGGGCCCGGGGTGATCTCCTCCGAGGTCGCCGCATAGACGCTGTCGAGATGCGTCAGGGTGGTTTCGATGGTAAGCTTGCCGCCTTCAGGCATGGCATCCCGGGCATTGATCACAAGATTGAGGATGGCGCTTTCCAGCTGGTTGGGATCGCACAGGGTCAACGGCAGATCGTCCGACGCCGCGATCTTGAGCTCAATCGCCTCGGATGTCGTCCGTTGCAGGAGATCCTCCATGGACTTGATCAGCCGGTTGACGTCCACGGATTTGGGATCGAGCGGCTGACGCCGCGCGAAGGCGAGAAGGCGATGCGTCAAGGCGGCGGCCCGATTGGCCGATGTCGTGGCCGCCTGAATATAGCGATCGAGGCTCTCGAGCCTGCCCTGCCCGATGCGTGTCTTCAGAAGATCGAGGGAGCCGACGATGCCGGTCAGGAGATTGTTGAAGTCATGCGCGATGCCGCCGGTGAGCTGCCCGACAGCCTCCATTTTCTGACTCTGACGGAGTTGCTCCTCCAGCTGCTTGCGCTGGGTGACATCGCGGCCGACGCTGTAAAAGACATCCCCGGCCGGCGCGAAGGTCCAGCTGATCCAGTGATAGGCCCCATCCTTCGCCCGAATGCGGACATCGAAATCCTTGAGCGGTTCACCGCGTTGCAAAACCTGGAGCAGATGATGGCTTGGAGCCCGATCCTCCGGGTGCATCCAGCTCTCGAACTGGGTGCCGACGACCTCATTCTCCCCATAGCCGAGCAGATCCGTCCAGGCGGGATTGACGGCTTTGAGAAAACCATCGGCATCGCAGACGCTGAAGAGATCGCTCGACAGGCTCCAGAGCCTGTCCCGCTCGCGGGTTCGCTCCTCGACACGGCTCTCCAGCCGCTCGTTGAGCTCCCGCAGCCGCTCTTCCGATTGCTTGGCGGCCGTGATGTCGTAGATGACACCGATGAAGCGCAGGCCTGCCGTTTCCGTATCGCGGACATACTCGCCTCTGCGCGCCAGCCAGCGAATCTCCTCTGTGTCGGGCCGCTGAATCCGGCACTCTACGTAAGCAGCGCCCTCATCCTCGACCCCTTGCTCGACCACCGCGGGATCGCCTGGAACGACAAGGGCATTGATCGTTCGGACCGGCAGATCGCTGGTGGGATGAAACCCGAGCAGACGGCAGAACTCGTCCGACACGCTCACCGTCGCGAAGCCGTCCACGTATTCGAAAGTTCCGATTCCACCGGCGCTCTGCGCGATGCGCAGGCGCTCCTCCACATGCTTCTGCTCGGTGATCTCGACGATAACCCCGGTGAACCGCAACGGCCGGTCATCGTCGCCGAAATGGCAGCGCCCCCGCGCATGGACCCATCGGACAGAGCCATCTGAAGCCAGAAGACGGTATTCCTTGGAGAAGACTTCGGCTCCGTTGAGAATGCCTGCAACGGCGAGACGAATGCGCAGACGATCGTCCGGGTGAATGGCCGTGAAGAAGGCCTCAGCCGGCAGGCCCCTCGCGGCCTCTGCTGGATCAAGTCCATTGAGCGCTGCAAAACGCCCATCGGCCATGAACCGGCGATTGGCGATGTCCCAGTCCCAGGAGCCACCCGTACCGGCAACGGTCAGCGTCTGGCGCAGCCGCTCGTTCGTTTGGTCGAGCTCTCTCTGGCTTGCCTGCAGAGCGACCTGCATCTCCTCCGCCTGATGGGCCTGCGTGACGTCGACCTGGGTCGACAGGAAAAAGAGCGGTCGACCGTTCTCGCCGCCGACGGGGGTGATGAAGAGATGATTCCAAAACCGGGTTTCATCCTTGCGCCGGTTCAGGATCTCGATCGATACAGCACGCCCGTCACTGAGGGCCTCGCGGATTTGCCGACGAGAATCCGCGCTCGCTTCGGGCGGCTGGAGGAAGCGGCAGTTGCGGCCGACAACTTCCTCGGCGGAATAGCCTGTCGTCCGGCAGAAGGCTTCATTCACGAACACGATGGGGTTGTCGTGCAGCCGCGGATTCGTGGCAACCACTGATAGGCCTGATCGCTGCAGCGCTAGGAAGATCGGGCCCGCCACCTGGCGCAGTTCATCTACCGCCGCTTGGACAGTCTGTTCGACCGTGTCGTATGGAAGAGTTCGGGCGTTCATGCCAAGCGTGTTTTGATTGAGCTGCTCTTCTGATCAGGCACTATAGGCTCAAGCCTCATCTCCCAGCACCCGATCGATGAAGCTCGCGATAAGCTCCTTCAAGGCTGTAAGTGAGGGCAGATCCATAAGCACCGCGATGTAACCTCGGATATCTTTGCTGCGCACAGAGAAATTGATGTAGAGAAAGAGCACCAGTCCGCTGTTCAATCGCTCCTGCGTCATCGTGAACAATTGGGCTCCATCGCCCCGGAGAACCTCCGGCAGGGAGATGCTGAGGGAGCGCTTCAGCATGTTCGCCATGGTGGCGAGGCAGCCGTTCAGGATCACGTTCCCGGTTTCAGCCAGGGCTTCCTGCTCCATCTCGGCGATCTGGTCGGGAGGCACGTCCCCGCCGATGATAGCGCGAACAAGATCCAGGCTGGTCGCCTGCGGAAAGATCAGCAGGGCGCGACCGGAAAACGCGCCCTCGAACTGCTGCTGAATGGCGACGAGTTCATCCGCCTCCCGTTGCGCGATCAACCGGACGGCATCCTGCGGAGCCATGATCTCGACAGAGGGCACGGAGAGGAGCACTTCCTCTCCAATCATCTTACGCAGGCTTGAGGCGGCCCGGCTGACTCCGATATTGACGAGTTCGGTGAGAGCGTCGCGCTCGAGATCCGTGAGAGCAATATCATGGGCCATAACGTCACATGCCGCCTGACCGCAGGCGCAGGGCTGCTCCGGAGATGAACCCTCTCAAGCCTTCCTCGGTCAGAGGCTTGCTGACAAAGGTAGCATTCACCTCGCGGGCCCGGGCGATCACCTCGTCCTGGATATTGGCCGTGATCACCGCGATGGGCATGACGGGATGACTGGAGCGGATCTCCGCCGCAAGCTCAAGCCCGTCCTTCTCCGGCATGTTGAAATCGATCATCGCGACGTCGATTGTCCGCTCGCCCAGAATTCTCAAGGCGTCCTCGGCATTGCCAGCCTCGACGCGCTCCCACTCAGGCTGCAGCGTAGTCAGGGTTTTGGCCGCCACAATTCGGGCCAGCTTGCTGTCGTCGACAATCAGAACGGTTATTGCCACTCAGGTACTCCGCCAGGGATGAGCTGCCCGGAACGATCGGCTCGGCTTAAGGGAAAGAGCTATCAGCTCTTTTAGAGGATGCCGGGAGAATAACAACCGTTCAGCCACGCGACGGTGCCATGTCTTCGGCGCCTGCCGTCATCAAAGCTGGGGTAACCCAATCCTGCATGAATGAATTTTTGCCGCTTCCTCTCAGCGTAGGCCTCAGTGCCATCAGGACCTGAAGAACGGCGGCATGAAGGTGCTCGACCTCCGTCATGTCCACGATACGGCTCCGATCCGCCTGCAGCCAGCCTAGCAAAGGCTCCGCATCCTCGACGCGGCACAGCCCCTCCAGAACGATGACATTCTCATCCAGGCGTGCGCTCATCCGATCAGCTCCGGGACATCGAGGATCATCAGGACACTCCCATCGCCGAGGAGGGTCGTGCCCATAACGCCGGGCATACCGGCGAGCAGGCCCGTCAGAGGCCGCATCAGAACATCCATCCGCTCGGCGAATCCATCTACGGCGATTCCGACAAGCTCATCACCGACCGCCATCACCACCACTCTCATGCCTGAAGGGGGCTCCGTCGTGCGGGGAAGTTCCAGCAGATCGGCAAGCCTGACCAGCGGAAGCGTCCGGTCGCGCCGGACGAAGGCCTCCGCTCCCCCGACGGGCAGAATGCGGGATGTCGGCACGAAGGCCGTCTCGACGACGCTGTCGATGGGAATGCCGTAGAGATCAGAGCCGACCCGGACCGCCATGATCCGTGTCATGACAATGGATAGTGGCAGGGACAGGCGGATCGTCGTGCCCTGCCCCAGCCGGCTTCGGACACCCGCTTGGCCGCCGAGCCTTCCCAGGGCGGAGCGCACCGCATCCATGCCGACGCCGCGTCCTGAGAGATCCGTCACCTCGGCAGCGGTGGAAAAGCCGGCGGCGAATATCAGCTCGATGGCCTGCGCATCGCCCATGCGGTCGATCTCCTCCGCTGAAGCGATTCCGCGCTCGCGAGCCGCTTGGCGTATTGCCACGGGATCGATGCCGCACCCGTCATCCTCTACCTCGACCACGGCCCGGTCGCCGTCGCGGCGAGCCCGAAGCACGATCCTGGTGCTCGCGGGTTTTCCGAGTTCGCGGCGTCGCTCTTCGGATTCGGCTCCATGGCCGACCGCGTTGCGCAACACGTGGAGAAGAGGCTCGAAAAGACCTTCCACAACGGCCTTGTCCGCCTCCACATCCTCCCCTTCCATGGAGAATTCGATGGACTTGCCCAACTGACCTGCCATGTCGCGCACGGCGCGCGGGAAACGGCGGAAGATGTCCCGCATGGGCATCATGCGCACATCCATGACGGCCATGTGCATCTCCGCCACTAGGCGGTCGATGGCAGCCTGGCTTGCCAGAAGTCCTTGCGCCAGCTCTTTTCGGTCCAATCCGTCGCCAGCCCGGCCGGCGAGATGCGCAAGGGCATTCTTGGCGACGACCATCTCGCCCACGAGATCCGCCAGACGGTCGATCCGCGCTGCATCGACGCGCAGCGTCCGCGCGTCCGCCCCCTTGGGAGCGCCTGCCGCAACACCTGGAGTATCGACATCGGTTCCCGCGTCGACAGCGTTTCCCTCCGCAACCCCGGCGATCTCGTGAATCGTCACCTGATCCGGGACGAAGCGGAAGATCGCTTTCACGGCTTCGAGCCCTGCACGCGACAGGGCTTCGATCACCAGGTTGCAGGAGAAGGGGTCCATCTGTGCCGCAGGCGGCCATGGGTCGCGGTTCGAGATGCGAGCGGCCACGAGGTCGGGGATCGCGCGCAGAAGCGCCATCGGATCATCGCCTGCGAAAAAGCAGTCGGCGCGCGGCAGATACCGCATGGCCACCAGAGGTGTGCTTTGCGCCCTCGCCGCTGCCGGATCGACGCTTCGGTCCAATAAATCCTCGACCCACGCGATATCAGACTCCGGAATCGTGGGGGCTGCCCGGTCCGGTCCTTCATCGAGCTCCGCGCGCAAAACCCGCGCCAGGCGATACCCCTTCTCCGCGGCATCGGACGGGAGCTGCCCTGTCTTCGCGATCGCGTCGACCCAGCGCTCCGCTTGAGCAATGCACTCGAGCAGGTTGTCGACCACGTCGCGGCCAGGGTTTCCGTCAGTCGATCGAAGCGCGCCCAGAACGTCCTCGGCAGTATGCAGCGCGAGGCCCATCGGTGCAAAGTCGAACAGTCCCACGGATCCTTTGAGAGTGTGAACGGCCCGGAACGCGCTCTCCAGATGCATGGCCATATGGGGCTCGCGTTCGAGAGCCAGAAGATCGTCCGTGGCCTGCTGGGTCAGCTCGCGCGCCTCGACGATGAAATGCTGGAGAAGATCATCCATCCCTGTCCCTCCCCGGCCGCTGATAGACGATCGCTTCCTCGAAGCGGCGCAGATCGAATCGCTTCGAGATCCGGGTCATCGACTCGGTATGGCCGAGACAGATGTAACCTCCCGGATGAAGGGCATCATAAAGGTTGTTGACCGCCACAAGGCGGGAGGCATCGTTGAAGTAGATCAGGACATTGCGACAGAAGATGACATCGAACTGCCCCTGCTCCGCCACCGACGCGGCATCGACCAGATTGACCGAGGTAAACGTCACCGATTCCCTCAAGTCCTGGATGAGACGGCGCTGTCCGTCGCGGGATGGCTCGAAATAGCGCTCGATCACATCGGGCGGCAGGCGCGACAGGGCGCGCTCTCCGTAATCGCCAGCCTGAGCGTCCAAGAGAGCTCGCGTATCGATATCCGAACCGACGATCTCGATATGATAGGCATCGACCAAGGGCCAGTTCTCGAGCAGCCAGATGGCGATGGAATAGGGCTCCTCTCCCGTGGAACACGGCACGGACCAGATACGCACGAGATCGCCCGGCTGCCTCGTCTGCACGATGCCCGGCAGGAGCACACCGCTTAAGCAGCGCAGCTGATGCTCTTCGCGATAGAAATAGGTTTCATTGACGGTGAAGATGTTGATCAGGTGCTCGACTTCACCCGTATTGGATTCGATATGGGCGAAATAGGCCGGAAAGGAGCGCGTTCCTGTGGCGGTCATGCGGTCCGCGATGCGCCGTTCGATGTAGTAGCGCTTGCTTTCGCCGAAGATCATCCCGGTGCGGCCATAGAGAAATTCGCACAGACAGCGGATCTCGTCGGCCGTGAGCGCCTGCGCCTTGAGGGGCCTGCTCATGAGCGCTCCACCATGTCCATGATCCGGTCCGCGATCGTCTCCAAAGGCGCGATGACCTGCGCGCCGCCACGTCGCACGAGCTCTCCGGGCATCCCCCAAACGACGGCGCTCTCCTCCGCCTCCGCAATCGTGCGCCCCCCCTGCGCCTGGAGCCGCACCATGGTCTCCACTCCATCGCTGCCCATCCCGGTCATCAGCACGCCGATCAGACGCTCGGGCGCGAAATGCTGCATGGCGCTCTCCACCAAGCGATCGACGCTCGGATGCCAGCGATATTCCGGCAGCGAAGGCGCCGGCATCACAATCGAACCGTCTGGCCGAAGACTGATGATGATATCCGCATCACCCTTGCCGATATAGACATGGCCGGAGGCGAGAGGCATCGGATGAGCGGCCTCCATGACGGTGAGAGCGCAGAGCTTGTCGAGCCGGCGGGCCAGGGGCCCGGTAAACGAGCCCGGCATATGCTGGGCCACCACCACGGGCCAGGGAAAATCGCCTGGGAGGCGGGACAGGAGAGCGTCCAGCGCTGGCGGTCCTCCCGTCGAGGTGCCGACGAGAACGAGCCCATGCGCCGTCGCCGCTTTGATCCGCCGCTTCGGCGACGCCGCGGGCGCGCGCCTCCGTGGCGCTGTTACGGGCACCGGATCCAAACCGCTGCGCAGGCGCACCCGCTCGGTCAACCGCAGGCTCCTCGGCAGGCGGGCGCGTGCTGCGGCGCGCACCTTTTCGACGAGCTTCGGGGCAAGCGTCTCGATCTCCAGGGAGACCGCCCGCTCGGGCTTCGCAATGAAGTCGACTGCTCCAAGCTGGAGAGCTTGAAGCGTCACGTCCGCGCCGGCGTCCGTCAGGGACGACACCATCACCACCGGGCACGGGCGCACCAGCATGATGCGGTCGAGGCATGCAAGGCCGTCCATCTCCGGCATGTGGACGTCAAGCGTGATCACGTCCGGCTCGAAGACGCCGAGCTGCTCCAGGGCCTCTACCCCATTGCGAGCGAAGGCAATCTCGAAGTCGCCCTGGGCCGTGAAGATCCGGCCGAGAAGACGTCGCATCAGAGGGGAGTCATCGACGATGAGCAACCGGATCACGAAGCGGGCCGCTCCGGATTGCCCTCGCCCATTGCGGCGAGCAGATCCTTTTCGGCCCTGTCCAGCAACTCACGCGGATTGAGCAGAAGGATCATTCTCCCTTCGAGTTCGATATTGGCGATGCGGTCGATCGCTTGGCCCCCATCCGCCGCGAGATCGGGTGTCGGACGAAGCTGGCTTCGGAGAATCTTGAGAACCTCCGACACAGTGTCGACGACGAAGCCGGCCTGCATGTGGTCGATCCTGACGATGACGACGCGCTCCCGCCGCCGCTCGCCCTGGACCTCGAATTTGAAGCGCCGCCTCTGATCGATCACCGGAACGACGCGGCTACGCAAGTTCATGACGCCCTCGATAAAGGCAGGAGCCTTGGGTAGCCGCGTCAGCGTGTCGGGCACACGCACCACTTCATCGACGGATTCAATGGGCAAGCCATATTCCTCGCCACCCAGCCGGAATACGATGAACTGCTCGTCACCCTCGAAGGCTCCATCGGGCATGTTCATGTCGTGGGTTGCCTCCGTTTGCGGCGTGATCCGATCCATCAGAGCCTGATCCCGGAACAGATGGTCCGTCGACAGCACCGAGACCAGACGCTGGCCGCCGTCGAGGCGACAGATGCCCTGGATCTGAGCCTCCGTATTCCCACGGGTGAGAATCGCCGGCACAGGGTCGATGATGCAGGCAGGGACCCGAAGAATCTCTCTCATGCCGTCGATGACCAATCCCACCAGACCGGCACCAACCTGAGTCACGACAACGCGGGATCGGACATTGTCCTGCCCGCCTGCGTGCAGGTCGAGGAGCCCGCGCAGCGACACCAGCGGCAGCAGCTGTCCGCGCAGCGTCATGACGCCCAGCATGACGGCTTCCGTCCGCGGGACGGCCGCGACTTCTTCGGGAAGCGCCACGACCTCATGCACCGCTGCGAGCGGCAATGCGAAATCCCGCCCAGCGACGGCAAAGCAGATGAGGGCGACTTCGTCCCGCTCGACGGCACTCGGCTCCTGAAGCACCGGCGTGACCGCGCCCTGCCTGTGCTGTACGCGGCGGGTGACGTTGCCGAAGTCCTTGCCCAGCAGCCCATCGAGGTCGATCGGCCGCGCTGGCGACCGACCTCCGAGCTCCGCGTCGATTGTACCGGCAGACGCCGCATCGCCTTCTTCCAGGGACACCACCTTGTCGATGACGAGCCCGACCGGAGCGCCACGGTCGATCACCACAACGCGGGCAGTCGCGAATGGGCGGCTCTCGCACCCGAGAAGACCGTGCAGCGACACCACCGGCATCACCGCACCGCGCAGGTTGGCGACGCCCAGGAGGCTTGAGGGCCCGAGCGGCACGCGTGTGACCACCGGAGGGCGGATCACCTCGGCGACATCGGATGTGGGCAAAGCAAAGCGCTCGCCCCCCACCTGCACCGTCAGGAACGATTGCGCGACAGCCGAAGGGGCCGTCCTGGACATGGTCTCAAGCCTCCGTGATCTGGAGTTCGTCCGCCAGGGAGGCGATCTCCTCGATGGCAGCCGCCAAGTCCTCGGCACCGCGCGCCTGCTGACGCGCTGCGGTCGCAGCCTGCGTCGCAGCGCTGCCGGCCTGCTCGGCCACGGCTGCGATCTGCTCGGTGCCGAGCCGCACCTCGCGCACGGCTGTCAGAATCGTCTCGGACCCTGACAGGATAGCGGCGCTGCCCTGCCGGATCGCATCGACCTCCGCCTCGACGATCCCGAGCCGCTCGGCCGTCATTGCGTTTCTGGCCATCTCCGCCTCGGCCACCGTGGCGCTCTGCTCCAGATCGCGCCGGACACCGGCGATCTGATCGCGGATCTGGCGGACGACCTCCTTGATACGGTCGGCGTTCTCCGATGCGTCCCGCGCCAGATGGCGGATATCGCCGGAGACGATCGCGAAGCCGCGACCGGCCTCGCCAGTCCGCGCGGCCTCGATGGATCCGCTCACGGCGAGCATGTTGGTCTGAACCGCCACAAGGGCGATGCTGTCGACGATCTTCTCGATGCGTCGGCCGGATTCGTCGAGGCCGCCCATCAACCCGATGACGGCCCGCGTCTCCTTCAGCGCCTCCTCAACGCCGGCAGCCAGCCGCAACGTCGCGCTGCGGTTATCCCGCAGATCGGCCGCCAGGGCCCCGATGCGCTCGACGGCAGCATTGGCCACATCGCGCGAGGCATCGGTCGCCCGCCCGATCTGCTCCATGGCCGAATTGGCCTGCAAGGTGGCCGCAGCCTGTATCTGTGCCCCCCGGCTGATCTGCTCGACTGCAGCCATGATTTCGCCGGCGGCTCCAGACAGCTCCTGAATGGCCGCCGACAGTTCCTCGGCGGCCGATCCGACTTGCTCGGCCGCCATCAATCCTTTCGCATTCGACTGCAGCTCGTCCGCCAGAACCGCCAGCGCCTGCGCGCTCTGCTGGCTCTGGTCCAGAGATGCACTCTGCTGCTGCACGGCTCGCTGGGCCTCGGCGGCTGCCGCAGCCTGTTCCTCGGCGGCGCTCGCCACCTGCTCGGCTCCGCGCTGTGCCTCGCCGATCGCAGCCTCCGCCTCGACGGCGGCCACGAGAATGGATTGGCTGCCCTCGGCCAGGAGGAACACGTCCGTACGGATCTTGTCCAAGGCCGCCACGACGGTGCGGCCGATCTGAGCCTCGCCGGTGGCCGTCTCAGCGGCGTTCCTGATCCTGTCCGCCACCACCCGAACGTCGCCGACGATCTCGTCGACCAAGGTCTTGATGTCCTGCGCACTTTTCTCCGAGGATCCGGCAAGGGCCCGCACTTCGTCGGCCACCACCGCAAAACCGCGACCGTTCTCTCCGGCTCGGGCCGCCTCGATGGCCGCATTGAGGGCCAACAGATTGGTTTGATCGGAGATGTCGCCCACCGTGCGGGTGATCTCGCCGATATCGGCTGCGTGCCTCTCCAGAAGCGCGATCACATCGATCATCGCTTTCTGGCGGGCGGCGTTGGCCTCCACGGACCCGACGGAGGCGTCGATCTGGGCGCCGGTCTCGATCAGAAGAGCCTGAAGGCTGGCAGTCTTCGTGCGCGCAGCCTCCGCATGCCTACGGGCTTCCGAGAACTGGATGCCGAGGCTGACGATGGCGGTCAGCGATTGCTGCGATGCGCCGGCAGCCTCCTCAGCCCCACTGGCGATCTGTTCCATGGAGCGCCGCAATTCCTCCGCGGCCGATGACGCCTCGGCAACGCCGCTGGCGAGCTCCTCGGTCGCGGCGCCGATCCGCTCTGCGGCCTGTTGCTGCCTGACCCTTACGCGCTCGACGGCCCGGCGTTGGGATGTCGCTCCCCGCACGGAGGCAGGAGTTCCATTCTGAGCAGGCAGCTCATCGCCGACCGGACGTGGGTTGCCCTTGCCCGGAAGCTCGGACGTCTTGACCAGTGCCATTGAGGTCCCTTGAAATGATGTAACCGGAATTCGGCCGCACCGCGTCGACCGGCAAGCCACCCGCTGGCTTCGTCTAGACGGGACAGAGAAAGATTACTTTTATAGGTGCTGATCTTAACGGAGCAAGGCGTCGCATCGATTCATCCTAGATAAAGGAGCGTGATCGATCGTCGAAGCCTTCGCCGGATCACCTGCGCCATGCCTCAGCAGCGTCCGGGGTGGGGAAGGCGCCGCGGCTGTCCGCATCGTTCTGTCAGCGGATGCGCCGATTGAAGATCTTCCGGTGCGCCTGAAATATTTCCATAACCGTAATTCATGAAAATATGAAATTTATGTATTTGCGTTATCTCGATCGGAGGAGCACGACAGCGGGACGCGACTGACAAAGGCTCCGTGACCGATGAACAACCGATTGATGCGCCTGCTCCCGGGCATTGCTTTGAGTGCCGCCATTTCCTTTGTAGCCATTGGCCTCCAGCACCTGGAGGAGGCCTGGACCGGGCGGCCATGGCTGGAGGCGCTCGTCATCGCGATCCTTCTCGGCACGGTGATCCGCACCGCATGGACGCCGGATGCCCGCTTCGTTCCGGGAATCGGCTTCTCGGCCAAGATGCTGCTCGAAATCGCCGTCATGCTGCTCGGCGCCTCGATCAGTTTCCAGGCTGTGATGCAGGCAGGCCTCGGGCTCGTCCTCGGCATCGCCGTCGTGGTGGTGATCGCAATCGGGGTGAGTTACGGCCTCTGCCGTGGATTGGGCCTGCCCAAGCGCATGGCCGTGCTGGTGGCCTGCGGCAACTCCATCTGCGGCAACTCGGCCATCGCGGCGGTGGCGCCGGTGATTGGCGCCAAGGCGGAGGACGTCGCCTCCTCCATCGCCTTCACGGCAATCCTCGGCGTCATCGTGGTGCTGAGCCTTCCCCTGCTGGTGCCGGTCCTCGGCCTGTCGGAGACGCAGTACGGCGTCCTTGCAGGCCTGACCGTCTATGCGGTGCCGCAGGTGCTCGCCGCCACTCTGCCGGTCGGCTTGATCAGCACTCAACTCGGCACCCTGGTGAAGCTGGTGCGGGTGCTCATGCTGGGCCCCGTCGTGATCGCGCTCTCGCTCGCCATGGGCCGCGATGGAGCGAGCCGGCTGGGCTTTTCCCTCAACCGCTTCGTGCCCTGGTTCATCATCGGGTTTCTGGTCCTCGCGGCCCTGCGCTCCGCAGGCCTGATTCCCGACATGGTGCTGCGCGCAGTCATGCCGCTGACGACGATCCTCACCGTGATCGCCATGGCGGCGCTGGGGCTCGGCGTCGACCTCAAGGTGCTCGGCCGGGTCGGCGGGCGGGTGACGCTGGCCGTGTCTCTCTCGCTCCTCGCCCTGCTTGCGGTCAGCCTGGGCCTCATCCGACTTCTCAATATGGCCTAATCCCGGTTCCATCCGCAGCAAACGACGCTCGGCGCCGGCTTCTCCGACATTCGGTCTGCGAAGGAGCGGCGGATCTCTTCTTCACCACAAGATACGGTCAGGCTTCGTCGGCTCGGGCGGTAACGGTTGGTGAACAGACTTGGCCGGGTTAGTGTCAATCAAATGGAGATCGTAACGCCCTGTCTCGCCCGATCGACACATTCCTCATCTCGGCCTGGCCGCGGCTTATGGGCTATGCCTTGAGGCTGACCCGCGAGGCGGATCTGGCGCACGATCTGATGCAGCAGACGGCTCTGCAGGCGCTGTCCTCGAGGGAGAGCCCTCGCGATCAGAAGGCCGCCCTTGCATGGTTGTTCAAGGTCGTCCGTAATGCCTGGATCGATCAGACCCGCCGACGCGCCGTGAGAGATCACGAAGTGCTGGGGGCAGAATCCGAGGAGACCTGGTCCTTCGACGACGACCTGATCACGACCCTCACAGTGCGTCAGGCGCTCGACGCGCTGTGCCCGGCCGACCGGCAGGTGATTACGCTCGTAGATCTCGAGGGACGCACCTATCGGGAGGCCGCCATGATCCTGCGGGTGCCGACAGGCACCATCATGAGCCGCCTGCACCGGGCGCGCTCCCGCATGTTATCGGCCATCGCAGCCGAACCGGCACGATCTCCGGACAAGGAGCCCCGTTGATGCGATGGGAAACGATCAACGCCTATGTCGACGGAGAGCTCTCTCCGGAAGAGGCGAAGGACATTGCCGAGCGAGCGGCGCGGGATCCCGCTCTCCAAGCGCGTATTGCAACTTTCTCCCGTTTGAAGGAAACGACGGCTGTCGCCTTGCGGGGCGCTCGGTCAGCGCGCGCCGCCGCGCCGTCATACCGGCGCGGCTGGAGAGTGATGGCCGCCGGTGCGGCCTTGTTTCTGATCGCCGCGGGAGCCCTCCTCGTTCCCCTTGCGTCGCAAGAGCGGATGGAACCCGGGGTCATGGTGTACCGCAACTGGGTCGCCGGGGCCGAGCTTGCCGGCGTGCCCCCGCCCAGTCCGCTTGAGATCGGGACATGGCGAGGATCTCCCCCCGACCTCGAAGCGGCCCATCTCCGGCTCGTCCTCCTGGCACCGGGGAAGGATGCTGGCCAGGGGGTTCTCCTGGGATATCAGGGGCCGCATGGATGCCGGGCCGGCCTCTGGATCAGTCGTTCTTCTGCCGCCGAAGCTCCCTATGCGCCAGACAGGGACATCCGGACCGTTCGATGGACGATCGGCGGCACCGACTTCCTTCTTCTCGCGCATGGCATGGATCACGTTCGCCTGACCATGCTGGCCGATGCGGTGGAGCACCTGACGCGCGATCGCGATTCCGGCCAGGTGCGGGTCGCGCTCAGTCAAAGCGCAGAGATCGGATTGCCCTGCAGAGGCTAGAGCATCGGACGTAACGGCTGGATCCATCCGACGCTCCCACGATTGCGCAGTGCAGCGCGGGGCCGGCCCTTCGGGCTCGCCCGATGCCCTAACGCCAAGTTTTTCTTCGGATCCCCCGAATAATCGGGCGTTCCCGTGCGTCTCTTCTCTCAATCCATCGGCGGACGAGCCATACTCGGCTCCAAACAACGATCACATAAGGGAGGTCGCACTCATGCTCGATAGACGAGAACTCCTCAGGCGGGCGGGAGCCGGCATGCTGGCTCTTGGCAGCGGCACGCTGGCCACATCGCTCAAGGCACTTGCCGCCGACGCCGTCACGCTGCCGTTCGGCAATGGCGAGCGTCCCCTCGTACAATATCCGGGCAAGCGCCCGCTGATCCAGATGACGGCTCGGCCGCCGCAGCTCGAAACGCCGTTCTCCGTCTTCAACGAAGGCATCATCACGCCCAACGATGCCTTCTTCGTGCGCTACCATCTCGCGGACATCCCGCTCTCGATCGACCCGGACACGTACCGCATCGAGATCAAAGGCATGGTCGACAAGCCGCTGTCGCTTTCGCTTTCCGACCTCAAAGGGATGGATGCCGTCGAGCTCGTGGCCGTGAACCAGTGCTCCGGCAACAGCCGGGGACTTGTCGAGCCTCGCGTGGCGGGCGGCCAGCTCGCCAATGGCGCCATGGGCAATGCCCGCTGGAAAGGTGTGGCGCTGAAGAGCGTGCTCGATCGCGCCGGCGTGCAGGGCGGGGCGCGGCAGGTCACCTTCAACGGCCTCGACGGGCCGGTCGTCCCGGAGACACCCGACTTCGTCAAGGCGCTCGATATCGATCACGCCCGCGACGGCGAGGTCATGATCGCCTATGCGATGAACGGCGAAGACCTGCCTTGGCTCAACGGCTACCCAGTCCGCCTCGTCGTGCCCGGCTATTACGGCACCTACTGGGTCAAGCATCTCAGCGAAATCACTGTCGTGAACAATATCTACGACGGTTTCTGGATGAAGACCGCCTATCGCATCCCGGACAACGCCTGCGCCTGCGTCGAGCCTGGAAAGACACCATCGGCGACAGTGCCGATCAACCGCTTCGATGTCCGCTCCTTCATTACGAATCTCGCGGACGGCGCGGTGGTGAAAGCCGGCGCCGAAACGCCGGTGCGGGGCATCGCTTTCGACGGCGGCTACGGCATCACCGATGTCGTGCTCTCAGGCGATGGCGGCAAGACCTGGATTGCCGCGCAACTCGGTCAGGATCTGGGCCGGTACTCGTTTCGGGAATGGCAGGCCATGATCAAACTTCCGGCCGGCACGCACCACCTGAAGGTGCGAGCGATCAACCGCATTGGTCAGTCGCAGCCGATCGATCCCTTGTGGAACCCGGCCGGATACATGCGCAACGTCGTCGAAACGATCCGCGTGAGCGCAGCATGAGCGAGGCGAGACACATGACCAGAATGATCTTCGTCGCCGCCCTCCTGAGCGGCACTGTTACGGTAGCGACCGGTGCAGCAGCCGCGGAGCCCCGCACCTATGTCCTTCCTGAAGAGACGGCCACTCTCAAGCCCGGTCCCGGGGTCGAGGCGGCGCAGAACAACTGTCTCGCCTGCCATTCGGTGGACTACATCGCCATGCAGCCGCCCAAGAAGGGCAAGGCGTTCTGGGAAGCGGAGGTCACCAAGATGATCAAGACCTATCACGCTCCCATCGACGAGGCGGATGCAAAGGTCATCAGCGACTATCTTGCTCAGACGTACTGACGCCCTGAGACCGGGCAGCCCTCAACGTCAAGGGTGCTCTCGTCGCGATCCGACAGGGCTTCCCTCTGTCAGAGCATCGCGCGAAAAAGTGGATCCGGTTTTCCGCGCGACGTTCTTGTTCAAGGAGAAAGCATCGGGTCTGTCCCAAGGGTGCAAACCCACTTTTTGACCCGATGCCGTAGAGCTGTTTGCGCTCGCACGAACGAGAGCTGCTTCGGCTGACGTCGAAGCAGCTCTTCTCTTTGGTATGCCGCGTTTCTTTGCGGCGAACCAAATGACGGGATTTCAGTGGGCGCAGGGCGCTGCTCACACCTGAATGATCCGGAATGGTTACAGGGCGCGATCGCCTTCCGAGAACAGGAAGCGGTTCATGACTCTGAGGTACTCCCTGAATTTCCGAGCACGTGCACGAGAACCGTCTGCGAGCTGCTTCCGCCGTCGTCACGCTTCCACAATGCACTTGGCCCATCGCGCATCTCGTCGCGGAATGGCGTGCAATCGCATCATGATGCAGGATTCAACATCTGCTCCGCCATCGACCGATGGGCCTGTAAACGGGTGCCGGTCGGGGCCGTCATTTCGAGTTGGACCTACTCGAAAGAGGTGTTGCCGAATTTTGGCGAGTGGAAGTAGCCCCCAAGCATATTATCCTTTCTAGAAGGACAAAATCTGCCGAGTTGTTGCTATCAAACCTCCGAACTTGGCTGCGCCACGGCAAAATGATGGCGAAATAAGGGTTACAAAGGAGGAGACGTGACTATTTCTGTTGTTTCTACATTCTTGGCTTTTGCCTTTGCATCATCTGCTGCCCAGCAGAACTTTTAGCACTCCGAATCCCATTCAACATCATCACCGTTCCGAGACTGAACGGTAGGGAACACTCATATGAAGCGGATCATCTTTGCCGCTGCGACAGCCGCTGTGCTGCTCGCAACCCCGGCGCTCGCTCAATCGACCGGCACATCGACATCGGGCGCTTCGACCAGCAATTCCGGCGCGACAGCCATCGTGAATGGCGACACCGTCTACAATCCCGCGAAGACGAAGCAGCGAATTGCCTCCACAGCATCAGGCATCGCGCCCGGCCTCACAGCGGCAGGCGTTCATTCATGCGCCGGTTCAGCGTCGATCGGCGTTGGCGGGGTCGGTTTCAATTTTGGAGCCGGCGCAACTTACGAGATGCAGGAATGCAACCGGCGAGCCTATGCGGCGACGCTGATGGGAATGGGCCAGAACGCTGCGGCTCTCGCCCTCGTCTGCAACAATCCCGAGGTTCAGACCGCTCTCAACCAGACGGGTGTGGTCTGCCCTCAACAACGGGCCGCGATGCAGCAGGCGCAGGCACTCGCCGCCGCGACTGGGCAGCCTCTCGTCTATTATGGCGACGGCTCGGGAAGCTCATCTGGAACGCGTTACATTCCGGCCAACGGACAGGGCGGAGCGCCGCTGATCCCGCTCAGCGGGGACACTCGGACGCGATATGCCTCCACCACCGGTTCCATCGGGATGGCAGCTCAGGCCGCGCCGCCATTCTGCTTCAATCCCCGCACGTACAACGCATCACTCTGCGCTGGCGTCGGCACACCTCAATAAGGCGGCGCAGCCTGAAAGGGCACGGGTGTACGAACCATGCCCGGCGACCCTTTCAGGGTGCGGAAAAGAGATCCGTCACCGGTGCCATCGAAACGATCGCATTCATCGTCTATCGTCTTATTCAAGGGAATATCTGATGCGTATGCTCGTTCTTTCTTCCGTTGCTCTCGTTGCTCTGACCGGCGCCGCCCTGGCCGGGCAGCCGCCCCACCAGGGTAACGGCCCGCAGAACAATCAGCCGGACGTCAATGCTCGCGCCTATGGCTATCTCTACAACCGCGAAGTCACCAACGCCCGCCAATTGAATGCCGAAGCGTATCTCCAGGCGACCGTCAGCCACACTCAGTCGGGTGGCTCTTCCTGGAGCGTGAACGGCGCTCATCAGTTCCAGGCGACCGCGAACAACGGCGTCGCTGCTGCGAACTCGCAGGGTGCCGCCAACCAGGCTGCGTCTTCCTCGTATGAAGGCATGATGAAGGGCGCTGCCGCCGGCAACGCCTCGATCACGGATCAGGGCGGCTTCGCTCAGGTCGGCAACATTGCCGCCGGCAATGTTCTGACGCCCACCACGGGTCAGGCGCAGGGCTCGACTTCGGGCGGCTTCTCGGGTGGCGGCAGCTACACCAACACCAACACCTACACGGGCTCCATCTATGGCTCCGTGAACTACAACAGCGCTTCGCAGTCCAACGCGAGCGGCTACGGCGCAGGCGGTGCGATTTCGTACCGGAACTGATCCGCATCGTGGCGAGGGCAGGGCTTCGGCCCCTGCCCTTCCTTTGCAAAGGAACATCACGACGCAATACGGCGATCTGCCGATTGTCCGATACCGGAGGCTACCCATGCGAAGCGCCATCCCGTCCGCTCTCGGTTTGCTGATCTTGAGCTGTGCGGCTCACGCTCAGACGGCCAGCGTCACACCTCATAGCAGCACTTTGGGGGTCTTTCTCGGGAATCTGCCGCTGACGAATGCGCAGAACCTCGTGGCGGGACAATTATGGGATCAGGGTGTCAGGGCGTCTCAGCAATCGATCGGCCCGAACACCCAATCCTACGCCATCTCGAACGGCCATGCGAGCATGCGGACGACAGCGAGTTCATCGACGACCAGCACCACGACCATGACCCGCAGATCCGACGGGCGCTCCGGAACGGGGTCCGTCACGAACAGCGGGCAGAACGATTTCTATATCTGGGGGGATGCGCGGTTCGACGCGATCACCAAGAACGGCATCGGCTCCGCCTGGGGATACAACAGCGGCCATGTCGCAAGCTCGGCAACGCTCAACGGCGGCGGTTCGACAGGAGGTCACTCATCCTCCTCTTCAACCAGTTCAAGCTCGTCCTCGAATGCTACTGCCATCACGGGTGGAGGGCTGCGCCGATAGGCGGGATAGGCCGGGCGCAAGCCTGTCGCCCAGCCGGCCTCATCGCGGGCGGCGAAATGAGGCCACCGGACGACCTGATCCAGACAGCCCTCACGGATGGTCCGGCTCACCCGCTCCGGGTGTTGCGGCGGCGAATGCACAAGCCGTGTCGTAGAACTCGAAGAAGTCGACGGCCTTTCCATCCCGAAAGCGCCATATATCGACCTTCGGAGTGTCCGCAATCCCTCCGGTCGCCTTATGACGCCAGACAGCCCGGCCGATCGCCACGACACGGTCATCCTGGGCGACGAACTCGTTCATGTCGTAGGAGATCATGTCCCAGTCCCGCGTCAGCCCTTCCAGATAATCGAGGATCTGCTCCTTGCTGCTGCGGGGAGCAGAAAAGGGCATCTCGGGTGCGCCGTTGGCGAGCGAGCCGAGCGAAATGTCGTCGGCCATGATCTTTGTCCAGCACGCGCAATCAGCGCCTTTCTGCCCTGACCATCGGGCATAGGCGTCTTTGAGGATCGCGACGTTGTCGCTCTCGGTTGCCATGAAAGCCTCCTGCCAGCCTCGTCATTTCAAGATGCCGCTACGACGCCTTCGGCGGAGCGCGCCCGCTCGGACCGGGACATCGATGCCGGGTGGAATCATACGAGCGAAGGCCCGGCAGACTAACTCACTATGAAGAGGTACCCGGCGGCCTCTCCGCGGCATCCGCCGGCCAGATTGTGAACCAAGCTCGGGCCTATCCCCGCCTGGATGTTTCCTGCCGCACGAGCCCCGTCCATGCTCCCCACACAGGCACCCGCCTGCGCATATCATAACTTTAAAATGCAATTTCATTTGCATTTAGTTTTCGGATTATGCAATTATCGTGCTCGCCGCACAGCCGACGCCTTCTGGGATCCCATTCTGAATCATGAGCCTCGCCGCCGAGATCACAACCGCCGCACGAAGCCTCCGCATCGTCGACCTCCGTGCAGCCGCTGGGGAAAACCTCGAACGGCTGCCGCATATCCTGCGGATCATGCTGGAGAACGTGCTGCGCAACGCGGGCGAGGACGCGCTGCGGGGCAAGGCGGCGATCCTCGACTGGCTGGGCAGCGGGCGCAGCGAGGAGGAAATCCCGTTCCTGCCGGGACGCGTCCTGATGCACGACACCACCTGCGGCCCGGCCCTGGTGGACATCGCCGGCATGCGTGCCTCCCTGGCGGAGGCGGGCTTCGATCCCGACCGTCTCAATCCTGTCCTGCCCGTCGACGTCTCGACGGACCATTCCCTCGCCGTCGATGCATTCGGCACGCCCGATGCGCTCCGGCGCAACATGGAACGCGAGTTCGAGCGCAATGCGGAACGCTACCGCTTCATGAAATGGGCCACACGCGCCCTCACCGGCCTCCGCGTCCATCCGCCGGGCACCGGCATCATGCACACGCTCAATCTGGAGCGGTTGGCGACCGTCGTCACCACTGCCGCGCGCGACGGGGTGTCGTGGGCCGTGCCCGATACGCTGATCGGCACCGACAGCCACACGCCCATGATCAATGGGATCGGCGTGCTCGGCTGGGGCGTCGGCGGGCTGGAGGCGGAGAGCGTCTTCTTCGGCATGCCCGTGATGATCCGCGTGCCGGAGATCGTCGGCGTTCGCCTGACCGGACGCCTGAGGCCGGGCGTGCTTGCGACCGACCTCGCCCTGACGGTCACCGAGCGCCTCCGTCGCATCGATCTGGCGGATCGCTTCGTCGAGTTCTACGGCAAGGGCGTCTCGACGCTCTCCGCCGGTGACCGGGCTGTCGTCGCCAACATGACCCCGGAATTCGGCGCCAATTCGGGTTTCTTCCCCATCGACGAGCAGACGCTGCGCTACCTGCGCGAGACCGGCCGTTCCGCGGAGCAAATCCGCCTCGTCGAGGAATATGCGCGGCGGCAGGGCCTCTGGTTCGATCCGGAGGCGGCTCCGCGCTTCAGCGGCACGATCGAGATCAATCTCGACGAGGTCGAAGTCAGCCTCGCCGGTCCCCGGCGGCCGCAGGACCGCATTCCGGCGAGCGACACTCTCGCAGCTCTCGCGCCGATGCTGGTGGGGCGGCCCGCCACTGCGTCCGCCGGGCAACCGGGCGATGGGGCTGTGGCGATTGCGGCGATCACGAGCTGCACCAACACATCCGATCCCAGGCTGCTGATTGCCGCCGGACTCGTCGCCCGCAAGGCGCGTCGCTTCGGCCTCACGCCTCCTGCCTGGGTGAAAACGTCTCTCGCACCCGGATCGCCCACCGCCGAGCGCACCCTGCGCCGCGCCGGATTGCTGGAGGACCTCGAGGCCATCGGTTTCGGCATTGTCGGTTATGGCTGCACGACCTGCATCGGCAATTCAGGTCCGCTGCCTGCCGTCATCGAGCGGGCCATGGCCAAACGAGGGATCCTTCCCGTCGCGGTTCTCTCGGGCAACCGCAACTTCCCGGGGCGGGTCCACCCGCAGCTCGAGGCGGGCTTCCTCGCCTCACCGCCGCTGGTCGTCGCGTTTGCTCTCGCGGGCGACGTCCACCGCGACATCCTCGTCGATCCCATTGGCCGCTCGTCCGCGGGTGAGGACGTCCGATTGACGGATCTCTGGCCTGACGGCGACGAGATCGACGCTGCATTGGCCAAGGCCATCGATGCCGACGACTACGCCACGTCGTACGACGAGGCCGAAGCCAGCGAGGCGTGGCGGGTGCTCGACGCGCCCGCGACGGCTCTGTTCCCCTGGGACGAGAGTTCGACCTATATCCGGCGCCCGCCTTTCGCGGGCTTCGGCAAGGGTACGCGCCTTGGAACCTATGCGGCGCATCCGCTGCTCGTGCTCGGCGACGACATCACGACCGATCACATCTCTCCGGCGGGGCAGGTTCCGCAAACGAGCGAAGCCGCCGAGTATCTGGTTCAGCGTGGCGAGGACCTCCGCGATCTGAACGTCTTCGCATCGCGGCGAGGCAATTGGGAGGCGATGGTGCGCGGCCTGTTCACGAACAAATCCGTGCGCAATCTCCTCGGCCCTGAGATCGCACCGGGCTTCACGATTCATGCAGGATCGGGCGAGCAGCTTCCACTCTGGCGCGCCGCCGAACGCTATGCGCGCGAGAAAGCCCCGGTGGTCGTGGTCGCAGGCGAACGCTATGGCATGGGCTCGTCCCGCGACTGGGCCGCGAAAGGCGTCGCCCTGCTCGGCGCACGCGCCGTGCTCGCCTCGAGCTTCGAACGCATTCATCGCTCGAACCTGATCGGCATGGGCATCCTGCCCCTTCGCCTTACGGCCGATCGGCACCCGAGCCACCTGCATCTGCGGACCGGCGATCAGCTCGTCATCAATGCCGACCCCGCGACGATCAGCCCGCGCGGCGCGGTATCCGTCACCCTTCGCCGCGCATCGGGGGCGAGCGAAACCTTCAGCGCCACCGCCGCTATCGAGACGGGGCTCGAAGTCGAGATCCTGCGCGGCGGCGGCATCATTCCCCTCATCCTGCATCGCGTCACCAGGGCGGAGGCCACAAGCCGCGCGACGCATGCAACTGGGATCGCCGGCAGCGGCGAGCATCAGACGCTGAGCGGCAACGTCCGCTTTCGCGTTCAACACCTCACGCAAACCCAAGGGAGGAAATCGTGAGCCAATTGACCAAGACAATCCGCGGTGTCGCCGTCGCCGCCATGACGCTCGTCGCGTCGTCGGCCTTCGCGCAGCAGGAGCTCAAGATCATGGCGCCGGCCGGACCCGGCGGCGGATGGGACTCGGCCGCTCGCTCGATCCAGCAGGTGCTGACGCAGACGGGCCTCGCCAAGAGCGTCCAGGTGGTGAACGTCACCGGCGCGGGCGGCACCGTGGGCCTCGCCCAATTCGTCAATCAGGCGAAGGGCGACCCGAGCCAGCTCATGGTCAACGGCATCACCATGGTCGGCGCGATCCTCACCAACAAGGCGCCGGTCACGCTCGATCAGGTCACGCCCATCGCACGCCTCACGGGCGATCCGCTCGTGATCGTCGTCCCCGCCAACTCGCCCATTCAATCGGCCAAGGAACTGGCCGCCGCCGTCAAGGCGGATCCGGCGAAGGTGACCTGGGCCGGCGGCTCAGCGGGCGGCGCGGATCACATTCTGGCGGCGCTGTTCGCCAAGGCGGCCGGCTCCGATCCCGCGAAGGTCAACTACATCGCGTTCTCGGGCGGCGGAGAGGCGCTGGCGGCCATGCTCGGCGGGCGCGTGACGGCCGGCATCTCCGGCTATGGCGAGTTCGAAAGCCAGATCAAGGCCGGCAAGCTGCGGGCGCTCGCCATCTCGTCCGGCAAGCGGCTTGCCAATGCCGATGTCCCGACCCTCAGGGAGCAGGGGATCGACGTCGAGGTCGTGAACTGGCGCGCCATCATGGCGGGTCCCGGCATCACGGCGGACCAGAAGAAGGCCCTCGCCGAGACGGTCGACAAGCTCGTCAAGTCCAAGGAATGGGCCGAGATCCTCCAGCAGCGCGGCTGGGAGGATTTTTACCTCGCCGGAGATCCCTTCACGGCCTTCCTCAAGGAGGAGCAGGTTCGCGTCGGGGACGTGCTGAAATCCGTCGGCCTCGTGAAGTCCTGACGCCCGGCGCCCGAAGGCGACCACGATGTCCTCGGGCCTGCGGGCCCGAGGATACCGCGAGCGCGACAAATCGGATAAAGGAAGAGCAAGCCGTCCTGGGGATCGATGCGAGGGGATGCTCATGAGTTCAGCCGGAGAGCGTGCGGTCAACGGAAAGCGAGAGTTGACCGAGGGTCTCGCCGCGCAGATCCTGGAGCATATCCGCGGCGGCGGGCTGCCCGACGGCACGCACCTGACGGCGCAGGAATTGTCCCAACGCTTCAGCGTCTCCCGCTTCCCCGTCGGTCAGGCCCTGCAGCTGCTCGCCACCAAGGGCGTCCTCACCCATCAGCGCAACCGCGGCTACTTCGTTTCGGACATCGGGAATGCCTCGCCGGAGAGCCTCGGCCTGACGACCCGGGATGACGCCTCCAGCGTCTACTTCCGGATCGCCGAGGATCACCTTCACGGCCATCTGCCGGATCCCGCCTCCGAGACCTATCTCAAGGAGACCTATGGGGTCACCAAGGCTCAGCTGAATGCCGTCCTGGGTCGCATTGCCCAGGAGGGCTGGGCCGAGCGCCGCCCCGGCTACGGCTGGTCCTTCTCGCCCATGCTCACGACCCCGGAGAGCCTGGAGCAGACCTACCGGGTGCGCCTGGCGCTCGAGCCCGCCGCCCTGCTGGAGCCGACCTACCGCCTCGATCCCGACGTGGCGGCCCGCTGCCGCGAAGCGGAGCTCCGGCTGCTCGCGGGCGCCATCGAGACGGACAGCGCCGACGCGCTCCACGAGCGCGGCGTGCGCTTCCACGAGGCGATCATCGGCGCTTCCGGCAATCCCTTCTTCCTGGAGGCGGTGCGGCGCATCAACCGCGTCCGCCGCCTGCTGTCCTACCGCTCGATGATCGACCGCAAGCGCTACCGCCAGCAATGCGAGGAGCACCTCCAGATCCTCGATCTGCTCGCGCAGAAGAAAAACGAAGAAGCCTCGGAGGCTCTGCGCCGCCACCTGCAGCACACCATCGGAAACCTCCAGAAGATCAGGCCGATCCTGGAGCGGTGAACGAGCTGCCCTGCCCGGCCGGCCGGGGAGAGCCCAAGGGCGCGTCTCCGGCCATCGGCGGCTCGGGGCCGGCGAGGAAACGCGTGAAGCCGTGTCTGCGGTCATGATGACATCCTGTCCGAGCCAGTTCCGAGATCGGCGTCCGGCAGCGCCACGGCTTCGCTCCGGCACGAGGCTTCCTGTCCCGTCAGCGCCAGAATTTCTCGCGCAAGGCGAAGCGCGGCATCCGAGGGGAGCGCATCGGGATGCTCGACAAGGGCCAGGAGCTGGAGCACGTGGGCCCGCCGGGTCTGATCCCGGTCATCCGATGCGCTTGAGCAGAGCAGGCACATCCTTGCCTCCCGATCGTCGCGACGGCATCAGGCGCGGAGCCGTGCCCGATGCAGGGGGCTTGGTGCAGGGGGCTTGGCTTCTTCTTGATCGTGCAGAGAGAAACGACCTCCTGGCAGACGTCGCACCCTGTGCCCGAGGTTCCACATCCAAGAGAAAATCATCGGAAAGTGTCCGGTCCTGGTCGCCCCTGTCGGCGGCCCATCCCGAGGGAACCCGACCGCACCGCGTCCGGGGAACACAATTCTGCCGCAAACCAAGCTAGATTGACCTGAGCAATGAGCGGGAGAGAGCCAGCGTGCTGGCCGCCGAAGGAGCAACTGCCCCGGAAACTCTCAGGCACCCTGGACCGCTTCGTTGCCGAACACTCTGAAAAGTGGAGCAGCCTGCTCCCGCCCACGGTGAAAGTCGCGGTTGCCCTCGCAACCCGACGAAACTCTCAGGCCAATGACAGAGGGGGCTCCTTTCGCAGCATTGCCTGCGGCCTTTGACGGAGCCCATGAATGCCGTTTACCCGAACACCCGCACGCGATGATGCGACTGCCTCGCCACCAATGCCGGCGACGAATCCGGTGCGCCGGATCCGGCCGTGGCTGAGCCGGTGATACGCGCCGCAATCCATCCCCGAACGCCAATCGACCGGCTTCGCAGCACGCTTCGCTCATCGCTCGATGCGTGACCGATGACGGCTGCCCGTTCGAGCGGGCGTCGCATGCGATCGTTCGGCGCGAGAATCCCCAAGAGCTCCCCCAAGAGCTCTCCCAAGAACTCTCATTGTCATTGACCGTCATCGAGCGGGTGCCTTCCTGCGCGATGGCCTCGCCTGAACCCGGATGCTCACGATGCGTTTCGTCCTCCGCTTCTTCGGCTTTGCCCTGGCCCTGGCCTCCCTCCTCCTCGTCAGCGGCTCGCTGGCCGTCGGCATTCTGCTCTGGCATCTTTCCACCGATTTGCCCGATCACGCGGAGCTCGCCCGCTACGAGCCCGCGATGACGACGCGCCTGCATGCCGCCGATGGCAGGATCATTGCGGAATACGCGCGCGAGAACCGGCTGTACCTTCCTCTGGCGGCCATGCCGCAGCGGCTCGTCGCCGCCTTCCTGTCGGCGGAAGACCGGCACTTCTACGAGCACAACGGCATCGATCCCAAGGGCATCGGCCGCGCCCTGCTCGCCAACCTCGCCAGCGACGGAAGCCGTCCGCAAGGCGCCTCGACGATCACCCAGCAGGTCGCCAAGAACCTGCTGCTGTCGCGCGAGCAGACCTACAGCCGCAAGATCAAGGAGATCCTCCTCGCCTTCCGGATCGAGGAGACCTTCAGCAAGGATCGCATCCTCGAACTCTACCTCAACGAAATCTATTTCGGCATGGGCCACTATGGCGTCGCCGCAGCCGCGCTGGGCTATTTCGACAAGTCCGTGCACGAGCTGAGCCTGGCGGAGGCCGCCTATCTCGCTGCCCTGCCCAAGGGCCCGAACAACTACCACCCGTTCCGCCAGCCCGAGGCGGCGCTGGCCCGCCGCAACTGGGTCCTGGAGCGGATGATGGCCAACGGCTACATCAAGCCGAACCAGGCCGCCGCAGCGATGGCCGAGGCCTTCGCGGTCGATCCGCGCGCGATCTCGCCGCACGAGGCCCGGGCAGGCTACTTCGCCGAGGAGGTCCGGCGCGAACTCGCCAACCGCTATGGCGAGGCGATGCTCTACGAGGGCGGCCTGTCCGTGCGCACGACCCTCGACCCGAAGATGCAGGCCGCGGCCCGCAAGAGCCTCGTCGACGGCCTGGTCCGCTTCGACGAAACCCGGGGCTGGCGCGGAACCGAGACGCGTCTCGCCTCTGTCGAGGGCGATTGGGGCGCGAGGCTCGCCGAACTGCCGACGCTTCAGGACATCCGCCCGTGGCGGCAGGCCGTGGTGCTCGCGGTCGACGCCAAGGGCGCCCGCATCGGCCTGCGGCCGGACCGGGACGCCGGCGGCGCCGTCGAGGCGGACCGCCGCACGGGACGGATCACGGACCAGGGCCTCCGCTGGACGCGCAAGAGCCGCGTGAGCGACCTCCTGCGGGTCGGCGACGTCATCCATGTCGAGCCGATCGGGAAAGCGCCGGACCAGTACCGGCTGCGGCAGATCCCCGAGATCTCCGGAGCCCTGGTTGCGCTCGAACCGGATACCGGGCGCATCCGGGCCATGGTCGGAGGCTTCTCGTTCAGCCAGAACGAGTTCAACCGCGTCACCCAGGCCTGGCGCCAGCCGGGCTCCACCTTCAAGGCGATTGTCTACGCGGCCGCGCTGGATAGCGGCTACACGCCCTCCAGCCTGGTTCTCGATGCGCCCCTTTCCATCGGCCAAGGCCCCGGGCAGGCCCCTTGGTCCCCGGTCAACCACAACGGCCGCTACGACGGTCCGTCGACGCTCCGCGCGGGCCTGGAGCGCTCCAAGAACGTGATGACGGTGCGGCTGGCCCGCGACGTCGGCATGCCGCTCGTCGCCGAATACACGCGGCGTCTGGGTGTCCAGGACGATCTCCCGCCCCTGCTCGCGATGGCGCTCGGGGCCGGCGAGACGACGGTGATGCGGATGACCGCCGCCTATGCGATGTTCGTCAACGGCGGCCGTTATATCCGGCCGACCCTGATCGAGCACATCCAGAACCGGCACGGGAAGACCATCTTCCGGCACGACCAGCGGGCATGCTCCGGCTGCTCCGCTCCCTCCTGGCGCAATCAGGGCGCTCCCAGGCTGACCGACACGACGGAGCAGGTCATCGATCCTCTGACCGCTTACCAGGTCACTTCCCTTCTGGAGGGCGTCGTCACGCGCACGCTGCCGCGGGTGTTCTCCGGCATGGATCGGCCGATCGCCGGCAAGACCGGAACGACCAACGACGCGAAGGACCTGTGGTTCGTCGGATCCACGCCGGAGCTCGCCGTCGGCGTGTATCTCGGCTACGACCGGCCGCGCTCGCTCGGGAAATCCGCCTACGGCTCGACCTATGCCGCGCCGATCGTCCGCGCCTTCCTGAAGCAGGCGCTCGCAGGCAAGGCGCGAACCGCCTTCCGGGTCCCGGCGGGCATCAAGCTGATCCCGGTCGACCCTTTCACCGGCGAGCGCAGCGCTCCCGGGGCCGGCTCGATCCTGGAGGCGTTCAAGCCCGGCACCGAACCGCCGGCGGCGGAGGCTCCCCCGGTCGCTGAATGGGGACCGGCGGATCTCCCGGCGCGGGAGGCTTATGCGCCTCCCGCTCCCGTCTTCTTCCGCTGACGCGGCAGGTGAAGCGATGGTTCGGCCTCTGTTCAAGCTCGCGCTCGAGCGCGCTCCCGACCGGATCCGGCTGGCGGCCCTCGGGTTCGTCGGCCTGTTCGCCGTCATTGCGGTGCGGCTCGTCGCGTTCGGCCTCGACCCGGCCGCGCCGCGCACGGCCTCCCCGGACCTGGTCCAGCGCACGCGGCCCGATATCGTCGACCGGAACGGCGTTCTGCTCGCCAAGGAGCTGAAGGCCTTCTCGGTCTATGCGGAGCCGCGGCGGATCATCGATGTGGACGAGGCGATCGAGGGATTGATCGAAGTGTTCGATGACCTCGACCCTCGCGATCTGCGCCGGAAACTCACGTCAGGTTCGGGCTTCGCCTGGATCAAGCGCTCGCTGACGCCCTCGGTGGCCGACCGCGTCTGGTCGCTGGGCCTCGCGGGCATCCACCTGCGACACGAGCCGACCCGCGTCTATCCCAACGGAGCGGCGGCAGCGCATGTTCTCGGCACGGTCGATATCGACAACCGGGGCCTGGCGGGCATCGAGAAATGGATCGACGCCACGATGGCGATCCCGAAGCCGGCACCCGGCTTGGCGCGGACGGAGCCTGTCGCGCCACCCGTTCGTCTGAGCATCGACCTTCGCATCCAGCACGTTTACGCCGAACACCTGCGCACCGCTGTCGAGACCTATGGGGCCATCGCCGCCGCCGGCCTCGTCCTCGACGTCACCAACGGAGAGGTGCTCGCGCTCGTGTCGCTGCCCGACTTCGATCCGAACGAACCCGGCCTGGCGCTGCGACCGGACCGGATCAACCGGATGCAGGTCGGACGCTACGAGATGGGATCGATCTACAAGGCCATCACCACGGCACTCGCGCTAGACACCGGGCTGTTCACGCTGGGCTCCACCTTCGACGTCAGCCGGCCGCTTACGGTCGGCGGCGCCAGCATCGACGATTTCCGCGGCAAGAAACGGGTCCTGACGCTGCCCGAGAGCTTCATCTACTCGTCGAACATCGCCATGGGCCGGATGGCGCTGGCCATCGGCGCGGAGAGATTCCGGTCGTTCCTGAAGACGTTGGGACAGTTCGACAAGATCCGGACGGAGCTCGCCGAGAGCTCCACGCCCATCCTGCCGTCGCGTTGGAGCGATGTCACGACCGCGACGGTCGCGTTCGGGCACGGCATCGCGGTCACGCCGCTCCAGGCCGCCATGGCGGTGGCCGCCCTGGTCAACGGCGGCGACCTGATCACCCCGACCTTCCTCGCAGGGCGCGGGGTCGGCGACCGCCTCCGCGCCGACGAGGTGATCAAGTCTGAAACCGCCGACGCGATGCGCGACCTGATGCGCCTGAACGTCGAGGCGGGATCGGCCCGTCGCGCCGCGCTCGTTCCGATGCGGATCGGCGGCAAGACCGGCACATCCGAGAAGGTTGTGGGCGGCGCCTATTCGAAGGAGAAGGTCATGACATTCTTCGTCGGTGTCGCCCCCATCGATGTGCCGCGCTACCTGTTCTTGACGATCCTCGACGAGCCCCGCGGCCTCCCGGAAACCTTCGGCTTCCGGACCTCGGGGTGGAATGCCGTACCGGTCACACGGCAGGTCATGAGCGAGACCCTGCCGTTGCTGGGAATCCATCCCTGGACGACAACCGCTCGATGACCCGCCCTTCTTGTTGGAAACGTGAGAGATGTTCGATACCTTCGCCGCCATGCTCGACTGGTTCGGGATCATCGTGTTTGCGACGAGCGGTGCACTCGTCGCCTCGCGCAAGCAGATGGACCTGGTCGGCTTTGCGCTTCTCGGCACGGCGACCGGGATCGGCGGCGGAACGATCCGCGACACCCTCATCAACGCGCTCCCGGTCTTCTGGGTGAAGGAGCCGACCTATCTGATCGCCTGCGTATTGGTCTCGTGCGCGGTGTTCTTCCTCGCTTATATCCCGCAGTCACGGCTCAAGCTCCTCCTTTGGTTCGATGCGATCGGCATGGCCCTGTTCGCGGTCACGGGAGCCGAGAAGGCGCTGCTGGCCGAGACCGGCCCCGTCGTGGCCGTGGCCATGGGCGTGATCACAGCCACCTTCGGCGGCATCGTCAGGGATGTCCTCGGCGGCGAAAGCCCGGTCATTCTCAGCCGCGAGATCTATGCGTCGGCGGCACTGGTGGGAGCGGCGATCTTCGTCGCGCTGGCGCTTGCGGGGATCGCGCGGGAATACGCGCTGGCCAGCGGCTTTCTCGTCGCGTTCGCGATCCGGGCGGCGGCCTTGCAGTGGGACTGGTCCCTGCCGCGTTATCGGCCGCGGCCCGGACGCACACGAGGTGAAATCGACCGCTGACGACCGAACGCGTCTCGACGGCTCATCCTTCGCCATGCCTCGTTCCCGCTGCCTGACGCGAAAAGGCCGCTCATGCGGACGGCGGGGGAACGCGGCGGGCGCCAGACCCGTTTCCCGGCGAGAGACAGGAGGAGCGGATGACCGACACGAGCGTGAAGAAGGTCAGCAGTGCCCACTCGCCCACAGGCGATCAAGGCGAGGTCTATCTCGCGTCCGGCAAGCGCGTCTCCATGCGGCTCTGGCGCGATGAGGAGCCAACCCGGGACAAGCCCGCGCACAGGCACGAATACGAGGTGGTCGGCTACGTGATCGCAGGACGAGCTGAACTGGTCGTCGAAGGACAAACGGTCAGGCTCGAGCCGGGCGACTCGTGGGTGGTCCCTGCCGGTGCCGAGCACACCTACCGGATCCTGGAGACCTTCACGGCCGTCGAAGCCACCGCTCCGCCGGCGCAGGTGCATGGCCGCGAACAGCGCTGATCCGAACGAGCATCGGGCGCGAGCGTTACAGGCGTTCTGAAATCGCCGCCGACAGACGGGGTGCGTCATGGCCCTGCGGCTTCGGCGCTTCGGATCAGGCACGTCATCCGGCCCCGGATATGCTACCATTCGGCGGCGTGATCCGCTGAGTCCCCGAGACGATCCTGGATGTGGAAGGAGACGGTCATGGCACACCGCGAACAGCATGGAAACCGGGAAGCGAAGAAGCCGAAAAAGGAGAAGCCCAAAGGGGGTGGGACAGCCCAGTCCTCCAAATGGGCGGTGAGTGAAATCGTCGAGGCGCGGACGGATTCCTCCAAGCATTAGAGGCATGGTCCCGCGAGATCGTGTGACGGGTCGAGCCTGAACTGGTCGGGCTCCTTCGTCGAGGCGCTGGCCAAGGGTGAGATCGTCTCGGCCGCAATCGGTGATGTCGCTCTGCGCCGTGTGCCCATTCCGCAACAGGGCCGCGCCTTCTGGTGCGGATCGGCAGCAAGGGGCGCGGGCCGCGTCCAAGCTTCACAATTCTGCCCCAAACGGACTTAGGTTGCGAACCACTGCAAGCGGGAGAGAGCCAGCGTGCTGGCCGCCGAAGGAGCAACCGCCCCGGAAACTCTCAGGCACCACGGACCGCTTGCTGGTGAAACACTCTGAAAAGCGGAGCATCCCGCTCCCGCCCACGGTGTAAGTCGCTGCCGATCAAGCCGGCTGCGATGAAGCTCTCAGGCCAATGACAGAGGGGGCCCGCGCGCAATCCGCGTACGGAGCCCTTTGGGAGCCTGATCATGCCTTCTCCATGCGATCCTCATGCGCGCCGACGCCCGGCCGTCTCGGTCTGCGCGCCCGCATTCCCGGGCCTGTTGCCCGCTCTGTAAGCGGGCGCCAACGGTCACCCGCCGAACCCCGCCCCACCACGCCTGCGTGCAACTCCGGCTGCACATCCGCACGCGCGGATGCCATCTCCTCAACCTTCTGACAAAAGCAAAATCATTCCATGTCTCCTTTCCGTCTCCGCTCCCGTCACGCTCGTTCCACGCGCCTCGTGGTGATCGGCCCAGCGATACTGACGCTGATGCTGGCAGGCTGCGTCTCGACGCAGACACCTCAGGACGCCGATCTCAAGGCGCCACATCCGACCTACGTCGCCATGTACGGTTCCCTGCCGAACGAGAAGTTTCCCCTACCCGCCACGGATATCTCAACCGTCGATCCGCAATTCCTCAGGCAAGAGGTCGCCTATGACACCCCGGAACGGCCCGGCACCGTCGTGGTCGACACAGCCAACCGCCACCTGTACCTGGTGCGGGAGAACGGACGTGCGATCCGCTACGGCATCGGCGTGGGCGCCGAGGGCATGAAATGGGCCGGACGGGCACAGGTGGGCCGCAAGGCCGAATGGCCTCGCTGGACACCCACCACCGCGATGATCAAGCGCGATCCCGAGCGCAACAAGCCCTGGGCGAACGGCATGCCTCCGGGACCGGACAACCCCCTTGGGCCGCGGGCGCTCTATCTCTTCCAGGACGGTCGGGACACCTTGTACCGGATCCACGGCACGACCGAGCCCGACACGATCGGCGAGGCGGTATCGAGCGGCTGCATCCGCATGCTCAATCCCGACATCCTTGACCTTTACAGCCGCATCCCCGTCGGAACTCCGGTCGTCGTTCTCCCGGACACACGGACGGCCGATGCCGGCATGGAGCCATCCACTTAACTGCTCCGGCCTTGAAAGCATTGTTGCATTAACGTCAAGAGGCGCCATCTGCCGGGTTAAGGCTCAGCCGTCGTCGGGCAATCGATCGCCGGATTACTTGTTCATGTTCCAGATGTCGGTGGCGATTTTCCAGTCGTCTCCGACCTTCTCCCAGATGACGACATACTTGCCGATAACTTCCTTTGATTGCGACGCTTTCGTGCGGAGAGAGAAGGTCCCGATCTCGCGGGCTGCGTTGCTCCCGAGCGGCTTCACGTCCATCGCTGTGAGCTTCATGTCGCCGACCTGCTCGGAGGCAGCTTTCCAGAACGTCAGGATCGCGTTCCTGCCCATCACCATCTCGTTTCCGGGCGGAAGGATGGTCGCATCCTCGGTATAGTGGGCGGCAACTGCCGCGATATCGCCGGTGTTGAAGGCTCTGATGAACTGATCGTTCAGGCCTTGGATGATCGCCTTGTCCTGCGCCATGGCAGAAACCGGCAGGCATAGACCGATGATAGTCAGAAGGACGTGGGCGCGCATGATGTCTCTCCGCGCAGTCAGGGCCGAAATCATCATATCACTGCTGTCAGACGCTGCCATCGAAGCTCGAACTACCCACTTGGGATGAGGTATCTCTTTTGGGTTCGATATGATTTCATGCTGCGGTCAGCGAAAAGGAGGGACCCGATGGCAGGTAAGGCTCGCATGAGACCATCGTTCAAGAAGCATACGCGCCGCTACAGGGAGGTGATTGCCCCCGCCAAGACGATTGAGGGTCTGAAGAACCTTACCAAGAAGCGCCGCTACGCGAACCGCCACGGTTAGCAGCAGGCAAATACCAGACAGCGAGCACGTCGATCTTCTTCAGGAACGGCACGTCGTCGCACAGGCGACGGCAATGCTCCTCGGAAATGTCCCTCGGCTTCCGGATCCCCGCAACGCACGCGGCATGATCATGCGGATGTCGAGACACCCGCAGGAGCTAAGCGCGACAGGAGCGTAAGAGAGCCCTGACCAAGCTGCCGCGTCAGATCGCCAGCGGGAACGGCTCGGCCAAAGGCTGCAGCCTGTCCAGACCATAAGGGCGAGAAGTCCTCCGACCCTGCGGCTTCAGCTTTGGCCCGCAGCGGCGCTAACGCTCCGGACGCCAAGGGAAACTCCGGGGCAAGCTCCGACATGCGGCCGACCTCCCGGACAACGCGGTTGACGATCCCACGCGCGGGCCGGCCCGTGAACACGTTCGTGAGAACCGTGTCGTTGTCCTTCGCCCGCTTGAGGGCGTCACGATGAAGCGGGCTGACTTTGGCTTCAGGGCAGAACAGGTAAGCCGTTCCGATCTGGACCGCCGAGGCTCCGAGGACGAAAGCCGCGATGATGCCGCGCGCATCGGCAATGCCGCCAGCGGCGATCACCGGGACTTTCACAGCATCCGCAACCTGCGGCACCAGTGCCATCGTGCCTGCCTGAGTGGAGATGTCGTTGGTCAGGAAGATGCCGCGGTGCCCACCGGCCTCGTAGCCCTGGGCGATGATCGCGTCACACCCCTGAGCCTCCAGCCACCGCGCCTCATCCACTGTCGTGGCCGACGAGATGATCTTTGCGCCGCTCGCTCTGACCCGGTCCAGGAGAGCGCGTTCGGGCAGGCCGAAGTGGAAGCTGACGACCTGAGGCTTGAACTCCTCGACAATGTCGCACATCGCGCTGTCGAAAGGGGCACGGGCCGCTGCCGGCACAGGTGCTCGCGGATCGAGTCCAAGTTCGAGATAGTAGCTCTCCAGTCGCCTCTTCCAGGCATCTTCGCGAGCCGCATCGGCCTGCGGCGGGCGATGACAGAAGAAGTTGAGGTTGATGGGCCGGGAGGTCCTCTGGCGAATAATCCCGATCTCGGCTCGCATCTGCTCCGGATTGAGCATCGCGCAGGGCAGAGAGCCAAGTCCTCCTGCTTCACAAACGGCAATCACCATCTCGGACCCGACCGAGCCGGCCATGGGAGCCTGGATGATCGGTAATTCAATCTCGAAGAGGTCCTGAATGCGGTGATCCGGCCACATGATCTGCTCCTTTGCCGATGCGGGCTCTCACCCTTGTAGCGCGGGAATGGAAGGTGGAGGAGATCAAAGTTCGTCCCGGGGCCTCGCTTCTCCCGGCTGGCTCACGGCTGGCACGGGGCGATTGTCCAATCGCGACTTTCGCCGACAGCGTCCCGATCGACCGCTCGGGAGCTTCGTGAGCATCCGCTTTATGTCCGTTGCCCATTGTTCAGCGTCGCAAAAGAACACAATTTGAGCGCAGACAAAGATCACGGGATGGCCTGGCCTTCCGCTGCTCGCCTCGACCGTCCCGCCAACAGCAATGAACCCGATGTTCCAACCGTCACGAACTGATCAGCGACCTGTTCCGGAGACCCTCGCAGGCTCGGTCGAGCGCGTCACCTTCCATAATCCGGAGAATGGCTTCGCTGTCCTGAAGGTCCATGTCCGAGGCAAGCGCGACCATGTGACGATTGTCGGCCATACCCCGGCGGTGTCGGCGGGGGAGTGGATCACGGCGAGCGGCTCATGGATCAGCGACCGCACACACGGGCTTCAGTTCAAGGCCGCGATGCTCAAGACCACCCCGCCGACTGGCGTCGAGGGGATCGAGAAGTATCTCGCCTCGGGTCAGATGCGCGGCATCGGACCGGCCATGGCGAAACGGATCGTGGCGGCCTTCGGCGCGGACACCTTCGAGATCATCGAAGCCGCGCCCGAGCGATTGACCGAGGTACCGGGGATCGGTCCGATGCGCGCCTCGCGCATCGTCTCTGGCTGGGCCGAGCAGAAGGCGGTGCGGGAGATCATGATCTTCCTGCACGCGCATGGGGTCGGCACGGCGCGGGCGGTGCGCATCTTCAAGACCTACGGCTACGAGGCCATCCAGGTGATGACCGAGGATCCGTACCGGCTGGCCAAAGACGTGCGCGGCATCGGCTTTCGAACGGCGGATGCCATTGCGGCCAAGCTCGGAATGGAGAAGACGGCTCCGCAGCGCATCCGGGCGGGCATTTCATTCGCGCTTCAGACCGCCACCGACGAGGGGCACTGCGCGCTGCCGGTCGAGGCGCTCACGCGACTGGCCGAACAGCTGCTCGAGGTGGATGAGGCTCTCATTCGCACGGCCGTCGTCGAGGAGCTGGCCAAGGGTGAGGTCGTCTCGGACACGATCGGTGACGAGACCTGCCTGTTTCTCAAAGGCCTCTATCTGGCCGAGCAGGCCATCGCTGCCCGGCTGATCGCGCGGGCCTCCGGCCCGCCGCCCTGGCCGGAGATCGACCTCGACAAGGCCATTCCCTGGGTGGAGGACCGCACGGGCAAGATCCTGGCGACCTCGCAGCGCGAGGCTCTCAAACTGGTGCTCGGGTCCAAAGTGGCGGTGGTGACCGGTGGCCCCGGCGTCGGCAAGACGACGCTGCTCGACACGATCCTGCGCCTGCTGGTCGCCAAGGGCGTCAAGGTCGCGCTGGCAGCCCCGACCGGACGCGCGGCCAAACGGATGACGGAGCAGACCGGACTGGAGGCCAAGACCATCCACCGGCTGCTGGAGATCGACCCCAAGCATGGCGGCTTCTCGCGCAATGAGGAAAACCCACTCGACTGCGACCTGCTGGTGGTGGACGAGACCTCAATGGTGGATGTGCCGCTGATGAACGCTCTGACCAAAGCCATCCCGGCGCATGCGGGATTGCTGCTGGTGGGCGACGTGGACCAGTTGCCCTCTGTCGGTTCGGGGCAGGTGCTGGCCGACATCATTGCCTCTGAGCGAATTCCGGTGGCGCGGCTGACCGAGGTCTTCCGGCAAGCCGCAGAGAGCCGCATCGTGGTGAACGCCCATCGGATCAACAAGGGCCAGATGCCCGAGTCACCCAAGGCTGGGGAAGAGAGCGACTTCTATTTTGTCGAGATCGACGATCCCGAAGAAGGGGTGCCGAAGATCATCCAGATGATCAGGGAGCGCATGCCGCGCCGGTTCGGGCTCGATCCGATGAAGGACATACAGGTGCTCTGCCCGATGAACCGGGGCGTGCTTGGTGCCCGCAACCTCAACATCCGGCTTCAGGAGGTGCTCAACCCCGATCCTCCTGCCAAGGTCGAGCGGTTCGGCTGGCGCTTCTCGCCCGGTGACCGAGTGATGGAAACCCAGAACGACTACGACCGGGAGGTGTTCAACGGTGACCTCGGAATGGTCGTCCGGATCGACGACGAGGAGGGTGCTCTGATCGCCTCCTTCGATGGGCGGGAGGTGTCATATCCGTTCGGCGAACTCGACACGCTGGTGCCCGCCTATGCCACCACGATCCACAAGTCGCAGGGCTCGGAGTATCCCGCCGTGATCATCCCGGTGGTGACGCAGCACTTTACGATGCTGGCCCGCAATCTGCTCTATACCGGCGTTACCCGAGGCAAGCGCCTGGTCGTGCTGGTGGGGCAGAAGAAGGCCGTCGCCATCGCCGTCAGAGGCGGCCAGATGAAGAGACGCTGGACGAAGTTGCGGGAGTGGCTATTGGCAGCCTGAGAGGCTCAGGACGATCGCGCACCCGACATCATCACAACGTCCCGGAGAGCGTCCGACCGTTCGGGTGCGCCGGCCGCTCCATGACCTACCTGGCTGACGTGACATTTCCACTTGCGACATTGTCGGCGGCCTACGGGTATCATCCATAATGTCAGTCCAGTTCCTGAACGCCCCCGCCCGAGACGGTGAGCACCTGGCCGCTGATCCATGACGCGGCTGGCGAACAGAAAAACAGGGCGGCGTTGGCGATGTCCTCGGGCCGCCCCAGGCGTCCGAGCGGGGTGTGCCGCAGCATCGTCTTCTCGACCTCCGGCGTGAGCACGCGCGCCAGTGCGTCGGTGCGGATCGCGCCGGGCGCGATGGCATTGACGCGAATGCCCTGCGGACCGAGGTCGAAGGCGATGTTCCGGGTCAGGTGGTTCACCGCCGCCTTGGACGAGCCGTAGGAGGCCATCCGCATGTTCCGGTTCTCGCCGGCCATGGACGAGATGTTGAGGATCGCGCCACGCCCCTTCGCCGCCATGTGCGGCGCTGCCAGCTGCGACAGGCGAAAGAGCGAGAACAGGTTGAGCTCGAATGCCCAGCGGAAATCCGCCATCGGCATGTCGAAGGGCTTGGGACCGCCGCCGCCGGCGTTGTTGACGAGGATCGTGAGCGCGCCGAAGCGGTCGATGGCGGCCTGGATTGCGGCCTGCAGATCGGCCTCCTGCGTGACGTTGCAGCCGATCCCCACAGCTCGGCCGCCTACCTGGGTGATCTCGGCGGCAACCGCCTGAGCCGTCTGTGCATCGAGGTCGCTGACCACGACGGCCGCGCCAGCCTCGGCGAAGAGCTGGGCAATGGCCCGGCCGATGCCGGCGCCGGCTCCCGTGACCAGAGCCACATCACCATCGAGACGGAACTGTCCGGGATCGTACATGCCAACGCTCCGTCAGACGTGTATGCGCTCAGGGTGCCACCCCTGAAAACGTCACGTCAATGAGAGACTTTGCCCATGAACTGATGAACAGTGCCTGAGGCACCCGTATTCAGGCCATAGAGTCCGGCGATATTGGACCGCAACAATTCGATTCCGAGGATGCGGCGCGGAGGATGGGCGGCAATGTTTCTTCTCAAGGGCAAGCGGCACCTGCTCGCTCTCGCTCTGGTCGTTAACGTGAGCGTTTCCGGCTATGCCCTGGCCCAGACGGCATGGACGGCGCAGACGTCCAATCCGATTGTCTTGAGGTGGATGCAAGGCTCTCCACCGCCTCCGGACAAGATTATCCGCTTTGCGGATGGCAGTTATCAGTCCTTCCCGCAATGGCGTTGGAGCGTGTGCCACTTTCAGCAGCTGATGCCGATGAAACCGGTTTCGCGAGGCCTGGGGGCGCCACGTCCTTTCGAGAGGGCGGAGCGGAACGATATCGAAACCGTTCGCTTCACTCCAACAGGCGCAGCAGAGCCGATGACGTTCATGGAAGCGTTCGATCGGAACTTCACGGACGGAATCGTCATCCTGCACGAGGGACGGATCGTCTACGAACGTTATGCCGGATGTCTTTCGGACCAGAACAGGCATGCGGCGATGTCGGTCACGAAATCGCTCATCGGCCTCCTTGCGGAAATCCTCATTGCCGAGGGCACTCTCGACGAGAATCGCCGCGTCGATTCCTATGTTCCCGAGCTTGCGGCAAGCGCCTTTGGAGATGCCACCGTTCGCCAGGTCCTCGATATGACCACAAGTCTCGAATTCAGCGAGGATTACGCCGACCCGACAGCCGACGTGTGGCGACATGCGATGGCAGGCAATCCACTGCCGAAGCCCGCTGATTACGCGGGCGCCCGCAGCTACTACGAATACCTGGTCACAGTCCGTCGAGGCGGGGCTCACGGTGCCGCCTTCGGCTATAAGACGGTGAATACCGATGCCATGGGCTGGATCCTCAACCGAGTGACCGGCCGGCCGGTCAGCGATCTCCTGGCGGAGCGGATCTGGCGCCGGATCGGCGCCGATCTGGAAGCCTATTTCACGGTGGATTCCATCGGGACACCGTTTGCCGGAGGCGGCTTCAACGCAGGCCTCCGAGACCTCGCACGCATCGGGCAATTGTTCCTCGACGGAGGCATGGTCGACGGCAATCGAGTCGTCCCGGAAGCGGCATTGAACAGCATCCGTCGCGGCGGCAGCCAGAGCGCGTTTGCACAGGCTGGATATTCCCAGCTCGCCGGGTGGAGCTACCGGAGCATGTGGTGGGTAACCCACAACAAGAATGGTGCTTTCATGGCACGCGGCGTGTACGGCCAATCCCTCTATGTGGACCCCGCCGCCCGTGCTGTCATTGCCCGGTTTGCCTCGCATCCAGAAGCGGGGAACGCCGCCAACGACCCAACCACATTGCCCCTTTACCAAGCCATCGCCGACCGCCTGCTGGGCTCGGCTCGCTAAAGCATCGGACGTGAAAAGTGGACTTGCACTTTTGGGACCCATCCAATGCTTTCGCCTGAGACGAGAGCATCGTTGAATGCGGAAAACCGGGTCCACTTTTCGCTGCGCGGCCCGCCGGGTCCGCACGATGCTCTAGGTGAGGCCTCGTTTGCCCCACTCCGTTATGACGGTGATGAGGGTAAGGCCGCGAGGTCATTGCGGCCTTCGTATTCACGAGCCCGGCTCACATGGGCGCCGGGCTCGCTGCACTTCTCACTCACTGGCTAGAGCATCGGGCCCAAAAGCGGAACCCACTTTTGGGATTGATCCGATGCTTACACTTCATGCTGGCGCATCGTTCGGAGCGGAAAACCGAATCCACTTTTCCGCACGATGCGTTAAAGGCCAAGATAAGCCTTCCGGATCATCGGGTGTCCCTGTAGCTCCTCCGAGGGACCATCGAGCACCTGCTTGCCATTTTCGAGCACGTAAACGCGATGGCTGACAGTCAGCACTTGCTTCACGTTCTGCTCCACCAACAGGATAGGAAGACCGGTCTCCGCGACTCGCCTGATGGCCGCCATCACCTCTTTGACGAAAAGCGGCGACAGGCCGAGGCTTGGCTCATCCATGATCAACATCTTGGGGCCGAGCATAAGCGCACGTGCGATTGCCACCATTTGCTGCTGGCCGCCGGACAATTGCCCCGCCATGGCGCCGGCGTAACGGATGAGGTCCGGGAAGAGAGCCTCGACCTTTGCCATATTCTCGTGCCGCGCAGCCTTCGCTTCAGGCAGATACGCCCCCAGCATCAGGTTTTCCCGCACCGTCATGTTCGGGAACAACTGACGGCCCATCGGGACATGGGCCAACCCCTTACGGGCCATCTGGTGAGGCCGCGCACCCTTGATCTCCTCACCGTCGAACAGGATGCGTCCGCTCCAGGGAGCAATCATGCCTGAGATCGCCCTGAGGATCGTTGATTTGCCGCTGCCATTTCCTCCGACGAGGCCAATCAGTTCGCCGCGGTTCACATGAAGGGACGCACCGAATACGACCTTCAGCGCGCCGTAGCCAAGGTCGACCTTGTCGACCTGCAGAATGGTGTCCCCCATCAATCGGTCCCCAAATATGCTTCGATCACGCGCTCATCGCTCGTGACCTGCTGCGGAGTGCCCTCCGCGATCTTCTCGCCGCTGGCGAGCACGATGACATGATCGGACAGTTCGATGATCGCCTCCATGATGTGCTCGACCATCAGGACCGCGAGACCCTGCGCGCTCAAAGATCTCACGAAGGCGATCATCTCGCGAAGCGCGGGGGGATTCAGACCCGCCATGATTTCATCGAGAAAGATCACCTTCGGTTTCACGGCGAGCGCCTTCGCCAGTTCCAGCCGCCGGCGGCGGGCAAGGTTGAGGTCGAGCGCCGGCTGGTGAGCGCGATCCGCCAGTCCTACCTGCTCGAGGACGCTCATGGCGAGGCGCTCGGCCTCGCTCCGCCGGCCGACCGTCAGGAAAGCGGCGACGAGCACGTTCTCCAGAACCGTCAGCTCCTCGAAGGGCCGTTCGGTCTGGAATGTCCGGCCGAAGCCCAAACGGGTCCGCTTGAATGCCGGTAACGCCGTGATGTCCCTGTCGAGCAACGTAATCTTGCCGGAATGCATGGGGGCAAAACCCGTCACTGCATTGAACAGGGTCGTCTTGCCGGCGCCGTTCGGGCCGATCAGCCCGAGGATCTCGCCGGAGCCGAGAGACAGTGACACGTTGTTGACGGCCGTGACCCCGCCGAATTTGACGGTGATGCCGTCAGCCCTGAGCACGTTTGGCATAGAGCCTCCGAATATGTCTGCGGGCAAACTCCCCGACGATGCCGCGGGGGACGAAAAGCACGACCACGAGAATCAGGATCCCGTAGATCAGCATGTTCGCCTCGGCGAATGTGGTGCGGAACATCTCTCCAGCGCCTATCAGCACAATGGCGCCGACCGCTGGTCCCCAGATCGTGCCACGCCCGCCGATAATGGCCGTGAGGGCGATCTGAACGGATAGGAGAAGGGCGAAAATGACGTGCGGCTCGATGAAAGCCAGCACGATTCCGTAAATGCCGCCGCCGATGGACGTGAGTGCAGCCGACAGCATGAAGGCCTTCAGCTTCGTCGCCGTCGGATCGATGCCCGACGCCATGGCTGAATCCTCGTCCTCACGGACAGCCCTCAGCTGATAGCCGAACCGGGACCGGGAGATCACGATGACCGTAGCGATCACCACGGCCGCGAAAGCGAGCGCCATATAGTATTGGGCCGTTCGCGAGAAGAGATCGATGCCGAAAGGCTCCGGGAGCGTCGCGATGAAGACGCCCGTCGCGCCTCCCGTCAACCATTCTTCGTTGATGGCGACCAAGCGGAGGATCTCCGCCACCGCAATCGTCGAGAGCGAAAAGTACGGTCCGCGCAGGCTGAAGGTCAGCCGTCCCCAGAAGTAGCCGAGGACCGCTGCAAAAGCGGCCGCCATGGCCATCGTCCACCAGGGCGCAAGGCCGAACTCGCTTTGCCCGATCGCAACGAAATAGGCTCCGAGGCCCACGAACGATGCGTGACCAAGGCTCACCTGACCATTCCATCCGCCGAGCAGGTCCCAGGACGTGGCCCAGCCCGCGAACAGCAGGACAGAGATCGCAATCATCAGGTTGTTGGGGAAGATGGCCGGATAGGCGATGCCGACAGCGAGCAGCACGCCCAGACCAATGAGATGCTTTATCATACGCGCTTCACCGTCCGTCCAAACAGGCCCTCAGGCCGGAAAAGCAAGATCAGCAGGAATGCAATCAATCCATAAGCCTCGCGGTACTCGGACAAAAAGTAAGATGCGCCCAGAACCTCGACCACTCCCAGCAGGATGCCTCCGGCGATGGCCGCACCGACGTTCCCCAAGCCGCCGAGGACCGTCACGACGAAGGCCTTCAGCGTAAACACGGCCCCCGTATTGGTCGGGGTCGCAAACAGGAGCGGAATAAGCGTGACGCCGGCCATGACCGCCAGCATTACTCCGAGGCCGAAGACGATGCTGTGAATCCGCCGCGTGTCGATGCCGACGAGTTCGGCGCCGAGCCGGTTTTCCGCAGTGCCGCGAATGGCGCGGCCAATCTCAGTCCGATTCAGCAGCGTATAGAGCGCCGCGATCATGATCACCGTGGCGATACCGGCGAGGAGCAGGACCATGGAAACGTTGACCCCGGCGATCGAGAAGGTCGACGAGGCATACGACACCTGCACGGAACGCGGCTCGCCCCCGAAGGTGAGCAGGATCGCGTTGCCGATAATCAATGAAATTCCGAGCGTTGCCAAAAGCGCCGATTCCGGCGGTGCATCGACGACCCGCGAGAGGATGAAGCGCTCGACGACGACACCGACGAAAAAGCCGATCGGCATCGCAAGAAGCAGGGACAGATACGGGTCCCATCCGAGCAGGGCATTGAAGAGAACGGCACTGTACATGCCGAGCACGACGAAATCGCCGTGCGCGAAGTTGATCGTTCGCATGACCCCGAACACAAGGGTCAGGCCAATTCCGATGAGGGCATAAACGCCTCCCATCAGAACGCCATTAGCGACGTTCTGCAGAAGAATATCTAAACCGGCCATTCTTGTTCCTGATTGCTGTCGCGCATCGATCCGCTACGCGGTAATGCGCAGCGGCGAGCCAGTCTTTAAATGTTATTACCGCTCCGAGCGCACCGGCGGCACAGCCGCCGGTGCGATTGCATCAGCGGGTTGACCATTCCGGCGTGGGATGCTGCGGCGGGTTCGCAGAAAGATCGTCCGGGAACACCGTGACGTGCTTGCCGTCTTGGATCTGCAGGATGAGGCTTCGGATCGGGTTTTGTCCCTGGAATCCGTCGGCGCTCTTGAAGTTCACCGTGGTTACAGGAGTCGTGATGTCCGTCGCAGCCAGCGCCTCGCGCACGGAGTCACGCGACTTCGGATCGGCGCGGCGCAGCGCGTCGGCGGCGACCATCAGGGCGAGATAACCCTCTGCCTCATAGAACGAGGGTTCCCCGCCGGCCTTGGCCTTCAGGCGCTGGTAGAGATCCTGAGCGCCGGGGTACTTCACGTCCTGGCTCCAGCTGACGGCCGTTGCAATGTAGTCAGCCGATTTTCCGACCTGCTGAACGAAGCTCGGGAGAGCCGCGGACGTATCAATTGCAATCACCTTCGCGTTCAGGCCAACTTCACGCATCTGGCGGGTAATCGCGACGCCGTCCTCCGCATAGGAGACGATATAGAGAACGTCCGGATTGGCGCCGCGGAAGCGGTTCAGGATCGGCCGAAAGTCGGTAACGCCCTGATCATAGGCTTGATCGCCCACAACCTTGTACCCGCGTTCAGACGCAAGGCGTTTGCCTTCCTTGGCAAGAGAGGTCGGCCACGCGCCGTTACCGTACAGCATAGCGACCGTCTCGAGAGGCACGTCCTTCTTCGTGCTCTTGAGATGATCGAAATAGTCAAAATAGGCTTTCGCAACGATCGTGGAATTGTGCTTCGCGCGGAATACCCACGGTGAACCTGGCTTCGTAATGCTATCGTCGGCGCTGCCCAGAACGATCATCGGCACCTTCTGGCGCGTCAGGAACTGCGCAAGCGGGCCTGTGATCGAGGAAGCGTAGGAGCCAATGACAAGCGGAACACCCTTGCTTGCAAAGCTCTCCGCGGCGGCGAGCGCGCTCTTCGCTTCAGACCGATCGTCCTGGATCGTCAGGGTCAGCTGCTGTCCCTTGATGCCCCCATTTGCATTGATTTCGTCGAGCGCGACCTGAAGACCAGTGCGATAACGTTCGCCGAATGCAGCGAAGTTACCTGAAAGGCTGTTGATAACGCCGACTTCGACCTGCGCCTGAGCCGGAACGCTGACCACAGACAGAGCGGCTGCCAACGCAGCAGCGATAGCAATCCTCATTTGTTTCCTCACCTTTTGCCTGCTTTACGTGGAATCCGTTAGCTGCGGACGAGTCCGTCCTGCAGCGCGTCACCCTAGTGCGCGTGCAAGAGCCTTGCCAAACACTTTTTGTCGACAGCGGATGGCCGGATATTATCCCCCGTTGCAAATTGACCTCTTCCACGGTTCACATGCATCAACTGCGAAAAGCCGTTGAGTTTGACAGAACGAGGAATGCTGCATGGCCGCGCTGGAAAATGATCCCCTTGGGCACAATGGACTGCCGGAATTCGCCCGGCGGTTTCGAAACGGCGAGATCTCATCGGAGCAAGCGACTCGGGCGTACCTCTCCCGCATCGAAGCGCTCGATCCCCGGCTCGGTGCATTCCAGCACGTTGCCGCCGAACAGGCGCTTGAAACCGCACGCGCGATGGACGCGCTCTATTCGGCCGGCACGGACCTCGGTCCGTTGATGGGCGTTCCGGTCGCAGTCAAGGATCTGTTCGTCGTCGAAGGTATGCCGACGACAGCAGGCTCCAAGATGAACATCGACGATATCGCTGGCGAAGAGGGCCCTCTGGTCAAGAGCTTGCGTCAAGCCGGCTGCGTCATCCTCGGCAAGACGAAGACCGTCGAGTTCGCCCTTGGCATCACCGGCGTCTCCAGCGCCCAGGGGACGCCGGTGAATCCCTGGGACGCACAAACGCCCCGCCTGCCTGGCGGCTCGAGCTCCGGTTCGGGGGTTGCAGTTGCTGCCGGCTTATGTGCGTTTGCCATTGGCTCTGACACGGGCGGTTCCGTTCGCGTTCCAGCCGCCTTCAACGGGATATTCGGGCTCAAGACGACACCCGGCTTCTTCTCGACCGACGGGGCGTTCCCTCTGGCGCCTCATCTGGATACGCCCGGCCTGCTGACCCGCAGCGCACGAGATGCAGCGATTGCGGTGGCTGCGCTCACCGGCACGCCCGAAGCCCGCGCTCTTCCTGTCGAAGCGCTCCGGCTTGGTGTTCCTCAGGAGTACTTTTTTGACAATCTCGATCCGGCCGTCGAAGCGCAGATCAAGCATGCGCTGGAGGCCCTGTCGGCCGCAGGGTGCCGGTTGAGCCCTGTTTCCGTTCCCGAGGCGAGCGAACGCGAGCGCTATTTCCCCGCTGTTCTTCCGGCCTGCCTCATCGCAACGCTCGGCCGTGATCGTTTTCTTGCCGGTCGCGACCAGATGGATCCGATTGTCGCGAAGCGCGCGACGTCCGGCCTCGATGTGACGGCAGCAGATTACTTAACGCTCGAGGCGCAGCGAACCAGATCGCGCCAGAGCGTATCCGAAAAGTTCTCCGGCTTTCACGGCTGGGTCACTCCGGTGACCACGACGCCTGCGCCTCCCGTAGCGGACCTGGAGGACGAGCGGAAAGCTCTTGACCTCGCCCTGGGCATGACACGCAACACTCAGCCTGCGAATTACTTCGCATGTCCCGCCGTCAGTGTCCCCTTGCCGCAGAAGCCTGGAAGTCTCCCGATCGGGCTGCAGATCATCTGTCCGGAAGGGGCCGATGTGCGGGCCCTTTCCGTGGCCCTGGCAATCGAGGAGGTGCTCGGCACGTCCCCGGCTCCGGACCTGGCCCACTTCCTGAACTGATCACCACAGAACGCCCGGAGGGCCCTCCCCTCGATTGGAGGCCCTTCAGGGCTGGCTCGCAGGCCAAACCTCGCGCCTGCGAAGAACAACCGTGGCGTCGAGATTGCAGCCGCAGCCCACAAGACGACCAACAGGCTGCGGCCGCGAATGACAAAGTCTCTTCAGAGACGGAGACGACGGACGACAGAAAACCTGGGCCGGGAAGAAGCACAAATCTGGCTTCAGGAAAGAGGTTTCCGACGGCCCTTACTTTTAGCAGCGATTATGCCCTCGCCCGTGCGGCCAATGTTTTACGCCACTTCAGTGCAGCGTTGTTGCGCCATTCGACGACGATCCGGAAGACGCAAGCGGCGATCGCCAATCCTGCGCCTGTGCGCCACCACCTTATGTCTGGTCGCAGATCGAGATTCTGCCATCCCATGAGATTGAGCGCCGGCTCCTCAACAATAACGAAGAGAAAATACGACAGGAGGAAAACAACGACGGCAGTGAGTCCTGCTGCAACGTACTTCATCTGGCCCATTCCCACGCCTCTACAGGTGCCTGTACTGAATCGATCAGAGCATCATTGGCCCAACATGGTTAACGAAGGACTGCGGGGTGTCCCATTCCTGCTAGTGTTTGAGCGTGCGGCCCGATCAATTACGAGGTAGCCGATGTCCATCCTGCGGAATGGCGGAAAAACAACTCTGTTGCAGCAATCTGGAGAGGACATGATAGATCTCGACAGCGTGCGGTGGCGGGTACCGAGCGATCTGGATGGGGCCTCTCGCGACATTGCCCTAGTCCTGGCCGGATCGCCAATCTTTCGAGCGCTTCCGTCACCGTCACAAGAGACCCCATCGCCGATGCTAAGCCGGCACGCCTCACCTGCCCTTCTTGGAGCCGATTTCCTCATCCCAGCGGCGGAATGCGATGACCATTTTTTCGGGAGGCAGGGGCAGCACGATCGGATTTCCACTGATCAGATCCGCATATTCAGGCCGTCCGAACTCCTTGATGATGTCCTGGCTCTCCTTAGGCGCCATGGACAGCGGTACGTTCTTCACGGCTGGCCCCGGATAGAGGTATCCCTCGTCGTAGGAGTACGCCTGCTGTTCGGGCTTAAGCAGAAAGGCCATCAGATCGAGAAGGACGGCCAGCTTCTCATCCGCGACACCCTTCGGAACGACCATGAAGAATGCATCGGAAACCCAGTGAAACCCTTTGAGAGTTCCGATCTGCGCGCTCTTCGGCACGATCCCGAGCGCGCGCGGGTTGATGTCCCAGCCTGTCGTCGAGACGATGATGTCGCGGGAGCCCTCCCCGAACTCCTTCATCGTGGCCCCGGTTCCCGAGGGATAATATTCGACATAGGCGTTCAATTCCCGCAGATACGACCAGGTTTTCTCCCAGCCATTGACGGGGTCCATCGGGTCCTTGTCCCCGAGAATATAGGGCAACCCCATCATGAAGGTGCGGCCCGGACCTGAATTTGCAGGCCGGGCGTACATGAAGCGGTTGGGATGCGCCTTGGCCCACGCGAGCAGTTCCTCGGCAGTCTTCGGCACGTCTTTGACGCGCTCGGGCGCATATTCGAGAAGCGGACCGGACGGATAATAGTTAATCACCACGCCATAGCCCTGACCTTGGGCCCGATGCAGGTTCAAGGCGGCAGGCTCATAATTCTCCTCGATCCTCGGGAACTTGTCGGCATAGGTGGGAAGAAGCTTGATCCAGAGGCCCTGGTCGAGCCCGGCCGCAAGGCCATCGCTTCCCGTCAGCACCATGTCGATATCGACGCGACCCGCATTCTGCTGGGCCTTGACCTTCGACGCCAGCTCGGGTGCCGGCGCCTTGACGTAGGTGATGCGGGATACGAGTTCCGGCTTAGCCTTGCGATATTCCTCGAAGGCCTTCTGCATCAGCGCAAGCGCGCCGCCCACGTCAATCACGTTGAGTGCTACGGGTGATTTCGGAAGAGCAAGGCTCTGTGCGCGAACACCCGTGGCGGTCAGGGCTGCCATGCAGGCGGCGCCACCAAGGAGCCCGCGCCGATCAATGTGCTTCTGACGACCTTCCATCTCTTCTTCCCCTTCTGGATTGTTAAGCGTAGAACGTATCCTCAAGGATGACGTCCCCTCACCGGGCTCCGTCAGGCATCATCATGCTCGCCTTTGTGGGCACGGTGTACGACGTCCTCGACCTCGACCTGCAAAGCCTCCCCATCATCGGACCAACTGACATGACCTGCCGTGGGCGCGGCCAATCCATGGGCCTTGAATGCCGGCGCCATCAATGCGCGAGGGTTATCGCAGGCCATCCGAAGCGCCTCTTCGGGATTTGCGAGTTTCCATCGCACGATGTTGCTCACGGCCTTGTCCAAGGTGAGCGCGGAGCCGGCGAGATAGCGGCTTCCCGGCAACCGGACACTGCCGTCAGACCCGTGCTCAATCTCCATTCCGGCGAAGGAATAGCGCCCGGGGCGGGCGGCCGCGGCGGAAACCGCGTCCGATACCAGAATGGATTGCTCGATCCCTTTCGCACGAAGCATCGTCTTCAGGGCCGGTCGCGGAATATGAATGCCATCGGCGATGAAGCTCGCGTGCAACCCCTCCTCCGCGAGCTGGGCGAAGATCGTGTTGTCGAGTTTATGCAATGTCTGCGGAACACCATTGCCGAGATGCGTGGACATGCGTGCGCCCGCCTCCACGGCCATCGCAATTGTATCCGCATCGGCGGAAGAATGACCGACCGCGACGATCTTCCCAGCCCCGCTCAGCCTGCGGATGGCGGCTTCGCTGCCAGGCAGTTCCGGCGCGAGTGTCACGAGGAGAATCGGTCGCGACAGGTTCGCTTCGAGCCCGAAGACAAGTTCAGCGTCAGGCGCGATCATAGCCTGCGGCGGATGACAACCCGCATAACCCTCCGCCGGATTCAAGAAGGGGCCCTCCAGATGGTATCCTGGAACCATGATCCGGCCGAGACGGCTCTCGGCCACTGCGCGGTCCAGCGCGGCAAAGCGGCTGGCTAGATCCTCCGCCGAGGCCGTGATGATCGTCGGCAGGCAAGTCGTCACGCCCGTGTCGAGCATCGCCGCAAGAGCCCGATCCAGCGCAGCTGCGTTCAGATCTGTCGCATTGAAGTCGATTCCGGCGAAGCCGTTCACCTGAAGGTCGAAGAGCCCCCTGCTCTGCATCGCGAAATCCGCCCTTGCCGTTTCTCATGGGCGGCATGCACCGCCCATGAATTCATGGAAAAGTGGTTGCTGGAATGACCGCTACTGCTTCATCTTCGCGCTGCCGATCTCGCGGTCCCACTTGTCGAACATCGCCACCAGAGGCTTGGCGTCGAGCGGCGGCTCGACAGGATTGTCGGCGATCATGCTCTCATATTCGGGCCGCCCGTACCTCTTGATGGTGTCCTGGCTCTCCTTGGGGGCCATTTCGAGCGACACGCCATGAATGGCGGGTCCCGGATACATGTAGCCGTGATCGTACATGTACGCCTGCTGCTCCGGCTTGAGGAGGTATGCAATCATCTGAAGAAGGACGTCTATCTTCTCCTGGGAAACGCCTTTGGGAATCGCCATGTAGTTGGCGTCGCCCACCCAGTGGAACCCCTTGAGGGTCGCGACCTTGAATTCCTCGGGCACGATGCCGAGGTAGCGCGGGTTGATGTCCCATCCCGTCGTGGTCGCGATGATGTCGCGCGACCCCTCGCCGAGTTCCTTCATCGTCGCCGTCGTGCCGCCTGGATAGTAGTCGATGCAGCTGTCGAGTTGCTTGAGATAAGCCCACGTCTTCTCCCAGCCGTTGACGGGGTCGAGAGGATCCTTGTCACCCAGGAGGTAGGGCAGCCCCATCACGAACGTGCGGCCCGGTCCGGAATTGGATGGACGCGCGTACATGAACTTTCCCGGATGCGCCTTGCACCAGGCAAGCAGCCCTTCTGCGGTATCGGGAACGTCCTTGACGCGGTCCGGCGCATACTCGAGCAGCGGGCCTGACGGATACCAGTCGATCACGAAGGCCTGACCGCGGCCCATCTTCTGCATCGCATAGGCACCGGGCAGATAGAGCTTTTCCAGGTCCGGAAAGCGATCCTGATATTTCGGCAGGATCTCGAGCCAGATGCCCTGTTCCATGCCGGCAGCCAAGGCATCGTTGCCGGTGAGGACGAAGTCGATGTCGACGCGGCCGGCATCCTGCTGCGCCTTCAGCTTCGCTGCAAGCTCCGGCGCCGTCGCCTTCGTGAACACGAAACGCGAGACGAGATCCGGATGGTCCTTCCTGAACTTCTCGATAGCCGGCTGGCTGACCTGCAGATCACCAGCCACGTCGATGACGTTAATGGCGAGAGGGGCTTTCGGTTTGGCCGATGGAGTTTGGGCAAAGCTGCCGGTGGCCAGAGTGACTCCTGCCGCCAGGCACGCGGCTGCACTCAACATGTTGCTCAGTCTTGCGCTCATGAGACCCTGCTCCTTCCTCTGGTTGCTCTCTCCGGACCCGTCTAGGTCCGCCTCACTCGCCCTCCCGATCTACCCCACGAAGAGAAGTCGACGAGAGCTGGCTGGCAGATGCCGTGTCGAGAAACACATGGCAGGCCGGATGCCTTTGCAGGATGGAAGCTGGGCACGCAGGCGAGACCGGCCCCTCCAACGCCTCTTGAACCGCATCGGCCTTACGTGCGTCGGGCACGGACAGAATGACGAGGCGGCTTGCCATGATCTGGCGAATGCTCATGGAAATAGCGGTCTGCGGCACATCCTCGAACGTTGGGAACCACCCCTCCCCGAATTGCTGCCGTCGGCAGACCTCATCGAGTTCAACGACGATATAGGGATCATTCACATCGAAATCGGCCGGCGGGTCGTTAAAAGCGAGGTGTCCGTTCTCGCCTATGCCGGCGAAGGTCACGTCGATTGGGTTCGCTTTGATCAAGTCACTGATCCGTGAGATCTCCGCCTTGAGATCAGGCGCATCCCCTTCGATAAAATAAAAGGCGCCGAGGGTCGGGAGCTTCGACGTGAACCGCTCCCGCAGATAGCGCCGGAAGCTCGCCGGATGGGTATCCGACATGCCGATATACTCGTCGAGGTGGAATCCTGTGACCTTCGACCAGTCGATACCTGGCTCCCGCACGAGGGCATCGAGCATTTCAAACTGACTTGCGCCGGTTGCGACGATGATGTGTGCTCGGCCCTTTGCTGCGATCGCATCGCGGATCGCCTGGGCGCCCATCGCGGCGGCGGCTTCTCCGAGGGCGGACTTTGTCGACCAAAGGTGAAGTTCCATGGGCGTCCTATCCGTTCAGCTTTTGTTGCGAGCTTTCGGCCGTGGTGCGGACACGTTCCATTGTCTCTGCACTCAAGAGTTCTGGTGGGGAAAAGGTCCGAGAAACCGGTGCACGGAAAAACGCTAGCAGCTTTCGCCACTTGGCTGATCGTAGGCATTCCCTTTGGGGGCCTGTCAAACCGCAGCTCCTGGACTAAGCCTCTATGTAATCGGTTGCAGAAGGAGCTTGTCAAGTGAACTTCTAGGATTCAAAGCCCGATCAAGCCGCCATAACGCACAACGTGGCCGGTGCTGAAGCATGTGCACCGTTTCAATGTTGCTCAGAATCACCCGAGCGATGTTCGTTGCTTGAACACGAACATGGACCGGATCCGGATCGGCTTTTGCCGATGCCGAGAGTTCGGCTACAAGCCGATTTTCGTACCCTTCCGCGGCAGCCGGCCCGCTGGCGCAGTCATGGGGAGCAGGGACCCATCCGATGCTTTCTCCTGAGACGAGAGCATCGTTCGACGCGGCCCCCTGGATCTGCACGATGCTCTAGGGTGCGATCCAGGTGCCTGCCCATGAAGCGCCGGTACGCCGGAAGGAGCAGCGTTGATGCCGCTCCTGTGAAAGGTCGAGCCACTCCAGCCGCGAGAGTTCGACGGTGACCGCGCAGAAGTTGAGAAACGCGTTCTCGTCGCCGTCGGGATGCTTCATGGCGTCGTACGCATCATGAGGTGAAGCGATGTCGACGCCGGGCACCAAGGGCATCCGGAAAAGAGCGCGTGTGTGGGACCGGCACATGTCCCAGAACGGCTTCTTGTCCGCCACCCGATCGATGATCGACGCGTCGCCTTCGAGCCTGATCTGAAGACCTTCATCAGGATTGAAGCCCGCGAGCGAGACACGCGGGTCGCGGCGGATCTCGGCAATCTTCGGGGAACGAACATCCGTGACGAAGGAGAGCGTGGAATGCGCCTCGCTCGCCTGTCTGACGACGACGGTGCGGACCCTCGGAGCGCCATCCAGTCCGATGGTGGCCAACTGCATCATGGCGAAAGTGGATCGGCCCCTCGTCGCAGGGTCGAGGCTGCGCCAGAGCTTGTGATAAATGGTGTCCATCATGTGAGCCGCCTGCACGTAGATCCGTCTGCCGACGCATAGCACCTGGAGGGGGAAGGAACCTAGAGCCGTTTCCACTCACGTGAGATCATCGCTCTGCTTGGGCTCGCCGCATTCGTGAGCGGCGAACCGGCCGGGAATCCGGCCTTGTCAAGGAATGGTGCCTTCAAAAAAGCCTGTAAGCGGTACCGGATAATCTGGAGCTGCGTTGAAGCGGCCTCCACTCATGCCCAGGTTCGAAATCGTGCGGGTGCGTAGGCGGTCAACGGAAGCGGGGATTGCCTCCCCGCGAGGATGTCGGCAACGGCGCTCGCCGTGGCAGGGCCCGAGGCAAGTCCGACATGCCCGTGACCAAACGCATAGATGATGTCACGGGACGCAGAGGCTGGGCCGATCACGGGAAGCCCATCAGGCGTTGAAGGCCGATGGCCCATCCAGCGCGAAATCCGCTCCTCTGGAATGTGGCCGGGAAGCCCTGGATACGTGCGGCGGGCATGGTCCAGAAGGATGGCCGCACGCTTCCAGTTCGGCGCGGCAACCACACTCGCCAGCTCTACCTGCCCGGAGACGCGCAGACCTTGCCTCGTCAGGGTGTTTGCCATTTTTCCATCGCTGGGCATCAAGGGAATGCTAGGAGCAGCTTCTGGATCGGAGATCATGACATGATAGCCGCGCTCGCTCTCCAGGCAGATCCGGTCGCCCGCGGCCCGAGCCAGTGCTTTCGAGTGAATTCCTGCGGAGACGATGGCACGGTCGCATTCGATTGTGCCCGCGTCCGTTTGAACGGCACGCAGGCGGCCTGACTCAGTGTCGAATCCCGTCGCCCTTGCCCGGACGACATTTGCTCCCTTGCCATGAGCGTAATGAACGAGGGCTGCGACATAGCCTCCCGGATCCGTGCAATGAGCTCCGGCTTCCACCAAGGCCCCGAACATGTATCGCCGGTCGAGAGCAGGCTCTCTTCGACGCAATTCGTCTGCGTCCAGCTCGACCCACCGCACCCCATTATCCCGCCTCAACCGCCACGACAAAGCCTCAACTTCGAAGGCCGCGCGATCGGGGTAGACGTAGAGCAGCCCGCTTTGCTTGATGAACTCTGGAATCCCGGCTTCGGCCGCAAGCTCCGCATGCCGGTGCGGGGCATCCCCCAGAAGAGCCGACAAAGCACGAGCGGTCGCCTCCACCCGGTGGACCGCTGCTCCCGCATAGAGAAAGCGTACCAACCAGGGAGACAGTCTCGGCAATGCGGTCCATCGGATCGTCAGCGGTCCAAGAGAGTCGAGCAGATAGCCAGGCACCTTCCTCCAGAGGCCCGGCATGGACATCGGAACCACTGATGCAGGGCTGATCCATGCGCCGTTGCCGTAGCTCGCAGCCTGCTCCCTCCCCGGCTCGTCGGGATCGAGGATGGTCACCCTATGGCCTTCCCGCAGCAGATGAACGGCAGTCGTGGCTCCGACGATGCCAGCTCCTATCACGACGACATGTAAGCTCATGGAATGACCGAATTAACGTAAGGAACTCATGGATGAAAAGTCGCGCCCAGGAAACGGACGCGGCAGCTCTAAACTCATCATATCACATGTAGCCCGAGAATCTCGGGCTGACGATCCCGCTCTGAAGAAGGTTGACCAAGTGATAGATACCGAAGATCGGCAGGCTGATCTCTGCCTGAACAGCGGCCGCGTATGGTTGCAGGTTGGTACACTCGAAGACGATGCACCCGATGTCCGGAACATCGTCGACCAGCTTTCGGCAGGCGGCGACGACCTCCGTCTCCACTTGATCGACATCCATCGCGATGCACTCCTCTCCCTTACCGAAGATGGCACGTCTGAAGGCAGGGCTTTCCTCCAGCCCTCGCACATGGATGGCCCAATCCGGCTTCACGCCAGCGGCAATCAGATGCTCCGGGGACAACCTCACGGAGTGAGCGGTCAGAACACCGATCGGCCGTCCGGCCGCAAACATCGCATGCAACAGGGGAACGAGAAACAGGCTTGAGGTCACAACCGGAACACTCACTGCCGCCGCGATTTCCTTCTGCATGATCGTGAGAAAGCCGCAGGTCGTCGTTATGGCCCGCACCCCCTGCTTCTCCAGCAGCCGCGCGCCCTCGATGAAGGCAGGGAGCAGGGCACGTGCGCGATCGGCCTCCGAGACGATCTTCTCCGGCGTTGCGGCGTCGATGACGTGATACCGGACAGGAAAATCAAACGTCGTGGCGTTGGCGACATCGCCCGGAATACGAGGGAACGAGGTGTCAAGCACGAGGACGCCGATCGCCTCTCCATATATGGCGCGACCTCCCTTTGCCATTCTTCGCGTCATCGGGGCACCGAGAGGGAGGACACCGCTGCGCGGTCATAGGCACTCACCAGCTTTTCCTCCATTTCATTCCGCAGGACCAGGATCGGCAAGAACAACCCGACGAGGCTCTCCGGTTGCGGCATTCCGTGATACTCGACAGAGGGTAAAGCGCACATAATCTATCATGCGACCACGGAGGGGAGTTTTGCATCCCCTCCGTGTCGGTTTCGCTCTGGACGGGGCGGTCCCCATCCGGAGGATTACATCTTCTTGTAATCGTTCATGATGGCCTCACCAGCGGGGCCGGCTCTCTTGACCCAATCCGCCGCGAGCTGTTCGCCGATTTTCTTGAGACCGGCTTCGAGTTCGGGCGAGGGCGGAGAGACCGTCATGCCCTTCGCCTTGAACTGATCGAGATACCAGGTGGACTTCTCCTTCGCGATCTTCAGACCGCGCTCCTCCGCGGCGGTAGCGGCCTTCAGCACGGCGTCCTGGGTGCCCTTGTCGAGCGCATCGAAGGCGGCCTTGTTGACCATGACGATGTTGCGCGGCAACCAGGCCTGGACATCATAGAAGTACTTTTGCGATTCCCAGACCTTCGAGTCATATCCGGTGGAGCCGGACGACATCCAGGCATTGACGACGCCCGTCGCAAGCGCCTGGGGCAGCTCCGCCGCCTGAACGGTCACCGCCTGAGCGCCCACGGCTTCACCGATGCGTGCGGTTCCGACGTTGTATGCACGGAACTTGAGGCCTTTCATGTCCTCGACGGACTTCAGCTCCTTCGAGGAGTAAAGTCCCTGCGGCCCCCATGGAACCGCGTAGAGCAGCTTCAGACGCTGGCTCTCGAGCTTCTTCTCGAGATGCGGCTTGGCGGCGTTCCACAACTTCACCGATGCATCGAAACTCGTCGCGACGAAGGGGATGATGTCGATCCCGAACAGCGGATCCTCATTCTCATGGATCGACATCAGCACTTCGCCGATCTGCGCTTGGCCCGTCGCCACTGCGCGCTTGATCTCGGGCGCCTTGAACAGGGATGCGTTCGGATGCACGGTGATCTGCAGCTTCCCGCCGGTGGCCTCCGAGATGTCCTTGGCAAACTGGTTCAGGTTCTCGGTGTGATAATTGTCGGTCGGATAGGCCGCGGGCAGATTCCACTTCGTCTGCGCCTGCGCCGTGACACTCACAATCAGCGCACCCGCAAGTCCGAGGCCAACTCGAGTCAGATACTTCATCGATATTTCTCCCTCTGGTTTTCGATGGGTTCTATTCCGGGAAAGCGAGCCTTGGCAGGTACAGCGCGATATCCGGGAAAGCTGTGATAATGGCCAGCGCCGCCACAAGCAGCAGAAAGAACGGGAAGGATGCCTTCGCTATGACTAAGCTGTCGCGTCCGCTCATGTTCTGAAGAACAAACAGGTTGAATCCGACCGGTGGCGTAATCTGCGCCATCTCCACCAGGATGACAAGGAAGATCCCGAACCAGACGAGGTCGAAACCCGCCTGCTTCACCATCGGCAGGACCACGACGGTGGTGAGCACGATCATCGAGATGCCGTCGATCAGGCATCCCAATATGATGTACATGACAGCGAGCGCCGCGACCAGCACGTAGGGCGACAGGTGCAGCGCCTCCACCCAGGCGGCAAGTGCCGCCGGAATGCCGGTGTAAGCCATGGCGGCGGTCGTGAACGCGGCGCCGGCAAGGATCAACATGATAGTTGCCGACAAGCGGGCCGCGCTCATCAGGCTTTCCACGAACGTCTTCCAGGTCAGGGTGCCGGACCACCAGGCGAGGACGAGAGCGCCTGTCACGCCCCAGGCCGCACATTCTGTGGCCGTCGCCAAGCCGAAGATCAGCGCCGAGAAGATCGCGACCACGAGGATTAGCACCGGCAGCAGTTTGGACGATTGCCGCAATTTGAAGATGAAACTCGTTCTCGGCTCAGGCAGGGGTGACTTGATCGGATTGAGAAGCGACCAGATCACAATGTAACCGGAATACAGTGCTATGACGAGGAGCCCGGGAAGAAAGCCCGCGAGGAAGACCTGAATGACTGAGACGTTCGCTGCGACGGCATAGACCACGAGCGGAATCGACGGGGGAATAAGCAGGCCGAGCGTGCTGGCGCCGGAGAGACTTCCCAGGCTCATAGACTCGTTGTACCCGCGTTTCCTCAGCTCCGGCAGCGCAATCTTGCCGACGGTCGCACATGTCGCTGCGGATGAGCCCGACACTGCAGCGAATAGTCCTGACCCGACCACATTCACGTGGAGCAATCGCCCGGGAAGCCAGTTGAGCCAAGGCGCAAGGCCAAGGAACATCTGCTCCGACAGGCGCGTCCGGAACAGAATTTCGCCCATCCAGATGAAGAGTGGCAAGGCGGCCAGCGTCCAAGAGGCGGAACTTGCCCACACCGTCGTCGCCAGGACGGATCCGATAGGCACGGAGGCGCTGATGGTGACGGCAGCAAAGCCCACGATCAGCAGCGCAATGCCGATCCAGTTGCCCAGGGCGAGCAGAAAGATCAGAAGCCCCAGGAGCAGGGCGGCGACGGTGACAAGATTCATGTCTGCGAACATCGTCAAAGCCCGCCTTCTGCTGCGCGATCAACGATCTCCTCAGGAGTTTCAGCCTTCGGCTTCTCATACCGCGGCTGGTAACCTTTCAGCACATGGACGAGTTCGTCGACGAAGGCGATGGTGAGGATCGTCAATCCGAGGGAATATCCGATCTGCGGTATCCAAAGCGGGACAGCGACAACGCCGCCGGAGATATCATTGAAGAGGTAGCTGTCATAAGTCATCTGAACTGCGTGCCACGCAAAGAAGCCGACGACGGCGGTGCCGATGCCGAGGCAAAGAATCTCGATCAGGCGCCGCGCAGAGGGAGAAAGCCGATCGAGAATGAGCCCAACGCGGATCAAATCACCCGACTTGAAAGTGTGGGCGAGGCCCAGGAAACCCAACGCCGCCATCGACCATGCGGCGAAGTCGTCGCCCGCGGGGATGTTGACCCCGACATACCGTCCGAGTGACAAACTCATCATGATGAGGAAGATGAGGAACAGGAAAAATCCGGCGAGCCATCCTGAAAGAAGGTAAATGCCATCAAGGAAAGACCGGATGTGTGACTTCTTGGCTGAAATTACTTGTCCACTCAAGGAATGTCCTCTGGCTTTGGGAAAGCTGGACCCTCGCTGATCTTCTTCGGGGCCATCAGAAAATTTGGTCATGCTGTCGCGTTCCCTCTTCGAGATGGTTTAGGCTTAGACAGGAGCATTCCCCGCTCTCTTCTTCATATCTCGCCACCCACCTTCCCGTGGCTAAGTCAGAGGTGCGTTGACTGTCAATCTATCAATTGGGTGGCTCCGGTCTGCGTGAACGAAACGCCCCCGACCGCTGAGTGCCTTGAGGGCTCTTGGGGGCCGCTCCCATGTCGTCGGCGCGTGTCCGAATTCGCGACAGATCCCAATTCGCCGACACCGCTGCGAGCATTGCTGAGGATGACGAGGGGCTGAGTCTGATGTCACCACGCTGGTCCGCACCAAAACCTCGAGGATCGGTTCGATCAATGGCACGAACTCCTGCTCGACCTCAGCGGCATTGAACGACAGGAAGCACAGACCGCGCCTGAGAAGGGCCCTGCTCAGCGGGGTCTTCAGCGGTCACAAAGTTGCATAATGTGCGGTCGCGTTTCAGGTGGTCCTCATGCTCTGAAGGTCCTGTCCATAACGCGCGGCAGGATCGCTTAAGGCGCCAAAGTGAACCGGACCCGCGTCAGGTAATCGCTCGAAATCAAGGCGATCATGATGATAATCCCGACTGCTCCTGCGAACGCAGCGAGCCGAATCACTCCGCTCACCTCTCTCAGGTGCATGAAGAACCAGAAGATGAGAATTGCCTTGGCAAACCCGATGCCGATATTAGCGAAAGGCTTGAACGCGCCGAGCGGCAGAAAGCTCACGCCGAGCGTAAGCCCCAGAAGCCCCATGAGCGCAATCCATACGAGAACGAGGGTGCGAGTATCAGCGCGCATCGCAGTCACCGGGCAAGGTAGAAGATCGGGTAGATGAAGACCCAAACCACATCGACGAGATGCCAGTAGAGTCCCACGAGCTCTACAGTCACGGCTCTTCGCGGAAGAGGTGTTTCTGAGTGCGCGATGCGCCACGCCAACCCGGAAACAAGGACGATTCCGATCGTAAGGTGGAGCGCATGCAGGCTTGTGCCCACGAGGTAGAGGTTGAAGAAAAGCTGCTCGCCCAGCTTCGACAGCGACTTCGGCCCGCCGGCGAACGGCATGAGACCCTCGCGGTACTCTTGATAGTACTCGGTACCCTTTATCATCAGAAACACGATGCCGAGAGCGGCTGTCAGGCAGAGCCGAACGACGGCCCTGCGCTGCTCTCCTTCGCGGGAGAGCAGAACGGCCAGCGCCATCGAAAGACTGGACGTCAGGAGCACGGCGGTGTTGATGCTCCCAAGCCACAAGTTCAGATGGTGCGCCGTTGACGAGGCCTCCTGAGGGTGCAGGACCCGCACCACGTACACGGTGGTCAGGAAGCCGCCGAACAGCATGATCTCCGTTACGAGAAAGATGTACATGCCGAGAAAATCGGCCTCGCGCCGCTGTGCGGCCTCAGCGTAGGGAGAATGGGCAGATGCGTGGTCACTCACGACTCATCGGGTCCCTGATCGGATAATCGTAGGGTGGTCTCGTCACAACGGGCATCTCGGTGAAATTCTGCTTCGGTGGCGGCGACGGAACCGTCCACTCGAGACCGGTCGCGCCCCAGGGATTTGGACCTGCGGGCTGACCGTGCCGGAGGGAATAGAGAAGATAAATGAAGGGTATCAGGTAGCCTATGGCAAGGATGCTCGCCCCTGCCGACGAGAGCACGTTGAGAACCTGAAACTCCGGCGGATACACGTGGTAGCGCCGTGGCATTCCAAGATAACCAAGAATGAACTGCGGGAAGAATGTCAGGTTGAAGCCGAGAAAAATCAGCGCCGCCGTGATCCTGCCCCAGGTAATGTTGTACATCCGCCCCGTGATCTTGGGCCACCAGAAGTGCAGAGCGCCAAAGAACGCCGTGACCGCTCCACCAACCATGATGTAGTGAAAATGGGCCACCACGAAATAGGTGTCGTGAACATGCACGTCGACGGCAAGCATGGAGAGCATCAGGCCGGTGAGGCCGCCGATCACGAACAGGCCGATGAAGCCCATGGCGAAGAGAAAAGCCGGGTCGAGGGAAATCGACCCTTTGTAGAGCGTTGCGATCCAGTTGTAGACCTTGATTCCGGATGGCACCGCAACCGCGATGCTCAGGAAGGAGAACACTGCACTCGCATACATCGACTCGCCGGCAACGAACATGTGGTGCCCCCAGACGAGGAACCCGATGACCGCGATCGCCACGCTCGAATAGGCGATAAACCAATATCCGAAGATGCGCTTGTGGGCAGCGGCAGTCACGAGTTCGCTCAACACCCCGAATGCCGGCAACACCATGATATAGACGGCCGGATGACTGTAGAACCAGAAGAGGTGCTGATAGAGAAGCGGATCGCCCCCTAAATCCGGGTTGAAGATTCCGATCCCGAAGACGCGTTCCACGCAGACCAGGATCAGCAGCATGGTCAGCACGGGCGTCGCCAGGACCAGGATCATAGCCGTCGCGTATAGAGACCAGACAAAGAGCGGAAGGCGCGACCACGTCATCCCCGGGCAGCGCAGCTTGTGCACCGTGACAATGAAGTTCAGGCCCGTGAAGATCGACGAGAATCCGACCACGATGACAGCCAGGAGAGCGGCAACGACGTAGCCGTTGGCAAAGAGAGTCGAGAGCGGCGTATAGAATGTCCAGCCCGTATCCACGCCTCCTGCGATCAGGGCATAGAGCGTAAACAGGCCGGCCAGAACATACAGGTACCAGCTCGCCAGGTTGATCCTGGGAAAGGCAAGGTCCTGAGCGCCGATCATGAGCGGGATAAGGAAATTGCCGAACGTGGCCGGGATCGATGGAATGAGAAAGAACCACACCATGACGATACCGTGCAGCGTGAAAGCACGGTTATAGCCATCGTTCGACAGCAGATCCCCACCCGGGGTCGCGAGATCGAGCCTCATCAGAGCGGCCGCGAGACCTCCGATAAAGAAGAAGAACGTGATCGAGAAAAGATAGAGAACGGCGATCCGCTTGTGATCGGTCGTGGTCAGCCAGGACCGCAGAGTGTATCCAGCCCTCAAGTAGCTGGTCCGCTCATGCGATGTCTCCAGAATGGCGTCCGCAGTCACTTCACTCTCCCCGAGGCTTGCCGAAGGGATTTGATGTAGGCCACCAGCTGGATCACCTCATCCTCTCCCACAATGTTCTTGAACGTCGGCATGATGGGCTCGTATCCGGCAGCAATCTGCTTCTGAGGCAGGAGAATGCTGTCCTGGATATATTGCTCGTCGGCGATGACCGTCTCGCCATTCGCGAGCGCGACGGCGCGGCCGTAGAGCCCGGCGAGATCGGGTGCGTGAACCTTTGATGAAGCCGCATGGCAACCACTGCAGCCGTATTTGCGAAAGAGGATCTCCCCTGACGCGGCAAGCGAGGCGTCGACACCGGAACGCGCGAGCCAGGCGGCATATTCGTCTGCGGTCAGCACGTAGAACTTGCCGCCCATCACCGAATGGTCGGTGCCGCAGAATTCCGCACAGGTCATCCAGTAGACCCCCGGCTTTTCCGCCTCGAACCACAGCGATGCGACCCTGCCTGGTACGACGTCCCGTTTGACGCGCAGGGCCGGGACATAGAAACTGTGGATCACGTCCTGCGAATTCATGACCAGCCGCACGGGCTGGCCGACCGGAACATGCAGCTCGTCGATCTCGCGCTCGCCGCCGGGATGCTGCGCCTTCCACATCCATTGCTTGGCAACGATGTAAATGTCGAGGGTCCCGGGTGGAGGATGATTGAGGCCGAAGAAGAGCGCGGTTGACCAGATGTAAAAACCCAGCGCAGCCAGGAACGGCAGAGCCGACCAGGAGACTTCGAGCCAAACCTTGCGGTTCGGCGCATGACGGCGATCCACCGGCTTGCCGCGCCGGTACTTGACAGCGAATACGAAGATCAAGAGCCCGACCGGGACGGCGAGCAAGATCACAAAGACTGTGAAAGCTGCGATGAATGTGTCGAGCTGTACGGCATGGCCTGAGGCCTGTTGCGGCCAGAATTGCAGGGAGCCGTTCATGGACCTCCCCTCGGATTCGTCCGCTCGCGGCGGTATGCAGCCGCGATGAAGGCAGCCAGAACCAGCGCGGTTGCGGCTCCCGCCACCTGCACGAGGCGATTCACCAGGAGCGTATAACGCCCCGTGCGCGGGTCGTAGTGATAGCAGAGGAGGATCAGCCGCTCTCCAAGGCTGTCGATCCTGTTGCTCTGCGCGGAAACGATGGCCGCTCCGAGTTCATCGGAATCAGGTGCGAGACCGTAGATCCATCGCACAAGGCGCCCGTCCCGAGTCAACACGGCAGTGGCGGCCGCATGAGCGAACTGGCGGATGCCGGGATCATAGGCATAGCGATATTCCAGTGCATTCGTCAGTGACGCAACCGCCTCCGCCGTGCCCGTCAGGGCGTGGACGCTCCTCGACCAGCCGCCTGTCTGCCGCGCTTCGAGCGCTGCGAGGGAGGCTGCAGCGTCGGACGGGGTTTCATGCGGGTCGATGCTCAGAGCGATCACGACGAAATCGGGATCATGCGGCTGAGCTGCAACCGCATCGGCCAATCCTCCCAGCGTGACACCGCAAAGGTTGGGGCATTTATGCAGCACGGGAGCGAGGACGATGGGGCGTCCGCCTCCGAGGGCGCGCAGGCTCTTGGTGCGTCCTCCCTCATCCTGAAAGGTCAGATCGAGCGGCACCGGCGTGCCCGGCTCGGAATCGATTGCCACGGCGGTGAACGGATCGAACGGTGCGGCCCCTCCGGCCGAGGGCGCGAGACAGACGACGAGAAGGATGACGAGAAGGCCGGTCCACTGTCTCATGGTGGTGCTTTGAATGAAGGAGCGCCAGGCTCGGAAGGCTCCTGCGGCGGCGCCTGTCGCAATATCCGAGGCTGCGATCCAGATCGCTGAGATAACCCGTCGCCTGTTCGATCATGGACGCCTGACTCCGGTTCATCGGGATCGGGCCATCCGTGACCGGCCAGCAACTCCATGGCGCGCTGGATCGGGATCCGGGCCCGCCCATGCTCCTGCGTCCAGTCATAGCCGCCGAGTTTCGCGCGCGCCCCCTCCTCCAGGGCCTTTCGATCAGCCTGCGGGGCAATCTCCAGGCGAGGTTCGGGCGGGAGCAGGGTTGCGCGCGAAACCGCCGGAGCAGGCATTGTGTCTTCGTGATCCTGGATTGCGGACAGGACACCCCCAACGAAGGCGCCCGATACAGCAATCGCTGCGATCAGACCGAGAATCGCGTAGGCGATGCTCCGAACACGGACGTCCGTCGGCTCGTATCCGTGACGGCGCACATCTTCGGGGATCTCGTCCGGCGCGCCCCGTTGCGTTCTGACCCGTCCGACCTCGGTTCGGCGCTCGCTCTGATCGGACGACACCCCGTGACGTTCCTCATCGCGGGTTCGGATGGCGTCACCTGGGTTGAAGGCGCGATCAGGAGGCTCTTGCATGGCGCCTGCTCCAAGATCCCTTCGGCATTCTCCCAACGATCCGCAGGCGGAGTGCCGCAGACCACGCAACCACGAAGATGGCGCCGAGTCCGCCAACTGCAACCAGGAACAGGCTGCAAGCAAGGAGGCTTGCCCCTCGGCCGCCGGCCGGAAGAACGAGCCAAGCACATTCGAGAGCCTTGCCCCCGAGGATCCCAAACGCAAGGACACGCAGGATGCGGGGTCGCCGCAGGATCGGAGGCAGAATCAGAAGCGCCGCGGCGAGCCCATGAACGAGGGCGAAACTCCAGAGCACGCCACCCCAGAAGCCCTTCGCCCGTTCGAGATACCAGTGGATCAGTGGCGGGAAATCGCTCGACCAGATGATGACGTACTGCATGTACGAGAGATAGGCCCACAGCAGGACAGCCGTGAGCAGAACGCCACCCAGGATCGCAGGCGTACGAACCCGATCATCTGCGGAAACCAGCGTCGCGACGACGATGCCGGCGACGGCGATGCACGCCTGGACGGACAAGGCATACAGACCGAAGCCGGATGAGCGGAAACCCGGCTCGAGCGTCATCAGCCAATCGGTCGTGACGATGGTCGCGCCCAGCGTGAAGAAAATCAGCCCGAGACAGGATACGGGGACGGACCAGGTTCGCCGAAGGATGAGCAGAGCCGTCAAGCCGCAGAGGAGTGCGAACCACAGCACGGTCCTTCCAATGAAAAACACGGGCGAGAGATAGACAGCCCGGAATGCCGTCTCCTGTTCCTGGCCCATCCAAGGGTAAAGGTTAGGCAGGCCAATGAGAACAGGGACGAATGCGAGCGCGGCAAGAGGGGCCAACAGACAGGCGGCCTCGGTTGCGACCGTCATCTCGATATCCCATGCGCCTGGAATGAGACGCATCATCATCAGAAGCATCAGAGCAGCCACCGGCACACTCGTCCAGAAGAATGCCGCTGCCAGCCACGCGCGCATTGCGGTCTCGGGAGCGAACCAGGAAACGGCCAAGACAAGAATGCAGATCAGGCCGCCCGCTATGGCCAGCACGCGGGTAGCCGGGCCGCCGCCGGGCCGATGAGGGGACATATGGGGCACCGCATGACTCATCCTGCGCCTCCCGGCCCCGCGGGCATTGTCTGAGAGCGCCGCCTCAACGCCTCGCGATCCTCGGGCGGAAGCTGATCGGCGCGGGCACCCTGGCTCACCTGCAGAGCGCGAACATAAGCGGCAATCGCCCATCGGTCCGCCGGAGGGATGCGATCGGCATAGGCGTACATCACGCCGTATCCATTGGTGACAACGTCGAAGACATGTCGGGAAGGCAGGCTGCGCAGGCGTTCGGAATGAAAGCTCGGCGGCTGAGGAAAGCCGCGGCTCGGCACCAAGCCGCGCCCGTCTCCGGCATAGCCGTGACAGGGCGAGCAATAGATATCGAATCTCTCCTGTCCGCGCGTGAGCAACGCAGCTGTCAGCGGCGGCCGTTCCCGGTACGGGAGACGCCACGCAGGATCGTCCCGCGCGACCACCCCGGAAGGCGGCGTCTGCATCACCTTATCATCCGGAAACAGCTTCGCTTCGCCATAGGGGTCGTAGCGCGGCTGATCGGCCATCTCGTCCCGGCATCCGGTTATCAGGCCGGCGAAACCCGCATATAGGCCAAGGATGACAAGAGTGCGGAGATTTCTCATTCGGGCGCTCCCGTGAAAGGAACGTCTTGAACCCGCTCGGGGTCGAGCCCCCGGAGGAAATCCTGCGTGCGGCGGACATCGAATTGCTCGTCGGTGCTGAAGATGACGAGAAAGAAGCGGTCCAGGGATGCCGTGTCGAACCGGTCGGCACCGAACAGCGGGTGGTGCAGGCGCGGCAGCCGGTTGAGGATGAGCATCGCGCCGATGCCGAACAGGACCGCGAACAATACGAGCAGCTCGAACGTGATCAGCATGAACGCCGTGGAAGCCACGATCGGACGTCCGCCGACGTTCAAGGGATAGTCCAGATTCGTGTAGACCTGCATGCCATATCCCAAGGCCGCCCCGAAAATGCCGCCCGCAAGGGTGGCGAGCGGAACGCGCCGATCCGTGAAGCCGATCTCTTCCGCGAGGCCTTCCACTGGAAAGGGCGTGAACGCATCCAGATGACGATACCCGCACCTGCGCGCCTGTCGCACGGCCTGCTTGAGCGCGTCCGGATTCTTGAATTCCGCCATGACCCCGTAGAGGTTTCGTGATGTCTCGCGGGATGATGGAGGTTCACGCATGGCGCGAGCTCCCTTCCACATCGGCCTGGACGGCGGCCCGGCGATCCTCGGCCCGAGTTTCGTAAAGCGCTTCCTTGACCTCGAAGGCCGAGATCATCGGGAGAAGCCGGACCAGAAGCAGGAAAGGCACGAAGAACACGCCCATCATACCCGCATAGAGCGTCCACTCCCAGACGCTGACGTCGTAAATGCCCCAGGAGGACGGCAGGTAATCCTTATAGAGCGCCGTCACGAGCAACATGTAACGCTCGAACCACATGCCGACTGCAACCGACAAACTGACGAGAAAGAGAAGCAACGGACTCGTGCGCGCACCGCGCAGCCAGAGAAGCTGCAAGGGGACGAAGTTGCAGGCGACAGCCCCCCAGTAGCTGAACGCGTACACGCCCGTGAAGCGGTCCCAGAGCGTTTCCATTTCATAACGCTCTCCGCCGTAATACGCGGCATAGATCTCGACCACATAGCCATAGGCGGTCATCAGACCCGTCATGAGCAAGAGCTTGCCCAGAAGATCCAGATGCCGGTCGGTCACCAGGTTCTGCAGGTGGAATGCGTGCCGCAGAACGACCGCAATCATCGATACGACCGCAAAGCCCGAGAAGGCGGCACCAAGAACGAAATAGGGGGGGAATACCGTCGAGTTCCAGCCGGGGATCGGTCCGGCCGCGAACAGGAGAGAGATCTCCGAGTGCACGGAAACGACGAGCGGAACCGCAATGGCCGCGGTCAGCCGGTAGGTCTGGCGCCACCGGGCCCAATGGATCGCCGATCCGCGCCAGCCGAGCGCCAGAAGGCCATAGAACACCTGCCAGAAGCGGGTCCTGGCCCGATCTCGGGACGCCGCGAGATCCGGAATGGTCCCGATGTACCAGAACAGGATTGACACCGTGAGATAGGTGAGCACCGCAAAGAAGTCCCAGGTCAAGGGACTCCTGAACTGTGGCCAGATGTTCATCGTGTTCGGATAAGGCGCCATCCAGTAGAACCGCCAGGGGCGTCCGAGGTGAAGGATCGGATACAGCCCCGCGCAGGTAACGGCGAACAGGGTCATGGCCTCGGCGAACCGGTTCAGGGCGTTGCGCCAGGGCTGGTTCAGCAGAAGCAGCATGGCGGAGATCAGCGTGCCGGCATGTCCGATCCCGAGCCACCAGACGTAATTCGAGATCGCGATGCCCCAATTGACCGGGATGTTGTTGCCCCAGACTCCGACGCCATTCCAGAAGAGCACGCCGGCCGAGATGAAGAACAGGAGCAGAAGCGCGGAGGCGATGCCGAAGGCGATCCACCAGTTGCGCCAGCGCCGGTTGTCCAGCGGGATGCCGACGACCTCCTGGGTGATTTCGGCGTAGCGGCTGTGCGGCGCTGCCGTTCGGATGGAGACATCCTGGGCCATGGCCCTACCCCTTCCCGGAGCCATCACCCGGCGGCTCGTCTTCGATCCGGGCCAGGTAGGTCGTTCTCGGCCATGTGTTGACCTCCTCGAGCAGGCTGTAGTCGCGGGACGATGCCTTGCGCCGGCTCACGGCCGTTTCGGACCCCGCCACGTCGCCGAAGACGATGGCGCTCGTCGGACAGGCCTGCTGGCAGGCGGTCTGAACCTCCCCTTCGCGGATGGGACGCCCTTCGATCTTGGCCTGAATCTCGGCGGACCGGATCCGCTGGACGCAGTAGGTGCACTTTTCCATGACGCCCCGGTCGCGGACGGTCACGTTGGGATTGCGCTGGGCCTGGATCTCCGGCGGATCGCTGCCGGTCAGGTCGAACCAGTTGAACCGGCGCACCTTGTAAGGACAGAACGACGAACATGTCCTCGTGCCGATGCAGCGGTTGTAGACCTGTTGGTTGAGGCCATCGGGACTGTGGGTGGTCGCGTTGACGGGACAGCCCATTTCGCAAGGCGCCTTCTCGCAATGCATGCACGGCACCGGCTGGAAGACGGTTCTTGGATCTTCGGGTGAACCCTCATAATAGCGGTCGACCCGCAGCCAAAACATTTCCCGGCCCTTGGCGATCTGCTCCTTCCCGACCATCGGTATGTTGTTTTCCGCCACGCAGGCCACGACACAGGCATTGCAACCGATGCACAGATCCGTGTCGATCGACATGCCCCAGGATGGACTTTCAGGGGGATAGACCGGGTAGATGGTCTCGTTGCGCGCCTCTCTCGGCTTCGGTCTTTCACTATGGAGCTCGCTGGCGATCACGTCCTCCAAGGTCACGAAGCGCACCATGTCGCGGCCTTCGAGCGCAAAGTGGAGCTGCGTGGACGCCAGCAGCAGCGCCTTGCCGGTCCGCACGAGCCTTGCCCCGCTCAGTTGCCATGGCTCCGTGGCCGTGCGAATCCGGTAAGCATCGTAGCCTGCCTCCTCCATCACGCGCCCGATCGGCCCACGGCCGTAGCCGAGGAAAACGGTGACTGTTCGCGGCTCCTGTCCGGGCATGACCCATGCAGGGCCGGTCACCGAGCGGCCTGAGACCTCGAGCCTGACCTCGTCCGCGGTCTCGATATGGAGTTCCTTCGCGAGCGCCGGGCTCACCAGGATCACGTTGTCCCATGTTACCTTCGTCAGAGGCTTCGGCAGTTCCTGAAGCCAAGCCAGATTTGTGAAGCGTCCGTCCCAGATGGTGGGGTCGGGCCTGACGACGACCGTCAGGCCCTCGCCTCCGGAGATATCCGCCATCGATGGAGCGGTTTCGAGGACAGGCTGAGGCGCAGTCTCCGGCGGGGCGCTGTCCGGAATGAACCCGGCGACCAGCGCGGAGTACCAGCGGTCCTCGAACGCTTCACCCCATGCCTTGCGCCAGGTCTCGGCCACCACCTCGCGGTCCTCGGCGAAAACATCGCCGAGGCAGTTCTGCAGGATGACGTGCCGGGAACGCCCGCCGAAGAGGGAACCGATCAGCGGCTGGAGGATCGTGGCGAGCCCGTTGGCCGCACGCGCATCGCTCCAGGTCTCAAGCTCATGCTGCAGCGGGGCATGCCACTGGCACAGACCCGCAGTCTCGTCGAAATAGAGACCTGCATGGAAGCGCATCTCGACCCGATTGATGGCTCCTGCGAAATCCAAATCGGCCGGAGCCGTATAGACCGGGTTGCAATCGAGGACCGCAAGAGACGAGATCTCTCCGGAATTCATTCTCCGGACGAGATCTTGGAAGGTTGCTGCTTCGTCCGGCGGCTGAAAGAGGCTCGGTTCGGCAAGAGCGAGAGTCGCTCCGATATTCCCGAGCTTTGCGTTGATGAGCAGTCCTAAGGCCTGCACGGCTGGATCGTGCTGATGCCCGACGGCCAGGAGGCACCGCCCGCGATAGGATTCGAGAGCCGTCACGACGTGCTCGATCCACCTGTGCTCGTCTTCGGTGAGTGAGGGCGCCGATCCGGAAGAAACATCCAACTTCGTGGCAAGCGCCGCAACCAGCCTGGAGATCCTCTCAGGCGCGACGATGATACGCCGGCTCGCCATGACGCCCGTCAAGGAGGGCGTGGGCTCGGCCACCCAGACCATGCAGCGCCCTTCGCCACGCTGCGCCGACTGACGTCGCGCCGCCCAGCCGCGCCCGTGATAGGTCTGCTTCGGCCCCGGGCCCAAGACATCGTCGTCGAGGCAGACGAGGACCTCGACTTTCTCGAGATGGAGGCGTTGTTCCAGCCTTCGGCCGAAGATGAGCCGCGCCGCCTCGATACGACGCTCCTCCCCCGCGGGTTCATGGATGTACCAGCGGGCCTTGGGCCAGCGCTGCGTCAGCGCTGCCAACTGACGGCCCATGGTCGGCGAACTTGTAGCCCCGGTCAGCAGGCAGAATCCCTGTCCTTCCGTCGCGTCGAGGCGAGCGGCCTGGGAGACCAGCATCGCATCGAGCCCGGACCAGGCCGTGGGGCGTCCCATGTAGCGTGGAGAGCGCGAGCGATCCGGGTCGTAGAGGCCGATGACCGCCGCCTGGGTGAAGGCATCCGTCGCGCCGAGGCACGCGGGATGGTCCGGATTCCCCTCGAGCTTCGTCGGGCGCCCCACATGAGTTTCTCCCAGAACGGGTTGCGCATAGCCCCCCATCAGCGCTGCCGTCGCATAGTATTTCGGTCGTCCGGGAACGACGGTTTCGGGCGCTTCCACATAGGGAACGCTGTAGGTCAAGTCTTCCGAGCACCCGGCAAGTCCCGCGAGAGCGAGAGAGGCGCCAAGGCACTTCAAAATGTCGCGCCGAGCGAAATCCATCGACCCTCGGGCCAGGGAAGGAAACTCGTTCCCCAGCAGGCGCTTGAATTCAGGAGTTTCGCTCAGCTCCTCGAGCCCGCGCCAAAATGCACGGCCGCTTTTGCCGTCCAGACGCCGACGAATCCAATCCGCACCATCGGTATAAGACTCGCGCGATCTCATCGGTGGCACACCGTGCAGGTATCGAGGCGCTTCGGGTCGATGCCGTAGGCCTTTACGGCCAAGCGACCAAAATCCTTGTGCGCCTCGGGATCCCAATCCGACCAGTCCATGCGTGTGACCATCTCGGGCGGGCGAAGGTGCGGTGCCGGGTCGCGATGACAATCAAGGCACCACTGCATCTGGAAGGGCTGAGCCTGGTACGTGAGAGCCATTTGATCGACTCGGCCATGACATGTGACGCATGGAACGCCACGATTGATATGAATCGCGTGATTGAAAAAGACATAGTCCGGGACCTTCGCCACCCGGTTCCAACGGATCGGCTCGCCGCTTGCGAAGCTCTGGCGCACCGGGGCGAGAACCGGTGCCCCGGTGTAGAGCTGTGAATGGCATGTCATGCAGGTATGGGTCGGGGGCAGTCCTGCTTCGGAGCTCACCTCGACTTTATCGTGACAATAGCGGCAATCGATGCCGTCATCACCGACGTGGTGCTTATGGCTGAACGGAACCGGCTGGTGACGTGTCCACCCGACGCGGGTGACATAAGCGGAGTTGACGTACCCTCCTCCGAGCAGGAGCGCGCCCGCGGTACCAACGCCGAGCATGAGAGCCGCTATCCTCAACCAGGTGTCCGCGCTCGCCGTGAAAATTTGAGGCATCGCATCCCGCCAAGTCTGGCTGCTCCGTGTGGCGCGAGATGCCCTCACGCGAAGAGCCTAGATCAACGGCTTCAGCTATCTAACGTTCCGCCAAGCTTGGGCAGCCGCCATACCGAAGTTCCGTCGAAAGCTGTTGGCTGACCATCAGGCTGCACGCTGCAGATGCCTCCCGGCGGAGCGGGCGCCCAACAGGACCAGGGTGGCTGCGATGCCAAAGGCTGCCACCGCGAGACCGGCATGCAGATGGGCCGGGTCGGCGTCGATCAGGCGGGACCTGGCACGGGAGCCGAACCGCCCGCGTGCTCCATGGTCTTCGTGGGCTGGCTCGAAGAGAATATCCGGATCGCCGGGACGCACGGGCTTCGACGAGAGCTGCTGGTCGTAAGCTGTTCTTGCGAGATACCGATCGAGCAGGCCGGGAGCGACCATATTACCCAGAATTGCCATGATGGCCGGAGTTCCGATCCAGAGTTCACGTGGCCCCTGCTCCGCCGCATCGACGATGGATTGTGCGACGACATCGGGCTCATAGCAGGGCCCGACCGGCTGATGATGATATTTCTCGTGAGTATGGGACCAGTCGAACTGGGGAGTATTGACGCCGGGGAGTTGCACCATTGTCAGACGGACGGCGCTGTGATCGTGCAGCAACTCGGTTCGGAGGGAATCCGTAAAGCCTCGAATAGCCGCCTTCGCCCCGCAATAGGCCGATTGCAGAGGGATCGACCGGTAGGCAAGGGCCGAGCCAATCTGGACGATGGCCCCGTGGTCGTGCGAGCGCATATGCCGGAGAGCAGCCAGCGTGCCATGGATGGCACCGAGATACGTCACCTCCGTCACCCGCTTGTATTCGGATGGTGGAATCCGGTCCACCGGAGCGACGACGGTCGCCATGGCGTTATTGACCCAGACGTCGATCCGCTTCCAGCGCGCTACAACGGTATCGGCGGCCGAAAACATGGCGGCACCATCCGCCGTATCGACCGGGATGACGAGCGCCTCGCCACCGGCTTCCTCCACGTCCCTGCGGGCGCCTTCCAGACCCTCCTGTCCGCGCGCCAGAAGGGCGACAGCGTAACCGCGCCGGCCGAATTCGATCGCTGTCGCGCGCCCGACGCCGGCGGAAGCGCCGGTCACGACGGCGACCGGTTTCGCTTTGTAACCGCCTCCGTTCCTGCCTGGATCCTGTGCTTTCGGTCCACTCATCAATCCGTTCTCCCAATCATAAACCGCGCGCCCCGGAATCTTTGACCCAGCTCTTAGGGATTGAGGCTCGCACGCGTCGCATGGGGTTCGCACGAAAGCCTATGAGCCATGTTGACCAAGGCGAGGTGAGACAGCGCCTGTGGAAAGTTTCCCAGGAATGTCTTCGCTTCCGGTTCATATTCCTCGGCCAGAAGGCCGACATCGTTGCGCAAGGCGAGGAGGCGCTCGAACAGGTCCCTTGCTTCGCTATGCCGTCCCTGAAGAGAGTAGTTCTCCGCAAGCCAGAAGCTGCAGACGAGGAAAGCTCCCTCGCCAGGCGGCAAACCGTCATCCATCTTGCTCGTGTCGTAACGGAGTACGAAACAATCCCGCATGAGCTCGCGCTCAATTGCCGCGACCGTTCCTTGCATTCTCGGATCCGTCGCCGGGAGAAAGCCGACGATCGGAATGATGAGCGTGCTCGCGTCCAGATGCTTCGACCCGAACGCCTGAACGAACGCTCCCCTCTGGCGATCAAATCCGCGCTCGCAGATCTCCGCGTGGATCCTGTCGCGCAGCGACTCCCACTGCTCGACCGGCCCGTCAAGCCCGAAGGTCCTGGTCGCCTTTATCGCACGATCGAGCCCCACCCAGGCCATGACCTTTGAGTGCACGAAATGCTGTCGCCCTGCTCGGACCTCCCAGATTCCTTCGTCCGGCTCATCCCAGACCTTGCCGAGATGATCGAGAAGAGCCTTCTGAAGATTCCACCCGACTTCGCTCGGATCGATCTTCGCCTGTCGGGCGAGATGCAGCGCATTCATCACCTCGCCGAAAACATCGAGCTGAAACTGCGTGAACGCCGCGTTTCCGACCCGAACCGGCTTGGCGCCGTCAAAGCCCGGCAGCCATGATGCCTCCCACTCGTTCATCCTGTGCTCACCGCCAATGCCGTATATTGGTTGGATCTGCGACGGCATGCCGGCAACGGCACGCAGCAGCCACGCGCGCCAGGCGCGCGCCTCGTCGCGGAAGCCGGCCTTGAGCAGACAGGCCACCATGAAGGTGGCATCCCTCAGCCAGCAGTAACGATAATCCCAGTTTCGCTTTCCACCTTGACACTCTGGAAGCGACGCAGTCGGGGCAGCAACGATCCCTCCTGTGGGACGATAGGTCATGGCCTTGATCGTGATGAGAGAGCGCCTGACCGCCTCCAGCCAGTCTCCGCAGTATGAGCACTGGCTTATCCAGCTACGCCACCATTTCTCTGTCCGACGGAAAGCGTCTTCGGCATCCACAGGTTCAGGGATTGGCAGGTGAGATGCGTGATAGGTCAGTACGAACGGGATGCTTTGCCCCTCCCGGATCGTGAACTCGGCCGCCAATCCACAATGATGCCCGTTGAGCGGAACGTCCGTGCGAAGAACCGCCGAATGCGGTCCCGCGATGGCCTGCCAGCACCGTTCATCGTGTCGTTCCATCCAGGGCACGAACCGACCATAATCGAAACGGAGGGCGAACTCTGCTCTCATCGATACTTCACCCTTTTCGCAACCGACGATGCGGACGAGATCCGATCCTGAGTCTCGGATGGGCATGAAGTCGGTGAGCGTGACGACGCCTTGGTCTGTTTCGAACATCGTTTCGAGAATGAGTGTGGATTCCCGATAACGCCGCCAAACCCGACGAACGGTGCAGGAGGGGGCAATGAGCCAGCGCCCATGCTCGGGCGTTCCCAGGATGGCTGCGAAACACGCCTCCGAATCGAACCGAGGCCAGCACAGCCAGTCAATCGAGCCGTCCTTTGCAACGAGCGCCGCCGTCTCGCAATCACCGATCAGGGCGTAATCCTCGATCCGCCGCATGCCGCTACCATTCTGTTCCCTCTCGCCCTCGCTCAGTCCTGGCCGTAGGCAGTGGTGGTGAGGAGGGCGAGCTCTGCCTTTCTCGAATCGAGCCGCGTGTGCTGAATGACGACGGGCACATCGGATTCAAACAGCGACGAGTAGTCCGTATCCCGCGGTATGGGTTCGGGATCGTCGAGATCATTGAAGCGCAGGTGCAACGTGCGCCCCGCCGGCACCCTCACGCGGTAAGGGCCGATCGCATCCCGATCCGAAAAGAACACGGTGATCCTGACTTGTGCATCGGATGGCCCGGCATTGAGGATGCAGGCCGTCTCATGGGACACGAGAGCCCTGTCCTGGCTCGTGCTGTGGGATGGAATATACCCTTCCGCAATGGCCCAGATCGTCTTTCCCACCGAGCGCATCGACCGTCTCCTTACAGGCCCATGCGCCGGGCCAAGAACTCAGCAACATGGAGCGTGCCCCGTCCCGTGCCTTGCTCGATCTGTTCCCGGCAGCTGTAGCCGTTCGCCAGGATGAGGGTCTCGGGATCCGCCGCCCGCACCGCTGGCAGCAACACCCGTTCGCCGACGGCGACCGCGACATCATAGGTCTCAGTGTTGAAACCAAAGGCGCCCGCCATGCCGCAGCAGCCTGATGGAACGATATCGTAGGGAATCTCGGTCCGGTCGAGCAGCTTGCGCTCGCCATCGGCCTTGATAACCGCATGCTGATGGCAGTGGATCTGCACCAGCGCCTTGCCCTGCCCGTTCGTTGGCAGCGCAATGTCATCGATGTGCCGGCTCACGAAATCGCTGAAGAAGACGCTCTGATCAGAGAGACGCCTGGCAAGGTCATCCTCTGGAAAGAGGTTGAGAAGTTCATCTTTGAACGCGGACGCGCAGGCGGGTTCGAGCCCGATGATCGGCGTGCCGGCCCGGATCTCGTCATACAGCGTGGTCATGATCTGCCGCCACAGCCTCTGGGCGGTTCCGAGCCATCCCCAATCATAAAGGGGACGCCCGCAGCACAATGGCTGATCCGGAATGACGACCTGGAAGCCGAGTTCTTCGAGAACCTTCGTTGCGGCGATGGCTGTGTCGGGTCGGAAGTAATTGTTGAAGGTATCGGGCCACAGGAGGACCCGCTGCCCTGTTGTCCGCGGCGGCTCGCGACGATGGAACCAATCGGTAAAGGTCTCACGAGGGAAGGGAGGGATCGAACGCTGCTGCGCAATTCCGCCGACCGCCTTGGCGAGGCTGCGCAGAACCGGCGTCTGCGTGATCAGGTTGGCGAGCGCGGGCATGCGCGACGCTTCGCGAGCGATCCAATGGATCCGCCCCATGGCATAGGCATGTCGCGGCCGCAGACGCCAGGCATAATGATGAGCGCGGAACTCGGCCTTGTAGCTCGCCATGTCGACACCGACCGGACAATCGCTCTTGCATCCCTTGCAGGCAAGGCAGAGGCCGAGCGCATCCTCGACGGACTTGTTGCGCCAACCGCCCTTGAGTGGCCCCCCATGCAGCATCTCGAAGGGCAGCCTGGCGCGCCCGCGCGTCGTGTATTCCTCCTCATGGGTCACAAGGTAGCTCGGGCACATCACCTCATCATGGCTGTCGTGCCGGCGGCACTTTCCCACGCCGACGCAGCGCTGAACCGCGCGCTCGAAGCCTCCTTCGTTCGGGAAGCGGAAATAGGTCTTGAGCTTGCGGGGATGATAGCCCGGCCCGAGTCGAAGATCCGAGGTGATCGGATAAGGGTCGATCACCTTGCCGGGATTCATGCGCCATTGGGGATCCCAGATTTCCTTGAACTCACGGAATGCCTGGACCAATTCCGGCCCGTACATCTTCTCGAGAAGGGCTCCCCGCGCCTGACCGTCCCCATGCTCGCCGGACAGAGAGCCGTCATGGCTCACGACGAGCTCCGCCGCCTCATCCAGGAACCGGCGCCAATGCTCGATTCCCGGCTCATCGTAGAGATCGAACGCGATGGCGCAATGAACGACGCCCCCGCCGAAGTGACCATAAATGACGGGATCATACCCATATTTGCGAAAGAGCGCCTTCAGCTGCCGGAGATAATCGCCGAGCCGGTCGGGCGCGACCGCGCTGTCCTCCCATCCCGGCCAAGTATCGGGATGGTTCGGCACGTAGGATTCCGCCCCGAGAGAATCGTCGCGCACATTCCAGATTCGCTTCTGCTGCTCCTTGTCACGGATGAGCTTCGGGTCGACACCCTTCATGCTCTTGAACTCGTCCACGAGCCTCTGTGCTCTCGCAGCAGCATCGTCCTCCGTCTCGCCGCCGAATTCCACCAGGAGCCATCCCTGGCCTCCTGGCAGGACCTTCAGATCGTCGGCATGCAGCCCTTTCGTTCTGTACCGGTCGACCAGGGTCTCGTCGAAGCCCTCGAGACCGACCGGACGGTGTCCCAGAACGCGGGGCACGGCATCGGCCGCCTGATAGATGTCTGGGAAACCGATGATCACGATGACCCGTTCAGGTGGATTGTGAATTAGGTTGAGGGTCGCGTCGAGGACAGTCACGCACGTGCCCTCGGTTCCGACGAGCGCGCGGGCGACGTTCATGCCCTTCTCGGATAGAAGCTGATCAAGGTTCTCATAACCGGATACCCGGCGCGGGATATCCGGAAATTTCGCCCGGATGAGGTCGCCGTATCGTTGGCGCAGTTCGTCGAGCCGGCGATAGATCTCGGCGGGACGTCCGCCTGAACGCAGAATCGAGCGGAACGCCTTGTCGTCCGTCGGCCCGACGCTCAGCTGCAGGCCGTCATAGGTCAGAACGTCCAGCGCATGCACGTTATGCACCGTGATCCCGTTCATCACCGCATGAACGCCGCCGGAATCGTTGCCGATCATGCCGCCGAGGGTGTTGTGGTCGTGCGTGGCCGGATCGGGACCGAAGGTGAGACCGTACTTAGCGGCCTCCTCCCGCAGGTGATCGAGGATGCAGCCCGGCTCGACACGGGCCAAGCGGCGCTCGGGATCGATGTCGAGCACCTTGTTCAGGTATTTCGAAAAGTCGATGACGACGGCGGTATTGCAGCATTCGCCAGCAAGGCTCGTTCCGCCGCCGCGCGGCAGAACAGGCGCGCGATGTCGCCGGCAGATTTCAACAGCCTTGACGACGTCGCTGCGCGTCTTCGGAATGACCACCCCGATCGGCACCTGCCGGTAATTGGAGGAATCCGTCGCATAGAGTGCCCGGCTGCCATCGTCGAAGCGGACCTCGCCATCGAGTGCAGCCTCGAGTTCCTTAAACAGCGCATTCGCATCGAGATCGGGAACCTCCGTGTAGGCAGTTCTGATGCGTCCATCCGGCGCCAGTTCGATACGTCGGTCAGGATGCCTTCTGCGATTTTCCAATGACAGCTTCTCGGCCTCGGTTACGGCCACATTGGCCATCTCAGGTTCCTCCGATTGCCGGTCTCACACTATCCGGCAGGCTGTATGATGACGTCGCGCGGTACTGCCTTCACATCCGTCACGCCCGTGAGCGCCATTCCGGTGTCGAGTTCTTCCGATATCAGTGACAGAGCCTTGCGGACGCCTGCCTCTCCGCGGGCTCCGAGTCCATAGAGATAGGCCCGCCCGATGAAGCACGCCCGTGCCCCCAGGGCGAGCGCCTTCAAAAGGTCGAGTCCCGAGCGGATCCCACTATCGAACAGGAGCTCTGTCCGATCTCCCATGGCGTCTCGTATTGCAGGGAATGCCTCTACCGTGGAGGGAGCACCGTCGAGCTGACGCCCGCCATGGTTCGAAACGAGGATCGTGTCCGCGCCTGCGGCGACCGCGATTTCGGCATCCTGCGGATCGAGGATCCCCTTCACGATGAGCTTGCCCGGCCAGAGCTTGCGCACCCATTCCACGTCGCGCCGGTCGAAAGACGGGTCGAACTGCTGCTTCACCCATTCCGATAGGATGCCGAGATTGCCCGAATTCCGGATCGCGTCCTTCAGATTGCCGAACGTATATTCCTTGCTCCGCAGCATTCCCAGTGCCCAGCGCGGATGCATGGCGACATCGAGGACATTGCCGAGCGTCAGCCGTGGCGGAATGCCAAGGCCATTATGCACATCGACCGTGCGCTGCCCCTCCACGTGCAGATCCATGGTCAGGACCAGCACAGGACACCGCGCCGCGTGGGCTCTCTCGATGAGCGACTGGCTGAAACCTCGGTCCTTCATCAGGTAGAGCTGAAACCAGAACGGCTTCGCGACAGCAGCCGCCACATCCTCGATTGAGCAGACGGACATCGTGCTCAGACAGAAGGGAACGCCGAACGCCTCCGCTGCCCGTGCAGCATGGATTTCGCCATTCGGATAGACGGCTCCCGTCAAGCCTGCGGGTGCGAGCGCGACGGGCATCGAGACCGGCTCGCCGACGATGGTGGTCGCTTGGACGCGGGCGGAAACGTCCACCATCACCCTCTGACGCAATTCCAGCGCATCGAGAGCAGCCCTGTTCGCCTGCAGGGTCAGCTCCTCGTAGGAGCCGGCTTCGACATATTCGAAGAATGTTCTCGGAACCCGCTTCCTGGCAATCTCGCGAAGGTCTTCGATATTGGCAATCGTGTCCCATCCCGGAACGGCCTCTGTCCTGGATGCCGTCGCCGCCCCGATCTCCTTCGAATCGAGGGTAGAATGGGCGAGTGCCATGATGGACCTCTCAGATGATCTCCCGCACTTTGTCCGATGCAATCGTGAGCGCGATGGAGGCGGCATTCGGTGTGCCGCGCGCAAGCGCCTCGGCGAGACGGGCCGTCTGCTTGAGATCGACCTTCGGTGGCATGGGAGGTTCGTTCGGATCGACAACCGCCTGAATCACGACGGGTCCGGGCGCAGCGAGCGCTTGGCGCAGGATGTCGGCGCAGGTCGCAGGATCCTCGATGGTAAATCCGGTGCAGCCGAAGCCCTTGGCGATGGTGGCGAAGTCGATCGGCTGAAGCTCGCACGCGTATTCCGGATTGCCCAGGAAGACCATCTGCTCCCATTTGATCTGGCCGAGCGTATTGTTCTTGATCACGACGATCTTCACGTCGAGATTATACTTCACGGCCGTTGCAAGCTCTCCGATCAGCATCGTGAGCCCGCCGTCTCCCACGAAGGCGATAACCTGCCGACCGGGATAGGCAAGGGCCGCGGCGTTCGCATAGGGCAAGCCGCATGCCATGGTGGCGAGATTTCCGGAGCACGAGAACATCATGTTGCCGCGCATGTCGATGTGCCGTGCGGCCCAGCTCGTGATCGTTCCGGAATCGGTGGCGACGATCGCGTCATCGGACAGGAGCTTGTTGAGTTCGTGGGCAACGACCTGCGGCTTCATGGGTGTGTCGGTTCGGGTTCCACGCTCCCGCATGAGGTCGCGCCATTCGGCCATTCCGGCCTGCGCCTTTTCCAGGAACGAGCGGTCCTGATGATGGTCGAGCTTGGGCAGAAGTGCCCGGAGAACCCGCGCAGAATCGCCGACAAGGGCCGCGTCGACGGGATAGCGCAGAGCAATGCGCTTAGGATCGAGCTCGACCTGGACGCACTTGGCCTCGCCCGGCTTCGGATAATACTCGATATACGGGAAGCTGGAGCCGACGATCAAAAGCGTATCGCAATCCTCCAGGGCTTCCTGTGAAGGCCGCGTCCCCAGCAGGCCGGTACCACCCGTGCTATGGGGATGCTCGTCCGGCAGGACGCCCTTCCCGAGAAGCGGCTTCACGACAGGAGCGCCGAGCCGCTCTGCCACGGCCTCGACCTCACCTCGCGCGCCGAGGGCACCCCGCCCTGCCATGACCACGATCTTGCGGCCTTCGTTCAGGATCGCTGCAGCCTGTGCGAGTTGATCTTCGGTCGGCACATGAGCGCTTTCGGCCATCAGTGACGAGACGTGATCCGGGCGATTGCGCTTCGACCTCAGATCTTCCTTTACGGTCTGATCCTGCAGATCCACCGGCACCGTGATATGAGCGACGCCTCGATAGGCCAGAGCCGTGCGGCAGGCCAGCTCGGTTACGTTCTGCACATGGGCTGCGCCCATGATCCGTGAGTTGTAGACACAGACATCCATAAAGAGCTTGTCCAGCTCGACATCCTGCTGCGTGTAGGTATGCAGGAGGTCATGAAACTGGAGGCCTGTCACGGCGAGCACCGGCTGACCGTCGAGCTTGGCATCGTAGAGCCCGTTGAGAAGATGAATTCCCCCCGGCCCGGAGGTGGCGAGGCAGACGCCGAGCCTTCCGGTCCATTTGGCATGGGCACAGGCCATGAAGGCGGCGGCCTCTTCGTGCCGGACTTGGATGAATCGGATCCGATCCTCGGCTTTGCGGAGCGACTCGATGATGCCGTTGATCCCATCGCCTGGGATCCCGAACACCGTGTCGACATCCCAGTCGATCAATGTTTCAACCAGGATGTCACCCGCAGTCATCGGCATGATCGTCTCCTTTGCCGGACAAGGACTGGCCAGTAGCAGCCTTCCTGCTCGTCGGACGCTGATGACTAAAAGGAGGTGCAGCCCCACGGTTCCAGAACCGGTAAAGGTTTGTCCGCTGCCGTACCAAGGTTGTGGGACGAACTGAGGCGGCATAAGATTGGACATGGTGAAGCTGGAGTGTCACCTTGACTGAAAGCCGTAGCGCAGCCGAGCTGCGACAGGTTCCGGTCCGGAACCGACTCCTACAGGCCATTTCGCCCCGTGATATGCAGACGCTCTGGCCTCGTCTGGCGCGGGTCGAACTGAAGCCGCGGCAAATGATCCATCACTCCGGCACGCCGATGGAGGCGATTTACTTTCTCGAAAGCGGGCTTGTTGCGGTCTCGGCAAAGGCATCGCCCGGCAAATGGGTTGAAGTCTGGCTGATCGGCTCCGAGGGAATGACTGGCATCCCGGCCCTGCTGGGCGATCCTGATGAGCCTCCGTTCCGTCGCGTAGTCCAGGTCGGCGGCAGTGCCTATCGGATCTCTCGAGCCGATTTTCTGGATGCAATCGAGAACGCGCCCTCGCTGCGCGCCACGCTGCTCAAATATACCCAGTTCGTTCTGCTGCAGACATCCCAATCCGCTATTTGCGAGGCTCACCACTCCTTGAGGCAACGGCTGTGCCGATGGCTTCTGTTGGCCCATGATGCGTTGGACGGTGAAGATATCCCCCTCACCCACCAGATGCTCGCACGGCTGCTCGGGGTCAGGCGCGCAAGTATAACGGATTGCCTGCGCTCGCTCGAAGAGGAGGGAGCCCTCGAAAACGCTCGGGCGCTGATTTGTGTGATCGACCAAGGGAGATTGGAGAGCTTGGCGTGCGGCTGCCATGCCCTCATCAGAAGCGAGTATCGGCGTCTGATCAGGTAGATCAGCATATGGCTGGCCGCCTTGCGCAGAGGGTTGGCCCGGGTGAAGGGATCAGGCCGCTTGGAATGCTCGTCACACCGACCCTTCTGAAAGAACGTCGAAAGTGGCGGTGCTGCTCGGGGCCGTCCACCACAACTTGGCTCGGAGCCGTACCAAGTTTCGCCAATCGGTGACTGTGAAAGACTGCAGCCGATCGTATGTGATACTTTGAAGATGTCGCGCATCGACCGGACATAGGCTGAACTGTGCGATGCAAGAGCAGAGCAGAATAACAGGTTCGGATCTTGGGGCCGCTCCCCAAGACCCTCAGCTTGACGTGCGACACCTAGCCCGTCTGCACCAGATGATCGTCTCCACCGGACTGTTCGGAGATCCTGCTATGCCATTATGCCCAGACAAAACGGATTATTCCCGTTCCCAAGCGGGACGGAGAGATGCCCCTTGCGTCGGAGGCGCTCGCCTGGGCGAGCCCGATAAAGAGTGAGTGGAGGCTTTCGATGAGAGCCAAGTATCAGCTGGGCCAGATCGTTCAACCGGCCCACCCTCGGCGGACCCATCCAGATACATACCGGATTGTGCAGATCCTGTCCGAGAACTCCCATGAACCTCAGTACCGGATTTGGGGCCTCTCGTGCGGCGCTGAAGTCGTCGTCCTTGAAACGCAGATCAAATCTGTCTGATCGAGAACGGTTTTCCTGGTCTTGAGCTTCCCGCATTCAGGGCATTCACCTCCGGCGCAACGAAGACGATACTGTCGCGTTTTCGAGAATAACCTCCCGTCATTGCCAGGCTTAAGATCGGACACATTTCGTGATTGGCCCGCCAGGGCTCATCTCGGATACGCTGGAGACCTGTGTTTCAGGACATTGTGCGATCAGCCATCCAGGCCGGGTGCTGCTTTGACGATTCGACCACGCTGCAACGGTCGAGTTCACGGGCGAGTTGCCGGCTCGAGAGGAAACCATGGCACAGGGGTTGCGACATATCCTCATCGCGCTGGCGGGCCTTGCGGCCGCCGTTCCCGTCCGGATTCAACTTGATCTCGGCTATGGATCCACTCTGCCCATTACCAATGGGTCCGCGCTTGCCAAGGGAGGTGGTGGCGCGAACGGCAATGGCAACAATGGGGGGCACGGGAATGGAGGCGGCAACGGGCATGGCGGCGGAAGGAGCGGTGGAGCGGCCGGTGGGGGTACAGGAAACGGGAATGCCAACGGCGGCAGAGGCAATTCCGACGCTGGCGGCCTCGGCGGCGGCAGGGGCGGAGCTGGCCGCGGGACCAGCGCTGGAGCTGGACACAGCCATGACAATGCTGGAGGCGGCCGCAGCAAGGCCAGCTCTGGCAAGAGCGGGAAGGCCGGTTCCAGCCACGGAGCAAACGCGGGCCATTCCGGAAAAGCATCAAGCGGCAAAGGCCAGCGCGCGAAAGGCACGGCGCAAGCACGCACCGGCAAGGCTCCCGCACGGACGCCAGGGGCAGAACCAGCGGCTTCCGTCGGAACGCAGCCCACGGGGGCTGCTTCGGCCGCCGAAGAAATCGACCGCCGTCCCAGGCCGCGACGCTCCACGCGCTTTATCGTAGCCTCGGGACTGTCTCAAGAGAATCTGGCGAGGCTGACGGCCCAGGGCTTTCGCCTCGAGGCTCGCTCGCAGGGTCGCATAGCACCCCAGGTGGTCCGGCTTCGGATCCCAAGTGGCACTTCAGTGGCACGGGCCCGGCGAGAAGTCCGCCTCATCGATGCACAGGCCTCAGTGGATTTCGACCAGTTCTACTACCTTGATGAAGCCCCGACGGCCTGCACGGGCGCCGCATGCAAGGATCCTTCCCCGATCGACTGGTCCGCCCTCGTGAATTGGACCGAGGCCCACCCCCTGCAATGCGGCCCGCCTCCGCTCATCGGCCTGATCGACACAGGCGTGAATGTCGAGCATGCAGCCCTGAAAGGGCAAGCGGTCGAGATCATACCCCTGCCCGTTCGTCATACCGTCGTCTCGCTGCAGGAGCACGGCACGGCCGTTGCGGCTTTGCTTGTCGGCCGCCCTGCAAGCCGAACGCCGGGCCTCCTGCCGCAGGCCAAGATCATCGCGGTTGATGCATTCTATCGCGACGGTGGCACAGCCGACCGGACCGACGTGATGACGCTCGTGGCTGCCGTCGAGGCCTTGGCGGAGCGCGGGGTAAGGATCATAAACATGAGCCTGTCGGGACCCTCCAACGAGGTTCTCCAGAAGGCCGTTGCAGCGGCCCAGGCCAAGGGCATCGTGATCGTTGCCGCTGCGGGCAACAATGGTGCAGGGGCCGAACCCTCCTACCCGGCAGCTTACCCTGGTGTTATCGCGGTCACAGCTGTCGATCGCGACCTGAACGTGTACAGACGCGCCACCCGTGGTTCGTATATCGATTTGTCTGCTCCCGGGGTGAGTGTCTGGACGGCGGCGTCTCAGGGTGCGGGCCTGTTGAGGACAGGAACCTCCTACGCAGTTCCCTTCGTATCAGCGGCAGCGAGTCTTGTGCTTGCGTCCAACCCGGAACTGGATGCCGAAGCCGTCCGAGCCCGCCTGGAGGAGAGTGCCCGCGATCTGGGCCAGCCGGGGCGGGATCCGACCTTCGGCTACGGCCTCATCCAGATGGCTGGCCTGTGCGCACAGCCGGCCGAACCGCCAGCCATGGCGACTGTCCGCGAGACCTTGGGTGTTTCACCCGTGGGCGCGCAAGCGGGTGCAGCACCTTGACGGTTATCAGGGAACGGAAGCCGTCAAGCTCCGTTAGACCTTTCCACATCGGAATCGATCTAAAGGAGCATGTTCAGTGCGTATAACCCTGCTTTCGACGGCTGCCGCGATTGCCCTGAGCCTTGGGGCTGCCCCCGTCCTCGCGCAAACTCAGGAATCCGGCTCCTCAGGCACGACCACCGGTCGGATCACGCCTCCGGCGACCTCGTCGGAAGCACCCGGCAAGGCCGAGAAGGCTCTCGACCGGAACCGTCCCGATGCGTTGACCGAGGCTCCTGGCAAGCCTGAGGCCGCTCCGGACTCACGCCAGAACTCGACCGCTTCATCCAACTCCTCGAATGAGCGGATGCCGTCCCGCCAAGGCTCGTCCTCGCAGGATCGCTCCAGCACCGGCTCGACCGCTTCCTCATCCGACCAGAACCAGCGCCCGGCCGCAGACTCCGGAAGCTCCCGCCAGACGTCGGGCAGCCAGCAGCGACCGCAGGAGGGTTCCTCGCAATCCACCAGCACGCAAGATAATCGGAAGGCTGGATCCACCTCCGCATCGCAGACGTCCGGCGACAGCCAGCAGCGACCGGCGACCGGCTCGTCCCAGCAGAGAACCCAGCCATCGGGTTCCGCCGCTCAGCAGAATGGCGCTTCGCAGCAGAACGACACGTCGTCCACGTCGACATCCACGAGCACAACCTCCAACAGCACGACGAATGCAGTTACGAACCTGAACACTGAGCAGCGCAGCGAAGTGACTCAGGCTTTCAGCAGCACCGATGTCAACACGGTGTCGAACGTGAATTTCAAGGTATCGGTCGGCACGACCATCACCCAGGAGGTTCGTCTGGCGCCGCTGCCTTCCGAGGTGGTGCGGATCGTTCCGCAGTACCGCGGCTATCAATACGTGATGGTGCGCGATGAGATCGTGATCGTCGAGCCCCGGACGAAGAAGATCGTCGAGGTGATCCACAAGTCCGGCAGTTCGCGCAAGTCGGCATCTGTGAACCTGAGCAGCGAACAGCGAAAGAAGTTCAAGACCACGGTGGAAACCACCGGCTCGACCCGCGCGGCCCCCTCTACCAAGATCGAGATCCGGGAAGGCGTGACGCTTCCCCAGGAAGTGGAGATCATGGAGGTGCCGGAGACCATCATCACCGAGGTGCCGGAGCTGCGCACCTACCGCTATGTGGTGATCGGCGACGAGGTTGCGCTGGTCGAACCTGAGACCCGCCGCGTCATCGAGGTCATCGAATAAGGCGGTAAAGGGCGAGAGATCGCCATCTGGATCCGCTATAAAACCGGCAGGTCCTGAAAGGGAGCTGTCGGTTTTTCTTGCGGGCTGCAACTCACGCTCTGTGGGCGTAAGGACAGAGCCGCCGGCGAGGCGTCCTCAAATCATGAATACAAGACGACTACTTCATTCATTTAGCATTCATGTCCGCAATCAGGCCGAAAAAGCGCACTCATGCCTCCGTAAATCTTGGAACGACTTATGGATCAGCGCATTAAAGAGACACCGGGAATTGATCCCAGTTACCAATACCAGGAGTAAGTCCATGTCGAAGAAGATTCTCCTTGTCGGCGCCGCTCTTGCCGCTCTTGCCCCTGCAGCTGCGTTCGCCCAGTCCGGCGGCGCTGCGGCCGGAGCCGCCACGGGTGCGGTCGGTGGCGCGGTTGTCGGCGGTCCGGTCGGTGCCGCAGTGGGCGGCGTGACGGGCGCCATTGTGGGCGGCATCGCCGACCAGCAGCAGCCGGAGTTCCGCCAATACGTAACGACCCAGCATGTCCCGTCCTACACCTACAAGGAAGAGGTGCGGGTCGGCGCGGTTCTGCCGGAATCTGGCGTCACCTACCACGAGATCCCGGCGCAGTATAAGGTGAAGGGCTATCGCTACACGGTCGTGAACAATACTCCGGTTCTGGTCGAGCCCAGCTCCCGCAAAATCGTGCAGGTGATCAAGTAAGCAACGAATTGGACAACTGAGAGGGCGGCCCGATGAGGCCGCCCTTTTCATGTTTGATCTCAATCTCACCGGCAGGTCACAAGGCATCGCCTTTTATCACGATGACGGCTCATGCTTTGGCATGGAAAAGATAGAAGCCGTTCGCCCTCGCGGCGGTGCCGGCTGCAACGTCATCGAAGCCGGACAGCGCCCTGATGTCGGGCGAGCGGGCGTAGTCCCACTTGTCCTCCGTCAGGAATGCCGGAACCGGCCGGTCCTGCGGAACGGCACAATACAGGCCTGCCTCATCCTTATGGCGGAACATGTTATATGTCAGGACCACGTCCTGAGAGTCCGTCCTGCGGCTGATCGCTCGTCCGGTGGGTTCGATGCCATAGGGCTGTCGCGCAGCGGGTTGCCTGTTGTGCTTGACGGTCATTTGACCCCTGCCTCGTTTCTCGGCCAGGACGGCAAAGCGTATGGATGCCGGATGATCGAGGCCATTCTCGTCACCGGATGATGTAGACGATCTGCCGCGAAGCCGCATCGACGATGGCTCTTTGTCCTTGAACGACAGCGTAGCGATAGGACTCATGCCTCGGGATCGGATGGAGCGCCGTTCCTTCAGGCAGCACCTCGCCAACTGCAAGGCGCGGGTTATCCTGACCGGCCCGCGGAGGATCCGACCAGGCCTGCGGGTCCGAGGCCGGAATGCGGGAGGCCAGTTTCCTGACAGCGGCAACGGCATCGGTGAGGGCTCCGGCTGGCGCACGGGCTGTCTGGATGTCCAGAGATTCCGGAGCAGTGCCGGACAAGGCCACCATCGCTCCGAGCGGAACCGCCGCGAAGGCAAGCATATATGGTGTCCGCATCCGAGACCTCTCACGCCAACTTCAGAAAGAACGGATGCGGTCTCACTCTTATTCCATGGTTCTCACAGTTCTTCCCAAAGCCGGTCGCCCGCCGGCGCACCGCTGCGCTAAGGCTTGGCTTCCCGCAGGGCTTCGATTTCCGCAGCGTCCAGCAGCGGCTCGCTAGCCCCCGCGCTCTGAAGGTAGCTCTCCATCAGGTCACCTCCGGCGCTCGGAACGTAGGCGCCAGTGCCCATTGTTTCTGTTACGGCGAAGGCGATCCTCCAGTCCCCGCTGCGGCAGGCCACGGCACCCGAGACTCCCGATGGAGCCAAGAGCTTGAACTCACGGCACAAGGCCCCGTTCGTCACACGGAATGTCGAAATCATCCGTATCCGCCCGAAGGGCAGATCCTGTTCCTGTCCCGAGGGGCTTTCGCTCAAGATGCGGCCGACCTGAGGATCCGCGAGGAGCGCGATGGGGCCCGCAGTTTCAGACGACGGGAGATTTTGGCGCGCGGCAAGATAGCCAGCCGCCATCATCGCCAGACCAGCGACACTCGCCGCCAGGGCCATTCCGAGGGGCCGCCATTCGCGAAATGGCACGTTGAGCCTGGTCTGAAACGGCGATGAATTCCTCTGATGCGATGGCCGCTCGAAGCGGTCGATCTGTGCCTGGACGGCCGCCCGCAATGCAGGAGAAACGTCAGCCGCTGTTTCCTCGGGAAAAGCGGACCGAACCAGCCTCCGACTGCGCAGGAACCCGGCCACACGCCCGGCAACGACCGGGTCGCTCGCCATGGCGTGCTCCACCGTGGCCGCAACGGGTCCTTCGAGTTCCCCATCCGCGAAGGCCATGAGAATTTCGTCACTGAGATGAAGCTGTGCCATGCGCCTCTCTCCGCCGTCAGGCCGCAGCCGTCATTTCGACAAGCCGCTTGCGTGCCCGCGCAAGACGGCTCATCACGGTTCCGATCGGAACGCCTAGAATTTCCGCCGCTTCCCGATAAGCGAGATCCTCGACGCAGACGAGGAGGAGCACTTCCCGCTGTTCAGGCGGCATCCTGTCGATGATCTGCTGCACCTCGGCCAGCAGCAGCTTGTTCAGAATCGGCTCTTCGCCTGCGTCGCCGACGATGTGCGTCTGCGCCGTCACGTCCTCACTCATGCTTTCGGTTCTTGAGCGCCTCAAGTGGTCAATCCAATAATTGCGCAGGATGCGGAAGGCCCATGCGTCAAACCGGGTGCCCGGAGTAAAACTCCCGGCGTTTGCCAGTGCTCGCTCGCAGGCGCCTTGCACGAGATCATCTGCCAGGGACGGCGAGCGGCAGAGCACCAGGGCAAGGCGCTTCAGTCGTGGCAGAAGCGCCACGAGATCCTGTCCGATGGCCGTCCGCATTGCTGCTCCGCGTCCCCCTCTTCACACAAACGGACAACGGCCTGGTTTATTCCCGAGGCGCGGCGGCGTTGACCTTTGATCAGGACCACTAAACCGGACGCTCGACCCGAATACAATCACCCTTGAGCCTGTATCCCTGTGCGGCTGCGCTTCCGATGTCCTGTTCGGTGAGCTGGTCGGCCACAGACAGAAAAGGCGTGATCGTCGCGAGCTTCATGGAAGGCCTCCTTGCAAGCTCAGGGGAAGGGGCGC